>JBJKQK010000129.1:0-26793 GCA_046705285.1 Terriglobia bacterium
ATTCACGCGGATGCCAAACCACGCCACAAAATAACTGCCGGCCATTCCCAGCACGCTGAAGAGCAGGATAATGAAAACTCTAAACGCGCTGAAGTGAAGCAGGGCTGCGAAATACACCAGGATGACGACGGCAATGAACGACCACAGGAGGAGCAGGAATTTGCCCTGTTTGATGAGATAGGTTTTGGAGGTCTCCCAAATCAGTTGTGACGTCTCCAGCATCGTCCGATGCGCCGGCAGATGTTTCAGGTGAATGTACATGAAGAAGCCGAAAAGCATTCCCAAGATGCAGAACAGCGGCCCAAACAGGAGCAGGTCGTGGCCGTTGATGGCAATAGGGCCGAGGAAGTGGACCTGGGTCAAGTCCGGAAGCTTCAGACTGGCTTCGCCGGCAGGTTCCTTGGCAGCCTGAGCAAAGGCTGTGGCCGAGCCGGCCAGCATCAGAGTAACGGCAGCCATAGAAGCCCTGGCGAAAAGCCGTCGCAAGGACCGCGCGCGTGACAAATGGCAATCCATTTTCTCAGAAAATATCGCGCCCCTTCCGAAAACGGCCCAGACCGCCTGTGAAAAGCGCTTGCAGGCGCTTACAGCAAGCGCTGGACGAGACAACAGCCCGGTTGCAGCCAGCGCAAATATGCTCAGCAGAACAATAGGTAAAACGCTCATGGTTGTTTCCTCGATTCCGAGTCATTGTATGCCTTGCCAGCGGCGGCTCGGACATTCTGAAGATTGAGAGCAGTGGGTTATGCGCACGAGTGCACAGACCAGCCTAACGGGAAGTCATTTAGGCATTGTTTTATAGCACAAGCCGGAAATTGCCGTCAAGGAAATGAAATGCGGCGAGATGCTGCCGGAACGTCACCGGGGCATGTCTTAGTTTCTCATAATGTCTGATGCATCATTGCGCGGGCACCCAAGCCATGCCGTCGCAGACCGGGCCGGCGCTGATCTCCTTCTCAACTTTCCAGGTTTCAAGGTTGACGACAGCGATTTGCTTACTGCGGTCGCAGGAGACGTAGGCGACTCGATCGTCGGGCCGCACAACAATTTCCTGCGGAGCGGCCGGAACATCAATGGTATGAACAATTTCCCAAGTCTTCAAATCAACCACAGCAATCTTATTCTTATTGATGATGGCGATCAGCAAGTAGCGGCCGTTGAGCGTGGGCGCCGTTCCGTACCCGATGCCTGGCAATTCGACCCAGCGCGACACCTTGTTGGTTGCCGTATCGATTACAGCCAAACGAGGGTTGTGCTGGTCAGACGTAAAAGCATAGCGGTCGTTCATGGAAACGGAAATCCGCTGCGTCTCTTTGCAAATGGGGATGATGGCGAGGGTCTTTCGAGCGGCGACGTCCAGCACGGAGACTGTCCCCGGACCAACATTCGCCGTGTAGATTCGCCGGCCGTCATGGGAGAAGGCCAGCATGTGCGATTCGTGCTGTCCGGTGGGAATGGTGCCCACGACCCTGTTGCTTTTGGGATCAATGATTGTAATAGCGTCGGCAAGTTCCGTCGAAACGTACAGCAGCCCATTATTGGGAGAGAACTTGGCGCAATGCGGACGCAGAGGCCCCACGCTGATGGTCGAAACGACCTTGCGATTGGCAAGATCGATCACATCAATGGCGCTGCCATTGCTTCCCGGCATTCCCACACCGGAATTTCCATAAATCGGAACATAAGCTGTCCGGCCATCCGGCGATACGGCGACCTCATGGCCAGTAATTCCGGTTTCTGTGATCGTAGCGATTTCACGGCCTGCCGCCGGATCGACGATGCCTAAAGTGTGATTGCCCTTGTTGTCGACCAGCAACAATCCTTGCGCGGACGAACGGGAAAGCGACCTGCCAGATGCCCCTAAAGCGATCAGTGGAAAGCCCAAAGCTACGCCCAGGAGTAGCGAAGAACTCCGAGTGATCATCATGATTTTCTCCCTCGCATCATGCGGATCTGGATTCTGAATGAAGGGCTGCCCCATGCTGCCCTGTTGAATCTGGTCGATGGAACGGCTATTGGGAACAGGCTAAAGTGTGTGCCCGGCTCTCAGCGCCAGGCCTTGCGCATTCTGCAGCCGCTTGGCTTCGTGGGCCGCTACCGCACCGTGTCCTGCGCATCTTCGCATTCTGCGCAAGGGCAAAGTTCCCGCAAATAATCAAACGTATAGATGCCTGCGGAATGCCCATCACTCCAATAAATCTGGAGAGCGTAGCGGCCTACGAGTTCCGCCCTGTCCGGCTTCAAAGGCCCCGAGCCGAAAATGGGCAGCGGTCCCGCCTCGCTGGCCTGTGCCGGACCCGCATCTATGCATGTTGCGCACGGGCAACGGTCTCGAAGGTATTGGTAGGAATAGGCGCTATGATGTCCATCCGCCCATTCGATCATCAGTTCGTCGCCCTCGCCGTGAAGCCGAATCGTCCTGGGAGTGAAGGCCACACTGCTATCCAGTTATGATTTGCGGAATCTGCTCGCCAGCCTGGCTGACCTGTTCCACCAGAGCCTTTGCCACAGCCTGATAAGCTTCAGCCAGCGGCGAATTCAAATCGAGTGCAACGGGATGGCCCGCGTCACTCTGCGCTCGAATCTTCGGATCGAGAGGAATTTCGCCCAGGAATGGAATGCCCAATCTGGCCGCCGCTTCCTTTGCTCCGCCATGGCCGAAAATGTCTTCCCGGACGCCGCAATGCGGGCACACATAATAACTCATGTTCTCAATAATTCCCAGAACCGGGGTGTTCAGTTTCCTGAACATGGCGATCGCCTTCCAGGCGACGTCGAGCGCAAGCTCCTGCGGCGTGGAGACAATCACAGCGCCGGTCAGAGGAATGGTCTGCGAAAGGCTCAACTGGATATCGCCGGTTCCCGGCGGCAAATCCATCACCAGGTAGTCGAGTTCTCCCCAGTTCACGTCGCCCAGAAACTGCTGGATGGTTTTATGCAGCATGGGGCCGCGCCAGATGACGGCTTCGTCCTGCGGAAGGAAGTACCCCATGGAGATGATCTTGATACCCCACTCAACCGGCGGCTCAAGCTTGCCCTCAACGATGCGCGGTTCCTGCTTGCCACCCATCAGGGATGGCACGCTGGGGCCGTACACGTCCGTATCCATCAGGCCAACTTTTGCTCCCTGGCGATGGAGCGCCACGGCGAGATTGGCCGCTACAGTGGACTTTCCAACTCCGCCTTTGCCGCTGGCCACCGCGATAGTGCTCTTCACCTGCGGAATCAGACTGGACTGGCTCTTGGGCGGGGCGGCTGAAGGAGTGGCAATTTCAACTTCAACTTTCGACACCCCAACCGCCTCAATGGCCTTGCGGACAGCGGCGGCGAGTTGGGAATTCGCCTTCGGAGTATCGGCTGTTTTCAGCTCAAGCACAATGACCGTCTTGTCAGAAGTTACCTCGATATCTTTAACGTAGCCCAGCGAAACAATATCTTTGCCCTGCGCCGCGTCTTCGACGCCTTTGAGTGCCTCCAGGACCTCCTGCGGACTCACCCTTTTGCTCATGATGTCTCCTGAAAAATCTTTACTCTTGGCTTAAATAGCATTCTCAGGCGCGGGCAGGGAATTGTCAAACTTCGAAGAAAGGGTTTCATTGCGGCTGCTTAATCAGACGAGCAATTGCATGGAGAAGATCGTACTTGGTCAGGATCTCGTACCGGTGTTCTCCCAGGTCAATGAAGACGGCCGGGCAGTCCCGGGTGATGCAGGCGGTGACCTGATCGATGGCGGCCGAGGGAGGCAAAACCGGGAAAGCCTCCCGCATAGCCTCGCGTACGAGGAGCTTCTTGAAGTCCTTGCCCTGGAGCGTCAGGTTCAGGATGTCGTCTTCGTAAAGGGCTCCAACAGGTGTTTTATCTTCGAAGACTGGGAGCTGTGAGAAATCGTTAGCCTGCATGCTGTCGAGAGCTGCCTCCAGGGAATCTCCGGGCGCCAGCCGAACCAGTTGCTTCGGCTGGCCCATAGCCGCCTTAGCCTGCACAATGTCCGCGGCGGTCAGCGGTAGCCCCGATTCGAAGTAGCGGTTATCTCTCATCCATTCGTCGTTGTAGACCTTGCTCAGATAGCGCATGCCCGTGTCTGGAATGACGACCACGACGAAATCCTTCTCGCTCAGAGAAGGAAGAATCTTCATGGCGGCTGCAATGGCAGTGCCGGCCGAGCCCCCGGCAAAGACCCCTTCCAGCCGTGCCAGTTTTCGCGCCCAGAGGAATGAATCCTTGTCACTCACTTGAATGACGTCATCAATGATGCTGAAGTCGAGCGCCTTGGGCAAGAAGTCCTCGCCGATGCCTTCTACTTTGTACGTTTCGGCCTTGCCCGTCGTACCGTTGTGAAAGAAATCGTAAAGGATTGATCCTACCGGATCGGCGCCGATAATCCTTACTTCAGGGTTCTGCCTTTTCAAATACCGACCGATGCCCGTGATGGTTCCTCCCGTTCCCATGCCGGCAACCAAATGGGTGATGCGGCCTTCGCTATCCTCCCATATTTCCGGCCCGGTCGTTTGAAAGTGAATGTCCGGATTCGCGGGATTATCGTACTGGTTGGCGTAAAAGGAGTTTGGAATTTCGCTCGCAAGTTTCCGGGCAACAGAATTATAGCTGCGGGGGTCATCGGGCTCGACCGCAGTCGGGCACACAATCACCTCGGCGCCCATCGCTTTGAGTAAGTCAATCTTTTCCTTGGATTGCTTGTCAGTGATCGTGAAGATGGCTTTGTAGCCCTTTACCACGGCCGCCAGCGACAGACCCATGCCCGTGTTGCCTGAGGTTCCCTCGATGATGGTACCGCCGGGTTTCAGAACGCCGCGCTTCTCAGCGTCCTCAACCATGGCGATTCCGATTCGATCCTTGACGCTGCCGCCGGGATTCAGGAAGTCGCACTTGGCGTAAACTTCTGCTTTGAAGCCTCGTGCCAGGCGGTTGAGCTTGACAAGGGGCGTGCGGCCGATGGCCTCAAGAATGTTGTTGTACCGCATATGACCACCGCCAGGCTGGAAATAAACGGCTATTATAACGCATTGCCTCTTCCCGGGGGCCAAGTTCCAGCGCTACATAAGATTGCAAAATACAGTGACAGCCTTTCCGTAGCGGCGCTGCCCTCAGCGTCGAAATGCCCCGGTGTGGACGCCGGCGCTACCACAGGCAGCGCCGATATGATTTGTAATTCTCCTTAAACCGGCTAGCGAATAGCGCTCTTGACCCTTTGCAGCAGTTCACGCGCCCGGGCTTGCACCGAACAGTGGATGCTGGCAGCCTGCTCAAGTGCAACCGCGGCCTTCCGGTGGTCCGCGGGATAGAGATTCTCGTAGGCGTAACCGAGTAAGTAATAAGCCTGGCCCTGCAATTCCGGATTGGCCTTCAAAAGGTCGGCTGCCCGCTGGAAATCCTTAATGGCCGGGGCCGTCCGGTGGGATTGGCTCGTCCTCTCCAATTCAATATAGCCAAGCGTCAGCAGTGCCATGCCTTCCTGGACGTTCTGCTGGGCTTTGAAGGCGTCGTCGGAGACGCCCTCGGGTTTCTTCATACCGGGGATCAGCGTGAGAACCTTGCTGGCGTATTCTTTGGCTTTGGCCTGATTGGTGTGGCGACGGACAGCATAGTCGTAAGAGACAAGATTCAGGGCCTCAATGTCATTCGGATCAGAGGCAATGGCCTTTTCTGCATATTCGTCGGCTTTGGGGGACTGGTTGGCCTGCGCATAGGCAACGGCATAAGCATAATTCACTCGGCCGCCCTGCTCCTTTGCCACCGCGGGATAGGCCTGGGTGAATTGGTCAAGCAGCTTGACCTTCTGGTTGGGGTCCGTGACGCCGGGCAGGAAACGAAAGAAGGAATAGACCATGTAAGCCGTGTCATTCTGGGCCTGCTGCAGGGCGCTTTTTTTTTCGGCCTCGAATTGAGCCTGGTTCTCTGCTGTACTCCTGACAACTTCAGACTCAGCTTCAATCAGTGGTGCAGCCTTGGCGATAATGTCAAATGGCGCTGTACCGGGCTGGCCGGTCTCCATGTACGCCTGAAGAAGATTGTCAAGGAAGGGTACGTCCATGTAGCCGGCCGCGACAGCCTTCTGGCCCGCAGCGATGGCTTTATCATACTGCTTAAGCCCGACGTAGTTCTTTGTAAGAAGCTGTTCCACACAGGGCAGGTACTTGGAATCCGAATGTTCCTGGACAAACTTCTCAAGCAGGGCAACCTTGGCATTGGGATCGCTGGCCCCGTTCACGGCCAGCGTCAGTTTGTCTTCAGGAGAGCCGACGATGATGGTGTAATTCCCACAACTGTGGACTTGCTGGGCTGCCAGAGGCCAGGACAGTGCCATCAGGCCCACAAGCAGAACCGCCTGAAACAAGCTTCGCATGGAAACCTCCTTTCATATCGATGATTCCAGGGGCCTTCGCCTCAGTCGAGGCAGGAACCGAGGCACCGTACGCGCAAGCTTCGTATTCAGAATCGTATTGTTCCCGGAGTTCTCGCTCTTCAAGTGGAGCGACTATTAAATACAACAGGAATGTGCCGAATGCCAGCAGAAAAATCCCTCCAGTGCCGGTCAGCACCCAGAAGGCAAAGAAACCGAGAATAGTGGTTGCGCCCCGCGGATGCCGCACACGCGCGCAAATTCCTGTGCAGATGATCATCCTGGTGAGCTCGACTGACATTGTGATATCGCACTGGAACGGCCTTTGCCAGCAACGCATGATAACGCCGCGGAAGTATTGATACTTGTCTGAAAAATCTGAGCATATTCTATCGCCAAATCCTTACCTTGGAATGTAAAATGCCTGTGCAAGAACCTACAAAAATAACCGGAGGGATTGTTATGCGGCTGTATGCTTGGGATTCAGTGCGGAAGGAGCAGATGAATCCAAAATTCTGGCGCAAAGTAGTTACAGGCGAGAAGATGACAGTGGCACAGATTTTTATCTCCAAGGATGGTGTTGTTCCTGTGCACCGCCATGAAAACGAGCAGATGTCTTATGTGCTGGAAGGCGCGTTGAAGTTCGATATCGGCGGCCAGGAGGTTACTGTTCGTAAAGGGGAAATCGTTCATATCCCGTCAAACGTCCCGCACGGGGTCGTGGCGCTGGAAGATACGTTCGATATTGAAGTCTTTGCGCCAGTGCGTACAGATTGGCTGACCGGCGAGGACGACTATCTGCGCAAAGGTTGACCGGACAGGCGTACCCGTCCGCGGCTCGCAAAGGTGCATCCAGGCTTGATGGCAGTATGGCACTGCACCGAGGGGATTGGTCACGGCAGTTCGCAGGCTGTTCAAAGAAATTGGGAGACGGAAGAATGGATCTGGGGCTAAAAGATCGGGTTGCCATTGTAGCGGCATCGAGTCAAGGTTTGGGCAAGGCTGTTGCCCAGGGTCTGGCCAGGGAAGGCGCAAAGGTGGCGATCTGCGCGCGGACGGAGTCTGCTCTTAGCCAGACGGCCGAGCAAATCCGCAAGGAGACTGGCGTCGAAGTTCTGGCGCGAACTGCGGATGTGACGGTGTACGAACAGGTCAAGCGCTTCGTCGGCGAAACGAATAACCACTTTGGGCGGGTTGACATCTGCGTCACGAACGCGGGTGGCCCTCCGGCGAAGCCATTCTCCGACACCACGGTGGAAGACTGGCAGGCGGGGGTGAATCTGAACCTGATGAGCACTCTCTACTTTGTACGTGAAGTGCTGCCGCTGATGCAGAAGCGGAAATGGGGCCGGGTGATTACGGTTACTTCAGCATCGGTAAAGCAGCCGATCGACAATCTGGTACTGTCCAACTCGGTCCGGTCAGCAGTCACCGGCCTCATGAAAAGCCTTTCCAACGAGTATGGGAAGGACAACATTCTGGTCAACAATGTGTGCCCCGGCTATACGCTTACTTCCCGGCTGGATCAGCTCTCCGGCAAACTGGCCAAGGCAGAAGGCGTGGATCCCAAACAAATCCAGCAGCGCTGGGCAAGTCAGGTTCCCCTGGGTCGCATTGGCCAGCCGGAAGAGTTTGCCAACATGGTTGTGTTTCTTGCTTCCGAGCGTGCCAGCTACATCACGGGCGTTTCAGTCGCCATCGATGGAGGACACGTTAAAGGTATCTACTGAAGTTCGATCAGCAGCCATGGGCTGCTGGCATCCTGATCCGGGCCTTCCTGCTTTCTTTTCCATCACACTGATCTTGTCGAACCGTCCTTTACCCAGTAGAATGGGTTGAGGCGGGGAGGGGCATTAACTGTTGGATAAGGAGGAATCACTTTGCGCTCTTCGATTTGCCGGTTGCTTGTCACCTCTTTGGCCTGTGCTGTAGTTATTTTGCTTCAAACTCCTTCACTGCTGGCGGCTCAAAGTCACATTGTTTCACCCGCGGAACTCCAGCAGGCTGCTGTATCGGTTGCCCGCACCCGGCAGCAGAATATCACCAAAGTCGAGAAGTTTTTCACGTCTGAACGGGCCGAGAAGGCGCTGAAATCCGCCCACCTTAACCCTGTCCAAATCAAGAAGGCTGTCCCATCGTTGAGTGATCAGGAACTGGCGAGGCTTGCCTCGAGAGCTGACAAAGCCCAGAAGAACTTCGCGGCGGGCGCTCTGACCAATCAGCAAATTACTTACATCCTGATCGCGATTGGGACTGCGATCGTTGTTCTCATCGCCACCCGCTAAGAGCTATGCAATGCGTTAACCGGCCGCGCGCCTGGATACCCGCTTTGCTTCCGGCGGTGTTGGCCGGCGCCCTTGCGACGCAGCCGGGAATCTGGCTGAATGTGCCTTATGTCCGGCAGCAATCCCATGGATGCGGGGCAGCCTGCATCTCGATGGTCATGCAATACTGGCTGAAGAAAGAAAATGTGGGCATCCCGCCTGCCGCTGATGCTCGCCAGATTCAGCGCACACTCTATAGCCCGGAAGCCAAGGGGATTTATGCTTCCGGCATGGAGCGCTACTTCCGCCAGAACGGCTTTCGAGTGTTTGCATTCCGCGGCACGCTGCAGGACCTCCGGCACCATCTTGCCAAAGGCCGTCCGCTCATTGTCTGCTTGAAGGATTCCGGGAGTTCAGGGCCGCTCCATTATGTCGTGGTCGTCGGACTCGAATGGCAGGAGGGGGTGGTCCTGGTGAATGATCCAGCGCAACGGAAGCTTCTGAAGATGGATCTCAATATCTTTGAAAAGCGATGGCGCCCGATGCACAACTGGACACTGCTTGCAGTCCCCGGATCTGGCCATTGAAATTGCAGGCCGTTGTCCTCTGTTTTTCCCTGGCATTGCCTTCTGTCCTTGGAGCACAGACGCCTTGTCGCCAGCCTGAGATTCTGCAAAAGCTATACAATGAACAACGATGGAATGATCTTCTGCGGGTGACCAGCCGGTGTCCTGCGGAATCAGCAGACGTTCTTTATTACCGGGGCATGGCCTTCGCGCGCACGCATCGATGGGACGAAGCGAAAGCAGCGTTTGAAGCCGGCGCGAAACAATATCCGCACGATAAGCGTTTTCCCATTGAGCTTGCCGGAATTGCTTTCAAGCGGAAACGCTTTCAGGAAGCCGAACGCTACCTCCACCACGCTTTGCATCTGGACCCGCGCGACCGTTACGCCGTCAACTTCCTGGCGACAGTCTATTTCCTTGAGGGCAACCTGGAAGCGGCTCTTAAGTACTGGAACCGGATCGGGAAGCCCCGGATCAACGAAATCAAAACGGATCCGCAGCTTCGAATCGATCCTGCCCTGCTGGATCGGGCATTTACTTGCTCGCCGGCCAGCGTCCTGACTCTGAAACAATTCAGGACCACGCTCCAGCGCCTTAAACAGCTTGGAATATTCCCTGCATTCCGGCTGGAACTTGTGCCTCTCTCCGGCAGCAACCCGGAAGCATTTGATCTGACCCTCAGTGCGGTCGAAAGAAACGGCTGGGGTCCGAACAAGGTTGCGGGACTGATTTCTCTGCTGCGAGGGCTCCCGTATGAAACGGTTAATCCTGAGGACTATAATCTTCGCCATTCCGCCATCAACATCGTTTCTCTCTTTCGCTGGGATGATCAGGAGCGGCGCATCTTCGCTTCTGTGTCTGCACCACTCGCACGGAACCCGAAGTTCCGCTACCGGCTGTATGCCGATGCGCGGAATGAAAATTGGAATATTTCCCGAACGTTTCATCAGGCCGGGTCATCGCTCCAGGCCTTCAATCTGGAAAAGCTTGTTTTCGGTGGAGAAGTCCAATCCATTGTCAGCAGCCGCTGGGGCTGGAAGGCAGGACTGAGCCTATCCGACAGGCGCTTTCGGAATCTGCCAGCCGGAACTTCCACCGCGGATCCTATCTTCACGAACGGTGTTGCATTGGCAGTCCACGCCGGCGGCAATTACGCTCTGCTGAGACTGCCGGAAGAACGGTTTAATCTCAGCTCGGGCATTCGGGGAACATTCGGCAATTTCTATGCGCGCGGATTCAGCCACTTTGGCATGTTGCAGGGTTCGCTTGATGCACGCTGGTTTCCGCAAGTCCGTGGGGACGATTATGAAATGACCGAGAAGTTCCACGCCGGCAAGACTTTTGGGCTGGTTCCTTTTGACGACCTCTTTATGCTGGGGCTCGAACGCGATAACAATTTGCCCCTCCGCGCGCACATCGGAACTCGCGACGGGCAGAAGGGAAATGCTCCTCTAGGCCGTGATTATCTGCTCTCAAACTGGGAAGTCGATAAGAACATTTACGCGAACGCGTGGTTCAAGCTGCGGGTAGGGCCTTTTCTCGATAGCGGAAGGATCTACGATGATTCAGGCGGTTTCGGCTCCCACCGTTGGCTTTGGGACACGGGCGCTTCAGTCAAACTGAGGATTCTGGATGGCGTAGCACTTGTCTTCACCTATGGAAAAGACCTGCGGACCGGGAAGAACAGTTTTTACTTCACCACCACAAGCGAAGGTGGTCCCGGCTTCCTTCCCTGACTACCCGGGTACCGGTTCTGCGGACCACGACTTCGGCCATGCCATAGCAGTGCCCGGGCCTGTGCTGCCTTCAGCCGCTGAAGGGCCGCGCCGCACGCTTACTCTGTCTTTTTGCTTTCTGCTTTTCCTTCCGCTGTTGTACGAACCTTCACGCCTGCAAGCTCTTCCAGAAACGTAATGACCGCCGCGTAATCCAGATCACCCTTTCCTTGTGCCCGGGCAGAAGCGTACACTTCCTTCACGGCTGCCGATACCGGCATCGGGACATCCTGGGAAAACGCCGCTTCCATGGCCAGTGTGACGTCTTTGTGCATCCACTTCAGAGGAAAATAGGGCGTGAAGTCGCCTTTGAAAATGAAGGGAGCCTTGAAGTCGGTCAGCGCCGCCCGCGCCATGCTGTTCTGGACAATTTCCATCATGACCTCGGGTCGCACCCCGCACTTGGTGGCGAGTACAAAAGCTTCGCAGAAGACTTCAACCATGGCGGACTGTATGGCGTTTTGCGCCAGCTTGGCGGAAAGTCCCGCTCCATGCAGGCCGCAGTAAATGTGCTTCTTACCCAGCACCTTCAAGAGTGGCATCGCTCTCTCAACCGTCTCGCGCTCGCCGCCGATCATGAAGGTCAGTTCACCCTGCTCGGCGCCGTGTTTACTGCCGGTCACCGGGGCGTCCAGGAAGCTTGCTTTCCTGCCGGCCGTTGCACAGGCGAGCTTGCGGCTGACCACGGGGCTGATGGTGGCGGAATCGATCACAATGGCGTCCGGGCGAATGGTCTGGAGAACTCCCTCCTTACCCATAATGACTTCTTCGGAGGCCGCGGAATCGCTGACGATGCTCATCACGTAGTTGGCATTGCGAGCGGCCTCCGAAGGGCTTGAGGCCACACGTGCGCCGGCTTGCTCAAGCGGCTGAGCCTTCTCCCGAGTTCGGTTGAAGACCGTTACCTTGTAACCGGCTTTCACCAGATTTAAAGCCATGGGCTCGCCCATGATCCCCAGACCAATGAAGCCAACAGATTCTGCCATCGAGTGCCTCCTTCATGAGAAGTTTTAGGATTAGCTGCGGACGGTCTCGCTTCAAACCGGGAAGCCCGGCTCGATAGAAGACCTGGAAAGCTTTAAGAATCTCCGAAATCAAGCCAGAACCGCACGTCCCGGACGTTGTTGTCGGTAAACCCCGTGTCGAGTGTATCACCAAGCGTGCGGAAGAAGTAATAGGAGTCACTCTCCACCAGATAGTGCGCCGGATCAAGACCCAGGGCCCGAGCGCGGGAAATCGTTTGCCCGTCGGCCACGGCTCCGCTCGACGGGCTATTGCCGTCCCGCCCGTCAGTTCCGGCGCTGAGGACCACTCGGGTTTGATGTTCGATTTCTCCCGCCGCGTACAGCACGTAGGCCTGGTTGCGCCCGCCCATGCCTGAGCCTGTGACTTTGCAGGTGATTTCGCCTCCGACAACCAGCGCGACAGGCCGGCCCGGATGCTCCCGAGCCAGCGCGTTCAAAGCGACCAGATTTCTGGACGCCACCTCACGGTAATCCGCATCCCATTCGTTCGAGTCGATCTCGCAGTCAAAACCTTGCCGTTCCAGAGCCATTTTCGCGGCTTCGACCGCCTCTCGATTCGAGAGCAAACATGAGTACAGGGAATTTCGAAAGCAGGAATCACCGGGTTTAGGCGTTTCTTTGAGCGTACGTTCCTCAAACTGCCTGCGAATCGTTTCAGGCAACTGCCTCGTCAGATCATTTTCCTCAGCCAGTTGGTAACACTGCATGATCGTTGAATCGTCCGGCATGGTCGGGCCTGAGGCAACCATGGAAGGCAAGTCGTCCGGCACGTCGGAAACATAGAGCGTGAGCTGGCGGGCTGGATACGCTGCCTCGGCCAACCGGCCGCCCTTGACAGCGGAGATATGTTTGCGCAGGACGTTGATCTGTTCGATGGGCAAGCCGCAAGTTACGAGCACATGGTTGAAAACAATCAGATCCTTTAGTGAAACGGCGGGGCTCAAGGGCTTTTCGAACAGTGCCGAGCCTCCGCCGGAAATCAGGAAGATAACAAGGTCATCGGCGCCCAGGCCCGAAACCAGCTCAAGGGCCGTTTCTGCTGCGGCAACGCTGTCCGAGTTTGGGTAGGGATGGGCACCCTCGAAGTAGCAGAAGCGCTCCAGCCTTGCGGTTGGGAGGGAAGGAGCCACCACAATGCCGCGAGCAATCCTTCCGCCGAGGATCTCATCCAGCGTCGCGGCCATTCGGCTGGCTGCCTTGCCAATGGCGACAACATTTGGGGGCCGTGTCAGAGAAACTGTTGCGTCTCCTGCAACAAGCTTCTCCCCCTTGTACTTCAACTTCTCGACCATCGCCTGGCGCAAATCGATCGCGGCGATGACCTCGTGGAAAACTTGGCGGGCAATTGCCTTGCCGTGTTCATAGGTGGGGCTAGCTGAACTGGAAACTCTATTTTGGACGCTCATCCTGTAATGACCATGCTTTCACGCTTTTGCCGGCCAACGTCGCCGCCATGTCTTCATTATTGAGAAGCCGGACGAGGATAGCAAGCGGAAGAGGTTTTCCACTTCCGGCCTTCCAGGGAATTAAGAATAAACTTCTGGATTCACAACATTGCTGGGCCGCTCGCCCGATAGCATAGAGAGCAGGTTCTTGACGGCAAGCGTCGCCATCCTCAGACGGGTTTCGCCAGTGGCGCTCCCGATATGGGGCGCCAGGACAACACTGTCCATACTGGACAGAGCTGTGTTGACCTTTGGTTCCTTTTCGAAGACGTCCAGTCCCGCACCGGCAATTTTCCTGCTTCGAAGCGCTTCCACGAGTGCATTTTCGTCGACCACGGGTCCACGCGCTGTGTTGATGAGAATAGCCCCGTTCTTCATCAGACTAAAGGCTCCGGCGTTCACGATGTGGCGCGTTTCGGGAGTGAGAGGAACGTGAAGACTGAGGAAATCGGATTCTCGCAGTAAAGTTTCCATATTGACGTGCTCGGCCTGCAGTTCGCGCTCAATACTGCCGGCTGCCCGATGCCGGGCATGATAGAGGATGCGCATCGAAAAACCGCGGCCACGCCGCGCCATCGGTTGACCAATTCCGCCAAATCCCAGCAGGCCGAGGGTCTTGTGGTGAACATCTGCTCCATGAAGAAGTCCCCATTGCCACCGGTCCCAGCGCCCTTCGCGAACATAATGGTCAGCCTCAATTATTCTGCGGGCAGTGGCGAGCAGCAGAGTGAAAGCCAGATCAGCCGTGGTCTCTTCCAGCGACCCAGCCGTGTTGGTAACCGGAATTCGCCTTTGGTTGCAGGCGTCAAGATCGATATTGTCGTAGCCGACGCCGCAATTGGAAATAGCTCGGAGATTGGAAGCCGCCTCCAGCACCTCTTCATTGACCCGCGCCGAGCTGACCAGAAGCCCGTCAACATGGCGGCACTCTTCAGCCAGCTGCCGAATTGGGATGGCAGAATCTTCAGGATAACTTCGAACCTCACAGGCGCCTGACAACAGCTCCACCGCCCGCGAGGGCAAAGGGCGCGTAACAAAAACCTTGGGTTTCATAGTCTCCTTCATACTTTAGCAGGATGATCGAGTCGATTGATATCACGCTTGGGCGGAGGTCGTCAACCTGTGGAACTCAATTTGAGTCGGCTTGCTGGTCAGTTATTCCGCCCTATGGTGGCAGACCATTCTCGTACGCCGGCCATCGAAAGTCACTGACAAATCACCCTGCATCTTGAACGTGGTTATAATGAATGACCAAGTTGCCATGCCGCACGAAACAGAATCCGAGTTTCTTCCCAAGCTCCAGAATGAAATTGAAACCTTCATCCGATCTCTCTCACATCCAGTTGTGGTTGAGGACGAGATGGAATTGTTCGATCTTACTTCGACCAGTTGGCGACTGAGTATCCAGTTTGACAAGCTGCTTTTCGAGGCGTGGAATCCAGTCAGAACTTTGGCGCGCCGAGTTGAGGAAGCAGCCTATCGCGACGGAGAAAGATTGGGCGTCTTCGCGCGCAAGCCACATGCCCGGGCGACGTCAGTTCTTGAGTTTCGCGAGCTTCGCCCAAGACAGCGAACAAGACGGGAAGCCACACGGCGCGCCTTCAAGCAGGAATTTGTGGCCATGCTCAAACAGGAATTTCAGGGCTGGCGCCTTGAACACGTCAGCAACCGTTCCGATCGTGAGTATTCGTTTTCCACATGGTACACGCGAGGAATGGCTCGACAAGGCCGAACCGGTTGCGCATTCATCGGACTCAGCAAGGATGAGACGCCGGCCGCGGCGGAATCGGTGTTGGCCTTCGGCCTGATCTGGCTCGACTGGTTGCGGAGCCATGCAACGAAGACGATCGTTCCCAGGCTCCGCATTTATCTGCCGCGCGAAACAATCGAGTTTAACGCCCAGAGAGCGGCTGCCATCAACCACCGAGCAGTGCAGTTGGAACTGTACGAATGGAATGGCAATGAAGAACACCCTGAGCAAGTGAATATCGAGACCGGCGGCAGCATCGCGACTCGGCTTGTGCCCCATCTCCGGAATGAAGCGCTCATCACTCGCCATAGAGAAATGTTATACGGCCTGCTGGGAGGCGCTGTGGATCGTCTCTCGATGACGACCGACTCTTCAGGGAAGTTTGTCTCCGTGCGTGTGGCGGGCCTCGAGGTGGCCCGAGTCGAGGGAGATCTTTCACCGAAGATCTATTTCGGCTTGGAGGGGAGCGTGCGCAGAATGGATGAATCCAGTCGCAACAACTTTCGGGATTTCATCTTTCTTGTACTCGACCGGCGCAACGCTGCAAGTGGAGATACATCTGATCAGTTCTATCGCCTGCAGTCTGAGCGTTGGCTGGAAAGCATGCTGGTCAACGACATCTCAAGAATTGATCCCGGACTTTCCCCGGAGTTTGCGTATCCCCAGGTACCGGCTTTCTCGAGAACCGATCGCGGTGTGATCGACATCTTGGCAGCCACGCGCGATGGCAGGCTTGCGGTGATTGAGTTGAAGCTTGAGGAACAGATTAATCTGCCGTTCCAGGCCCTGGATTACTGGTTGCGTGTCGAGAGTCTTCGCAAACGAGGCAAGTTTCAGGACTTCGGGTACTTTCCGGGTCTGGTGCTTGCCGATGCGCCACCATTGCTCTACCTCGTTGTGCCTGCCTTCCGGTTCCACTCCACAACAACACGGTTGCTTCGTTATCTTGATCCCGCCATTACCGTGATACAGGTCGGCATAAACGACCCATGGCGTCTGGGTATCAAAGTACTCTTCCGGAGAGAGTTGCGGTCGGGCGTTTGAAGTACCCAGATCAGCGCGTATTGAACGCCGATTACCGCCCCCCACATTAGAGCGTCTCCACCTGTTTCAAAAGGCCCGGTCTGAATCAACCAGTAGTGTCACCGGCCCGTCGTTGACGAGTTCGACATCCATCATAGCGCGGAACTCACCGCTTTCAACCTTGAGGCCAAGGGCTTGAAGCGACTCCACGAAGCATTGGTAAAGTGGCTGGGCCTCACCCGGCGTCGCAGCGTCCATGTAGCTTGGCCGGCGGCCCTTGCGGCAATCGCCGTAAAGCGTGAATTCGGATACCGCCAGAACCGCTCCGCCCGCTTCACGAACGTCAAGGTTCATCCGGCCTTCTTGATCGTCAAAGATCCGGAGGTGCACGATCTTGTCTGCTAATTTCTCTCCGGTTTGGGGTGAATCCTGCCTCGCAATTCCGACCAGGACGAGCATCCCCCGGCCGATCTTGCCGACGACCTTGCCTTTCACTCGGACTTCCGCACGCTTGACGCGCTGGACAACAGCTCGCATTAGCTCCTGCTCCTTTCCGACTGCCACCTGAATTGGCGAGTGCCATTGTATCGAATCTGCTTCGGGTTGTAATGCTGGCGGTGGTAACCGCCGGGAGAATTTTGCGGGCGTGCAATTTTTACCCACTGTGCATTCATTCAACACTTTCTGCAGAAATTGAAAAACGACGCATCGGGCAACGACTGTATGTCGTTGATATATAACAAGGTACAAATTTATGTCCCAAGCGTCTCAGCAGTCCCCATCGTCTCATTTCAGGGGGTTAGGCTAGAAATGTAGATGGGACATGGGCAAGGCCACCGGGCGTGGCTGCCACGAAAGGGGTCCCGTCACATCGAGGGAGAGGACTGTCTTGCAGACGCAAATGAACGCAACAGGGACACAGCGCGAAGCACGCGCCGACCGGCTGGGAGCAGCCGCCACTGCGAACCTGCCTGCAGAGCGCCGTCTCGTTCAACGGGTTTTTGAGCGTTGTGACGCGGTGATTGAGGGCGCCTGCGCGTTGTCATCCGTGCCCCCGGAATTTCTGGGCGCGCTGGTGGCGAACGAGAGTGGCGGGCGCGCGGAGGCTACGCGTTTTGAGGCTTCGGTTTACGGCCATCTCGTAGCGGTTGCGCAGGGCAAATCGCCCAGTTACGGCAGCATCAACGTGGCGGAGATTGACCACGAGCTTGCCAATCTTCTTCCGCCGACTGACGCCACGCTCCACGCGCGTTACCTGACTCCGGGTTTTGCGGCGAACCATCGCAGTGAGATGGCGGCCGCGACGGACGACGCGTTGCGTGAGCTTGCGACGTCCTGGGGCTACACGCAGATCATGGGCTATCACATGATCGGCCAGCCGGGAGACGTGCGCCGGTTGCTGGAGCCGTCTTTTCATTTCCAGATGGCGATCCGGCTGTTGTCGGAATTCGTGGTTGACTACCAGCTCGACCCCACTCAGGAATTTTCTGAGATGTTCTGTTGCTGGAACACCGGGCGTCCTTACGGCAGGACGTTTGATCCGGATTACGTGGAGAAAGGGCTGCAGCGGATGCAGATCTACAACCAGCTACGGCGCATGCAGCGGGCTGGGCAATAGGGATTGGCGGCCGCGGCCGTGATGGCCTGCGAAGGTTGCCTGCCAGCGCAAGGCAGATTCTTCGCAGGACCCGGCAAAGCGGGCGGAAAGCGTGAGGATGATCAGGCAAGCAAATTCAAGCAGTCGGTTCAATCAAAAGGAGAGAAGAGATGACCAACCTGGTGACGTTTTTGGCGGGATTTTCGTTGGGAGTTGTTCTGGCCAGTTTATTCGAGCAGCGCGCTGTCAAGGAAATCATAAGCCTGCGGACCTACCTGCGCGCAGAGCTCCAGAAGCTGACGGCGAAGCTCTAAGGCAATGATGAACTTCGAATGACCAAAGCACTGTCGCAGGAACCCTGGCCGGTCATGGGTCATTTAAGGCAGAAGCAAGACGCGCCAAACCTGATACGAGAAGACACCATGCGCGAATACATCAAGCAGCTTTTTTCTGAATCCGGGCAGGCGAGTTTTGGGAGGACGGGCTCATTCTTCGGCCTGTTACTGGGCAGCGGCTGGGTTTCATTCCTGGTCTGGACCACGCACCATCTTCCGGACCTTCAAGGGCTGACGGTTTTCATTTCCACGCTCTACGGCCTCAGCAAGACGGGTGAGACCCTGCAGCGGGTGATTGGAAAGAAACAATGAGTGTCGGGACATGGATCAGTTCGGGTTTGGGTTCAGCGGCCAAACTGGCGCGCCGGATTCCCGGTTGGGTTTGGCCGGCTGCAGCGGGCCTGCTGCTGGCGGCTTTCTGGCTGCAGCAGCATGACGCGCGCATTCGCCAGCAGGCGGACCTCACGCAATTGCAGCAGCAGACCGCGGCGCGGGTGGCTGCGCTCAAAAAGCAGGCCCAGCAGGACATCCGGCAGGCCAATGTTGAGAATGCCAAAGCCATTCAGGAACTCGATGCGCGCCGGCAGCAGATGGAACAACAGAACCGGCAGCTGGCGGCGCAACTCGATGCCCTGCGCACGCTGGCGGAGATCGAGGCAGGTCAGGAGGCCACCCTTCCCATACGAGACGTGGTGACCCGGGTGGCCGCCCAGCTTGGATTGAACCCGGGAGATTTGGCGACGGAAGAAACAGCATCCTCGCCCAAAGGCGCAGAGGCGCAAAGCAAATTACAGATTACGAATGACGAATTACCAAACGGAGGCAGCCACGGCACTGCTGTGGGTTCCGCGGGCTCTTCCCCAGACTCAGCACAAAACGCGACGCCTGCCCCACGCATCGCGCCACCCGCGCAAGTGACCCCTCACCTGGCCGCTGGCACGGCCGCCCTCTCCCCCGGGCGAGGGTCTGGCGACGCGTCTCTCGCACATATCGCACAAAACGCGACGTCTGCACCACCCATGCGAAGGGCACCCTCAGGCAAAGGCGCAAAGGCGCAAAGTTCAACCGCAGAAGCCGGCGACCACCGATCGCCGCTGCAGCAAAACACCGCCGCTGCAAAACCCGTGGCCATGGCTCTGAGCGATTCGGGGGCGCGCAAGGTAGAGTCGGCACTCGTGCAACTGAATGCCTGCAACGCGGAAAGCAAGATCCGGGACCAGCAGGCTGCCAACTGCCAGGCGCGCGCGGCGGCGGCCGATGCCGCGATCCAGCGGCTGAAGGGTTCTGTGGCCAGCCTGAACCAGGCGCTCGAAGCAAAGGACAAGATTCTTGCCCGGCAAGAGAGCGAGTACAAAGCGGAAGTGAAGGCGGCGAAGGGAAGTTTTCTGGGACGGCTGGCGCGTGTGACCGAGCATGTGGCGATTGGCGTGGCAGTGGGTGTGGTGGTGGGAGTGGTGATCCGATGATGCCTCAAGACTTTGCGCATATGGCGTTGTGGTGGGGACCGGGCGTGCTGCTGCTTCTTGCATTCAGTTACGGGTTCCTGAGGCTGGCGCAGATCTGGATTGAACGCACCATGGACGTCAAAGGACGGCAGGTGGAGAGCCTGTTCGGCATGGCGGAGCATTACGTGAAACAGTTTCTGAACGCGCAGCGGTCGCAGGCGGATGCGCTCGGGCGGCTGGCGTCGAGCGTTGAGTACAGCGACTCGCGTGACAGCCTCGAACACCAGCAGATCCTGGTGGCGCTGCGGGCTATGCGCGGAGATCTCGAACGGTTGGCTCACCAGCCGGTGGAAGAAAAGGGAGGGGAAAACTTGCGATCAGGCGATTGAGCCTTTGAGCCCCCGGTGTCCTCTGTGCCGGACCTTTTCAAACCACAGAACGCACCGGGAGGACGGAAAGACAAGAACCTGCGGCGGGGACACCGCCGCTGCAGGGCAGTGAACGTGGAGGGCCGATGCGAGGCAAAACGTGCGAGCAATATCGAGCAGGACGCAGCAGCCACACAAAGAGGAGTGAAAACGGTATGACCAGCAGCCTACGGCAGAAAGAAATCGTAAGAGGAAAGATCCTTTATTACCTGAAACTGATCTACCCGCAATCGGCAACCCTCCCGTTGCTGCAAGGCGAACTCGATATCTTCGGCTATCCGGAGCCCCTGGAGAATCTGGATTTCCACGTGGCCTACCTGGCGGAAAAGGGACTGGTGAATCTGGAGAACCTTCGCGGACCTCACGCCCGCCGCTACATCACGCTGGTGAAGATTACCGCCAAAGGGATCGACTACTTTGACGGCCGGCTGCCCAAGGACGAGGGGATCTACCTGGAGCCGGAGCTGTGAAGAGCAGTGATAAGTGAAGAGTGACAAGTGGGCAGTTCTCTGTGTCCCCTGTGACTCAAAAGCATTAACACAGAGCCCACAAAGGCCCTCAGTGCCCTCCGTGTTGGGCTTCTTCAGATCACAGAGCGCACAGAGGGAACCGAGACAAAAGCAAAGGGCAGGAAATTGGCGATGGACCTGAAGCGAAGAAAAACGGGAGACGAGAAACCCATTACCGAAAAGAAGTGGCGGAGTGAGCCCGCCGCTACAGAGATGCCTGCGCGCCCGGTGAATGATGTGGCGCAACTGCCTGCGGAATTGGGGCAGCTGGCGGAACGCATGCTGATCGAGGGCGCCACCTTCGAGGATGTTTGCGAGGCGGTGAACGAACGCGGCGTGCCGGTCACGCTGCAGGCGATCCAGAACTTCTATCGCGGCGACCTGGGACTGCAGAAGCGGCGGATCGAATTCCAGCTGGAACGCGCGCAGGTGCTGACAAAGGCGTTGTCGGACCCGGACTCGGCGGACGCGCAACTGGCGCACGCCGCCATGCTGACCGGGCTGCAGAGCCTGCAACGCAAGGACGCGGGAATGAGCTTGCGGGATGCCGTGAGAAGCACTCTGGAGCGGCGCAACATTATGCTGAAACGCGACCTGCTGCGGATGCGGATTGCGCGGGAAGAGGAAGAGAAACGCTTCCGCAAGACGCGGCTGCACGCCGAGTTGCTCAAGCTGCGATTGACCCGAACCAAGCTGGGACAGCTGCAACGCGAGATGCAGAGGCAGGGCAAGAACGCAACGCTGGGGCCGGAAACCATGGAAAAAATCCAGGAGATTTACGGCCTGCTGCAGATTCCGGTGGTTCCGCGGGACGTGGAGCCGGTGGGCTGAACACCAGTTATGAATTTTGAATTCCGAATTATGAACTGGGTTCTAGCCACGGCAGTGGGCTTGTGCCGTGGGACTGGAAATTACAAATGACGAATTGCCAATTACCAAAACCGAACCGGAGCGTATTAGAAAGGCGCGCTAGTGCAGCGGCAAGGAACTCTGTCTCCTCTGTGCCTCTAAAGACTTGACACAGAGTGCACGGAGGGGCTCGGTGGCCTCTGTGTTGGATCTTTTCAGGCCACTGAGGGCAGAGAGGGTTACGAATAACCAAAACCGGCGGCGAGGACACCGCCGCTACAGGGAAATAGAAATGCCACGGAAGAAAGCACAGCACGCTGAAGACGCACGGACATTAGCCACGGTTGGTGCCTTGCCAACCGTGGGCCTTTCCGGAAAAGGGCCCACGGTCAATTCAAAAGAGAAATCGACCGTGGCTACCACTACCCGCACACATCGCAAAAAGCGCGATGCAGGGGCCACCCGGGAAACGGCCTCTCACCCGGCCGCCGGTGCGGCCACCCTCTCCCCGCGGAGAGGGTTGAATCTGGAATCGTGCCGCCGGAGCGGGCTCGATGGCGAATCTGAGGTGCGCGCGGAAACGGTTTCAAGCCCCATCCGGCTGCTGCCTTACCAGCGGCGATGGGTGGAGGACCGCTCGACGCTGAAGATGGTGGTGAAGGCGCGGCAGATCGGTTATTCGTTTTCCGCCACGCTGCAGGCGCTGCTGCGCTGTCTGGAGCGCAAGACCACCTGGATCTTCCTTTCCAAGGGCGAGCGGCAATCGAAGCTGCTGATGGAAAAAGTGCAGGAGCATATCCAGAGTTGCGGCATCGTGGCGCAGGCGTTTGAGTCTACCTTTTTCGAAGGCACCAGCCAGAAACAGCTTGAGGTGCGCTTCCCGAACGGTTCCGTGATTTACGGCCTGCCATCAAACCCGGACACGGCGCGCGGCTATTCCGGCAACGTCACGCTGGACGAATTTGCGTTCCACGCCGACGCGGCAAAGATCTACTCGGCGCTTTTCCCCAGCATCACGCGCGGCTATTGCCTGGAAGTGATCTCGACGCCCAATGGCCAGCAGGGGAAGTTTTATGAATTGGCGAAGGCAGCGGGATTGGTAGAGGCGGGAATAGGAAGCAGGAAGTGGGAAGCAGGGAAAGAAGCCCTGGCCTCGACGGCTCCCGATTCGCGCCTTCCTGCTTCCTGCTCCTGGTCTCCCCACTGGTGCGACATTTATGAAGCCGTGCGGCAGGGATTGAAAATCAACATCGAGTTGCTGCGCGCAGGCTGCGACGACGAAACGACTTTTCAGCAGGAGTTTTGCTGCCAGTTCATTTCCACGGCGGAAAATTTCTTTCCACCCGACCTCCTGGCCGCCTGCCTAAGTGCCGAGGCCAGTACGGATACCCCGGCCCACCACCTGGCCTCGGCGCGCGGCATGGAAAGGCAGGAAGCAGGAAACAGGAAATGGGAAGTGAGCCAAATTCCCTCTTCGTTGCCAACTTCCCATTTCCCGCTTCCCATTGCCGATTTTTTCCTGGGCATCGACATCGGCCGGCAGCACGATCGCACGGTCTTCTGGCTGGATGAAGTTCAAGTTGCCGTCGCGGGAGGGGGAAATGTAGGGGCAGGCTCTATGCCTGCCCTTACTCCCGGCACGGATGGAAGCAGGGCGGACGTAAAGCCCGCTCCCGCGGAACGTGTTTCAATTGCCCGGATCGTGCGCACGCTCGACCGCGCGCCTTTTGCCGAACAACTGGAGTGCGCGCGCGAACTGTTGCGACTGGAGCAGCAGGACGGCACACCGCTGGTTCGCCGGGCCGCCATCGACGCCACGGGCATCGGAGCGATGCTGGCGGAAACGCTGGCCGCCGAGTTCGGGCCGCGCGTCGAGCCGGTGAGCTTTACGGCGGCGGTGAAGGAGAACCTGGCGTTCCGCACGAAACGGCGAATGGAAAAACAGCTGTCGCTCTTGCCCGACACGAGAGAAGTGCGGCGAGCCTTCAGCGCAGTGAAAAAATTCGTCACGCCGAGCGGCAATCTGCGATTTGACGCCGTGCGAACCACGGCAGGCCACGCCGACGAGTTCTGGGCCAAGGCGCTGGCGGACCTGGCGGCAGACTCGGAGCCGAAGGCTGCAGCGGCGGACGGCTACCTCGTGGGCGGTGCGCCCGTGATCAACCCGGGATCGTTCAGGGAACTGGATGGCTGTGGCGGCGCTCTATGAGCGCCGGCTTTTCAAGGAAAACTTCCGGCGGTCATAAGCCGCCGCGACAAATCCAAAACGGATGTGAATGATGTAACTTGGACCAATTGACATTCAGTGGCGAAGCGCGACGCTGGCGGAATCGCAGGCGGACGTGCCAATCGAGCGCACTGCGGCCAGCGCGGAGACGCTGCCCGCGGGGCTGCCCGGCACCCCGATCTTCCACGGATTTCTGGAAGATTTTGGTGAATACAATCCGCAACTCGAGGGGCTGACCGCCATCCGCACCTACGAAAAGATGCGGCGTTCGGACGCGCAGGTGGCGGCCACGCTGCTGGCGTGCGAGTTGCCCATCCGCGCGGCCCACTGGGACGTGATGCCGGCAAGCTCCGCGGCGTTCGACCGGGAAATCGCGAAGTTCGTGAAAGACAATCTCTTCGGCGGTCTCGAATACGTCTCACCGGCGGGCGTGAAAACCACCCAGTGCTGGGACGACGTGCTGCGCAACGCGCTGCTGATGCTGCCGTTTGGAGCGGCGGCGCACGAGGAAATCTATGCCGTGGACGGAAACCGGGTGAGGTTGGCCCGGCTGGCCGCGCGGCTGCCCGTTACTTTCTACCGCTGGATCACCGACGTGGACGGCGAAACGCTGCTGGCGCTGAACCAGTATGGCTACCGGAACGCGAACTTTGAAAGCGTGGAGATTCCGGCGGACCGCCTGGCCGTTTTCACCTTCAACAAAGAGGGCGCCAACTTTTTTGGGCGCTCGATGCTGCGGCCTGCGTACATGCACTGGTACATCAAGCACAGCCTCTACCGTATCGACGCAATCGCCGGCGAACGAAATGGACTGGGCATCCCGACGATCGAGCAGGCGCCTAACGCCTCGCGAGAAGACCGGCTGGCTGCGCAGTCGTGGGTGACGCAACTGGCCGCGCACGAGAAAACCGGCATCGCCCTGCCCGCCGGATGGAAATTGACGCTCCAGGGCGTGCAGGGACAGGTGCGCGACCTGTTCAATTCTATAGAACACCACAACATTGAAATATCCAGAACGGCACTTGCCTTTTTTATGAACCTCGGGCAGAGCTCGACATCAAGCGGCAATCGCTCGCTGGGCCAGGAAATGACCGACTTCTTCTTCCTGGCCGTGCAGGCCACCGCCGACCAGATCGCGCGAACCATTACGGCGACGGCGATCCAGCGGCTGGTGGATTACAACTGGGACGGCGTGAAGCAGTATCCGACGCTGGTGGTTTCAAGCCTGCGCGCGCGGAGCTTCGAGCAGACACTCGCCGCGCTGAGCCAGCTTGCGACAGCAAAGGTGATGGCGCCTTACCCGGAACTGGCGCAGCATATCGCGCGCGAACTGGGATTGCCACAGCCGCCGGAAGGGCAGCAGGACGAGAGCAATCAGCTGACAGCCATCGGCGGCCAGAACATACAACGGTGACGGCTGACAGCCGAAGGCTCGCCGCCTGGCACTTTCCGCTGAACATCGGGTTTGAGAGGAGAACAAATGATCAGCAAATTGGAGCAACTGACACTGCCCAGGTTCATGGCCACGCTGGAACCCAATGCCGGCGCGGCGGGGAAAGTCCGAATCCCGCTGGCGGTGGCGGGAACCTGGGTGCGCGGCGCGAACAGGTTTTCCATCACACGGCAGGACCTGGAATCAATCGTGCGCAACTTTCGCGAGCGACAGAACGGCGAAATCAACGTGGACTATGACCACGCCAGTGAAATGCCGGAAGTCGCCGCGGGCGGCCCCATTCCTTCTGCGGGACGGATTGTCGGCATTGATCCGCCGGAAGCCCGGGGCCGCCGCACCTTTCTGTGGGGATGGTTCGAACCCACGGAACGCGCCCGGACGCTGGTGAGAAACCGCGAATACCGGTACATCTCTCCGGCCATCGACTGGGGGGCGAAAAACAAACAGACCGGCAAGCCGCAAGGTGCAACGCTCACTTCCGTGGCGCTGACCAACCGGCCGTTCCTGGAAGAAATGCCGCAAATCCGGCTGTCTGACCCGGCCTATCACCTGGTGGACGCAAGCACCGGAACTACGGACGCCCCCGCGGGCGCCCCATCAACAGGAGGTTCTATGAAGAAGGTCCAACTTTCCGTCGCTGACGGGAAAATTCAAGTGCAGCATCCGGACTTTGCGGACGAATACTACGCCGATCCGGATGACATGGCAAACGCCCTCGCGGAGCTGAACACCGCGCCGGACGCCACACCTGACGCCGACAACGCTGAAGTGCCGATGGCGCAGGCGGCATCGGTGCTGTCAGAAGCCGAAGCGAGAGGGAAATCGATTCCTGCCGTGGAGGTTTTCCGCGCGCGGGTGGAACAGGCGCTCGACGAAGCCGTGCGGAGCGGCAAGATCCTTCCGCGACGCCGAGACGACTGGCGGCGCATCGCGCTAGCCGACTTCAGCACGTTTGCACGCCTCATGGCCGAGCAGACGGCGCGCATTCCGCTGCAGCCCGTGGGATTTTCGGGCGGCGTGCCGGAGAACGTCCAGGCGCAGGTGAAGTTCATGGCGGAGCAGCGCATGAAAGAGCGCGGGGTCAGCTACGGGCAGGCACTGACGGAAATCGGCCGGGAACAGCCTGACCTGATTCACCAATACCGGCGGTCGGTGAGCGGCGGCGCATAGCCCGTCCACGCACCGGCAGTACGCAGTCAGGCAAGAAGTGCATTTTTCGTAGGGGCACGGCGTGCCGTGTCCAAATCACCGGGCCGACGCTGTCGGTCCCTACAGGAGGAAATCTGTGGCAGGAGCAACGTACGTTCTCGATAAGACTTACAAGATCACCAGCGCCAGCGGCGTCAGTCAGTACCGGGCCGTGGCGCCAGGCACGAATGATGGCGAGTGCCAGTTGCCCACCGGAGCCAACCAGCTGGCCTGGGGCATCACGCAGGAAGACCAGCCCAACCAGAATGAAAATGTGAGCGTGCGCAAGTACGGCATTTCGCGCGCTTACGCAGCCAGTTCCATCACCAAAGGCGAATACGTGGAAGTGGCCGACGCCACCGGAGCCTTGCAGGCGGCCGACCTCACGACCGTACCGGCCTCGGCGACGCTGCACAACATCGTGGGCATCGCGGAAAGCTCCGCCAACGCGGGCGAAGTGCTCTTTGTGTTTCTCTCGCCCGGCCCGGTCGTTGTGCCGGCAAGTTAAGGGCAGTGATTCAGTGATGAGTGGCGAGTGGCGCGCGCGTAGTGT
>JBJKQK010000130.1:0-65114 GCA_046705285.1 Terriglobia bacterium
GACAGATCAAGTGCAACCCCAATGTTAGCCGCATGAACACTATGTCGAACGATGCACTTCCGCTTTTTTATTTGACATGGTCCTGTGATGCCTTAAAATTAATTGCTACCGATTTCCGCTATGCCAAAAACACAACATACCGTTATTCATGAAACCAATCTTCCCGGAATCAAGCTCTTATCTCGCGGTAAAGTCCGGGACATTTACGCCGTTGGCGAAGACAAACTCCTTGTTGTTGCTACGGACCGCATTTCTGCGTTTGATGTGGTTCTCGACAAAGGGATACCGGACAAGGGGCGGGTACTGACGCAGCTCTCCTGTTTCTGGTTCGATCGTTTTAAGGATCTAGTGCCCACTCACTTTCTGGCGGCGCAAATGGCCGACTATCCCAAGGAGCTACAAGCCTTTGCCGATCAGATCGGCGGCCGTTCGATGCTGGTGAAAAAGGCTGAACCGTTCCCCATCGAATGCGTGGTGAGGGGATATCTGGCCGGATCGGGATGGAAGGAATATCGTTCGAACGGCACGGTGTGCGGAATCAAATTGCCCGCCGGCCTTATGGAGTCCTCGCGGCTTGATGAACCGATTTTTACTCCGGCGACGAAAAGCCAGACGGGGCACGACGAGAATATTTCATTTGACGAAACCGCTCGCAGAATCGGAATGGCCGCCGCCGAAAAGCTTCGCGACCTGAGCATCCGGCTATACACGGAGGCACGGAAATACGCCGAGGAACGCGGAATCATTATCGCCGACACGAAATTCGAATGGGGCCAGATCGGAAACGAATTCATCCTGATCGACGAAGTTCTCACTCCGGACTCTTCGCGCTTCTGGCCGATGGACGGCTATGAACCCGGGAAATCCCAACCGTCCTTTGACAAGCAGTTTGTGCGAGACTATCTGGAATCGACCCACTGGAACAAAACGCCTCCCCCGCCACCTCTTCCCGCCGAGGTTGTGGAAAAGACAAGCCAAAAATACCGGGATGCTTACCGTCTTCTGACGGGGAAGACGCTGGATTCCTGATTGTGGAACGCCCGAGAGCGGCATGGCACACTGGAACTGGCTCGACTGGATATTTGTCATCATCGTTTTTGCATCGGTCGTGACGGCCGTTTTCAAGGGCTTCGTTGCAGAGCTGGTTTCCCTGGCTTCCGCGATCGTGGCTTTGATTGTGGCGGCCACAAACTACGAACGTGTGGCTCCTCTGCTGGAAAGGTTCATCCATAGCCACAAGGTTGCCCTTGGTGTCAGTTTTATTGTGCTTTTTATCGCGGTCGTTGTAGCCGGGGCGCTGGTTTCAGCGGTTGCCAAGAGGCTGATCAAGAGAGTGGAACTCCAGTGGTTCGATCGTTTTCTTGGTGCGGTCTTCGGCCTCGTGCGTGGATTGCTGGTTGATTGCATACTACTGCTGGTGATGATGACATTTGCCATTGAGCAAGGCGCGGTGCGCAGGTCAATTCTGGCTCCATACGTCACCGCTGGCTCAAGGGTCATTGCTCTTGCCATGCCCGGCCACATAAGAAATGATTTCCGGGCGGGTTTTAGAAAGTTTAAACGAGCGCTTATTCAAACCGATAAGAAATCGATGGAATTCCAGTCGGTCAGGAACCAGAAGCTCTAATAACCGGAGTGGCTCAGTGAAGGACCAGCTCGACTCTCTTGTCAATCAGATGATCGAACACGATATCCTCTTTGAGGACGCTGTGAGCGAGTTTGAAAAACGGTTTATCGGGAAGGTCCTGGAAAAGAACGGCGGAAACCTGTCGAAGGCAGCGAAAGACTTGCATATCCATCGCAACACCCTCAGCCGCAAGGTCGCGGTGCTGAAGCTTGACCACCGGCCAAAACGCCGCCGGCAACCCAGCCGGTAAATGTCCGCGAAGACCGACAACCGAACCCCTGGCCATTGCCTGGCGCAAAGCTGGGAGCCTTCATCCCCTACCTGTCAAATCGCGGCATTCAATCGAAGAGGTCCGGTTCGGCGGTTGCTCTGAAAGAAAGTTCCACATCCCTTACCGGCGCGGTTTGCGAGCCGCCCTCTTCTCCTTTGCAGCCTGGGCGGCAGCCATAGCTTTCTCATGCGCCGCTTTCAGAACACTCTCATCGATCTTTGCGTCACTCAGGGTGAGGTTGAAATTGGGCGTCATTGAATAAGCTTCGATTGTCCCCTGGAACCGCAGCGGATCTCCAGGTTGCAGATACTTGGCGTCCGGCTGGGAATCCTGGAGCATGATGTCGTAAGTCCCTTGCTGGCTTTGTGACTGGGGAGTGATATCCACCTGGACGAGATACGTATCGGGATCGGTTCCTTTTTGCACGCCCTCGACATGGCCGACGAGCCCCAAGGGCTGTCCTTTCAACTGCTGCCAGTTTTCCTGCGCCGTATTACCACCCACTGCAAGGGCGTCTTCAATCTTATAAAATGCGTCGAGGTTAGGATTCCCCGTGGGGGCGTGATGCGGCGGAGGGGCAACGGCGAAGTCGGCCGGCATGGCTTGTGAAGATTTTGCCTGGGCCAAAACCTTAGCCTCACCGGCGTTGGACCCATGCTGAGCTTCATACACCTGGCCGTAGAATTTCTTGAGCTGGGCCACGTTCGGACTGTTGTTCTGCTCGGCCAGGACCGTGGCGCGCGCCAGGCTCCAGATGGCCTTATTGACCTCCCGTGGCGATTCGTTGTAATAGGCCTGCCCGAGAAGCGAATGAACCAGCACGTTGTCCGGTTTGTCCTGGGCCGCGGCCTCCAGAGATTTTATCGCCTGGTTGTAATCCTTTTGCTGCAGCGCCGCAAACCCGACAGCGATGTTGAAGGTGGCCCGGTCCGTCTTGACTGTGTCCTCGAACTGGTCCTGGGTCATGCCGGCCGGCTTCTGCATACTCTGCAATATCTGCAGGCCATGCTTGGCATTTTGCGCACCCTGCGACAGTTCCTCCTGTGCATTGGGAGATGAAGACTTGAAGGTGTAGGGGAAAGTATAGCTAAGATACGCCAGCGCCAGCAGATTGCCGGAGTCGGCCTTCAGCGCCTTATTGGCCGCCGTGGTGGCTTCACCCGTGTGGCCGAGTTGGGCATATGTTTGCATTTCGGCAACATACGCGTTCGTTAGAAAATCAGAGTTCGGGTACTTCTGGATGAAAGCCTGGATCAATGGAATGCGCTTTTCCGCATCCTTCTCTTTGACGAAAGCCTCAAATGCATCGTACTCGGCGCGGCTCTTCCATTGCGGCGTCTTTTGCTGCGCTGCGGCGGGAGCCGGAGATGGCGATGCGGCCGCCTGAGCGAGCAGAAGCGAACTTTCAGGCTTGCCTGCTGCGCGCACAATGTTGGGCAGACCGGCCAGCCCCGCCAGCAACATCATGCTGAAAAGCACAGTTATTTTCTTCATCGGAAAACTACCTCATTGTTCTAGGGATTTGACTGCCGGGCCAAACTGCCTACGCGATGCCTGGCCCGAGTCCGCCGCGCACAACTTGCAGTGCTGCGCCCGGTCACCCGGTCGGCAGGACCTCGTCCTCTCGCAGCATTTCACCAAATACCAAGACTTCACAAACATTGCAAGAAAAATCTTATAGTGTCTCCGGCGCCACCTCAAAAAGAACAAAAGCCTCTATATATTTTAGATGCAAAAAAAGGCCCGCATCAATCAACAGCTTACCATTTATCTTCGCCGGGTACATATTCAAAACACGCTTCCGGTGGCTTCCAACCCGAATCCCTTTATTGGAACCCTTGTTCCCTGGCCATCCCGCGATATCCAGCGTTTGCAAGCGCGGATTGCCTTCCGGCGGTGGGCTAAAGGTTCCTGTCGCGGCCAAGGTGAACCATCAAAGGTCACCGTGCGGCGGGGTTTCATCAAAACCTCAACGCTGTCACCGGTTACACCGCATGCTTCCCGAGTGGCCCGTGTTCGCCCCTGCCGATAAACGGAGACTGTAAATACATTGTCCAGAATACCGAAAGGGATTGCAATTTTCGCACGTTTAGCCCAATATGGCAACTTTCACATGAGCAGCTATCCCATTGATCGTCAGAGAGGATTGTAACGTGGCCAAGAAAGCTATACAAATTGACGAACCCCAAGGCAAGTTGGGGATCATGACCTGCGGAATGGGGGCGGTAGCCACCACGTTTGTCGCAGGGGTTGAGGCCGTCCGCCGTAATCTCGGCCGCCCCATCGGGTCCCTCACCCAGATGGGTACGATTCGGCTTGGGAAGCGTACCGACCGGAGGATTCCTTTAATCAAAGATTTTGTTCCCCTCGCGAGTCTGCAGGACCTGGTTTTTGCAGGCTGGGATATTTTCCCGGACAACTGCTACCAGGCCGCCCTGAAGGCTGGCGTGCTGGAACCTTCGCTTCTTAATGAGGTCAGGGACTTCCTGGAGGAGATTCGGCCTCTGCCGGCCGTATTCAACCGCAAGTATGTGAAGAACCTGAACGGGCCAAACGTCAAACGCGGCAAGACCAAGATGGACCTGGCGAAACAACTGATGGACGATATTCGGGCGTTTCGGGACAAAAGCGGCGCAAGCCGGATGGTCATCATCTGGTGTGGGTCCACGGAAATCTTTTTGAAGCCGGCAAAAGTCCATCAATCGATTCGCTCGTTCGAAAAGGGGCTCCGCACATCGGACCCCGGCATTCCACCCAGCATGATTTACGCTTATGCGGCTCTGAAGCTGGGCATCCCGTTCGCCAATGGCGCTCCCAACCTGACGACGGATGTCCCGGCGTTGCACCAGTTGGCCCTTGAAAACCAGGTCCCAATCAGCGGAAAGGATTTCAAGACCGGACAGACGCTGATGAAGACGATCATTGCTCCGGGACTCAAGGCCCGCCTGATCGGGCTGAACGGATGGTTTTCCACCAACATCCTCGGCAACCGCGACGGCGAGGTGCTCGATGATCCTCTTTCGTTCCGCACCAAGGAGGAAAGCAAGCTGTCGGTCCTGGAATATATTCTGCAGCCGGATCTCTATCCCGAACTCTACAAGGATTTTTACCACAAGGTGAGAATCAACTATTATCCGCCACGCGGCGACAACAAGGAAGGATGGGATAACCTCGACATTTTCGGCTGGCTCGACTATCCAATGCAGATCAAGATTGACTTCCTGTGCCGGGACTCCATCTTGGCGGCGCCCATCGTGCTTGACCTGGTTCTCTTTATGGATTTGGCCCAGCGCTGCCCGGACATGGCAAGAAAGGGAATCCAGGAGTGGCTTTCTTTCTATTTCAAGAGTCCCATGTGCGCCCCGAGCCTTTATCCCGAGCACGACCTGTTCATCCAGCTTATGAAACTCAAGAATACCTTGCGCTATCTGCGAGGCGAGGAGATGATTACCCACTTGGGTCTCGAATACTATGACTGAAGGCGAGCCCCGTTATTTCCAACCGCCTTCCACTGGCACGAAAAGCCCTTTGACAAAGCTTTGCGGGCACCCCGATAATTAAGGCTGTTCGACGGAGGGTACGGGGTTATCTGATACGGCCCGGTCGCGGCCTTACGGGGTTCTTCATCATGAAAAAAAGCACTCTTATCATCGTCGTGCTGGCCATTCTGGTTGTGGCCGTCGCGGTCATCTTTTTCATGCGCTCCAGGAAAGCACCCGTCACAGCGCCCCAGGTTGCAAAGATGGAGCATGCTGTCTCTCCGTCGCTTGAGCACCCTGCATCGCTCAACGAGGAAGCCCCGAAGGTTTATTGGGCAAAGTTCGATACCACCAAGGGCGACTTTGTCATCGAGGTTACGCGTTCCTGGGCACCTTACGGAGCTGACCGTTTCTATAACCTGGTGAAAAACGGATTTTACAATGGTGCGAGCTTTTTCCGCGTACTGCCAGGATTCATCGTGCAGTTTGGGATCAGCCCAAATCCGGGTATCTCCGAAGCGTGGAAATCGGCGAACATCCCGGACGATCCAGTCAAACAGAGTAACGTGGCCGGCACCGTCACCTTTGCCACAGCCGGGCCTGATACGCGCACAACCCAGGTGTTCATCAACCTCGCAGACAACAAGACCCTTGATTCCCAAGGCTTTGCGCCGTTCGGCAAGGTCATTGAGGGAATGGACGTTGCCAAGAGCTTCTACAGCGGTTACGGCGAAGGCGCACCCATGGGAACCGGTCCGGACCAGCACCTGATTCAGACCGAGGGCGAAGCCTATCTCGCCAGGGACTTTCCCAAGCTCGACCACATCAAAACTGCGGTTGTCCTGTCGTCAGCACCCAGCACAGACCCCCATTGAGGTCGATCTTCTACGCCGGGGTGGTTGATTTCACTCGCCAGCCGGATCCGAAACAATTTCAATCCAAAGGAACAGGAGAAGGAATGGAAAAATTGCAACCAGGACTTCATGCCATTATCGAGACCTCGGCCGGAACCATTACTTGCCGACTCTATCCTGAGCACGCGCCAAAGACGGTGGAAAACTTCGTAGGCCTGGCTCAGGGAACTAAGGAATTCAAAGATCCCAAGACGGGCCAACCGGTCAAGCGGCCCTTCTTCGACGGATTGATTTTCCATCGTGTGATGCCGAATTTCATGATTCAAGGTGGATGTCCGCTCAGCACGGGTACCGGAGGGCCTGGCTATCAGTTTGAGGATGAATTTACGAAGGAACTGCGCTTTGACCAGCTGGGCGTGCTGGCCATGGCGAATGCAGGTCCTAACACCAATGGCAGCCAATTTTTTATTACCGTGGCCCCAACGCCGTGGCTGAACGATCATCACACGATTTTCGGCAAAGTCCTCCAGGGGCAGCATGTGGCCACAAAGATTTCCATGGTCGATCGCGACCGGAGAGACAAGCCCCTCGAGCCCGTGGTCATCAAACAGATCCGCATCGAAGAGGTGAAATAGGCCTGCGCGTCCCGAGGGAAGCCGAGCAGTGTGGAGTTTCCAGGCACTCGAAACCCCGATCAGGCGCTGCCCGGCTTCCGTCCTTCACCTAGCGGCGTCCGCCTCGTCCATGATCGTTCCCGTGACCGTTGCCACCATGGCCTCTGTCCTGTTGCCGCGCAGGACCGCGCCGCTCCTGACCGCCCCGGCCCTGGTTCCCACGTGGTCCTCCTCCGCGAGCCTGATAAGTGTTGCGCTGGAAGCCATTCCCGCGGGCGGGACCGCGCCACTGCTGACCGCCCCGGCCCTGGTTCCCGCGTGGTCCTCCTCCGCGAGCCTGATAAGTGTTGCGCTGGAAGCCATTCCCGCGGGCGGGACCAAAGTCCGGACGACCGTGGTTATATGATGCTCGTCGCATCGGATTTCCACGGGCAAGCTGCTCTCGCCGCACCTGCTGTTGGACCGGGCCGAAATGCCGGTACCGCGCAGCGTTCATCTGCTCGCGCGTGGGACGAACGTTGACCCCATGGGGGCCGCCATAATAGCTGACGCGCCCTCCTCTGGGGTAGCCGTCTTCCCTGCGGTAGTAAACGTGGTCAAAGCGCCTGCCCTCAATTCGATTCACCGCACGGTTGTAAAAGAACCTGTCGTGGTCCCAGTAGCCCCCGTGGTATCCGTAACCCGTGTAGCCGAACCCGTAATTGATGCCACCGTAAAAGCCAACCCGCGTGCCCCAGTAACCCGGGTGCCAGAGGTACAGGCCCCCGCTAAAACCCCAATAGCCCGGAGTCCACAGTGCGCCGATGAACGGAGCCGGCAGCCAGGCGCCAGGCACCCAGTAATATCCTGCATCCGGAGCATAGGCCCAGTATCCAGGCGTCCAGATAAAGCCAGGGCCCGGGCAAGCCGGCTGGGCATAAACAGGTATTGGCGGCGGGCCGAAATTCACGGAAATGCCGATGGCCACCCTGGCCGACGAAGTCGCCGGCACGGCTAGCATCCCGAACGCAAGCAGGAACGCTGCAATCAGGCTTGTCGCAATCTTTTTCCCCACAGCAACTCCTTTTCCGCTGTTCAGTGTTTCAACCGCACCTTTAGCCTTTTCTGGCAAGTCTTCTCCCGCTTCCAACTTTGTGCGTTCCAAGCTGGACTGTCCGTCCCTCGAACCTCTACTCTCAAATCGGTCCATCCTATACTTGCTTTCTTTCGCCATCCAAGCACCTCCCTGCCGGTTGTCTGCTCGTTGATATGGTTGTTGTGGAGGGCAAGCCCCTGCACCAATCGCCGCCCACCAATCCGGGCTGGACGGACAATTCTGCGGTACAGGGAGCTACCCCTGGTTGTTGCCAGCGATGAGGTCACAGCAAACTAGTGCAATCCTGTGGCCAATGTGGTAACAACTTCCTTAAGTGACCGAAGTGTTAATGGATAAAAGCCCTTGCACGGATCGGTGTCCCGATCGGAAGCGCAGGAATTCTTTCCGCGTCAGGTAAAAGTTACAATCCCGAAACCGGATTGTGGACGTTCCGCTCGAACGGCAGGATGGTCTTTCGTGCAGCGGGCCTTTATGGGCATCCGGATCTCGGGCTGTTTCCAAAATCCTGGATCCGAAAGGCGCAATCGCCTGCGCTTCCTGGCTGGGCTCAGAACGACTGCCAGTTGGCACTTGATTCAAAGACGTTCACGCCATGGCCGGTGCGGCGATTCTTGAGCGTCAGACAATAGAGACGGCCATGGTTGAAGCTGGCTCCCAGACTGTGGCGCGTGCCGATCCAGGTCAGATGGAGGCCACCGGCAAAGTCGGTGCTGCTGGTGTCGGGCCCGCCGAGCGCCTGCTCAACTTCCCCGACGGATGGCGTGCTTTGCAGGCTTTGTGGATGGGTTTCCCCGCCGTCGGGTGCTTCAACCATGCGACCCGAATCTTCGACGACCATTTCCCTGAAGAAATTTTCGATGCGGCTCTCGCGACGATCCAAATCGGCAGTCTGGCGGGCCTTCTCCATCCGGGGCAGGTAGAACTTCAGGAAGGCAAAGAGCCCGGCGATGATCACAACCTGGATGAGGATCACGCGTTTTGAGATACCGCCTGAGTCAGTATGTATCACAAGCAATTCCCTGCCGGCAGCAAGTGCCTTGGATCAATTCGGTCGCACAGACGCCTTTTGATCCTCCACTCTCACCACGACGCTGGTGAGGTCGTCGGTGAGGCCATCCCTCTCCGAAAATGCGACGACCGCCTGACGAATGGCCTCGATAAACTCCCCCGGTTCCAGCCGCCTGCTCGCCTGGATATATGTCCGGAGCCGCTCGGGCCCGAACAATTCCCCGGCCGGGTTGCGCGCCTCTGTGATGCCGTCCGAGTAGAAGAAGAAAGTGTCGCCCGGCTCGAAAGGCACAGAAATCTGCTCATAGACCTCCGCCTCGCGAACCCCCAGGGGCAGGTTGTCTCCGTGTACCAGCTCGCAAGCGCCTGATCCGCCATGCACGTGGACCATTCCAGTGTGTCCGCAATCGACCAGGTCCAGACGGCGGTGACGCACATCCAGACGCGCGTAAATCAAGGTGACAAAACTCCCCAGCTCGATCAGTTGGCGTGCCACTTCCGTATGTGAGAGCATCACGACTTCCCTGGGTTCGGGAAGCTTTCCGTCGCCGGAGAAGTCGGTCAGGTAGCCGAGTGCCTTTAGAAAATGGCTCTTGGTCGCTGCCCCCAGCAAGGCTGCAGGTACGCCCTTGCCCATCACATCACCCAGAATGACATCCAGACATTGATCCCGATGCTTGAAGAAGATGTAAAAATCCCCGTCGACCCGCTGCGATGGGATGGTGAGCGCCGCCACACGTAGCCCGGGGACATCCGTCGGCGGCTGATCGAGCAGCAAGGTCTTCTGGATCCTGAAGCCGACCACGGCTTCACGCTCGCGGGCCTGTTCAAGCTCCGCGGTGGCTGCGCGTTCCCGCACCAGGAGTTCGTCTTTAACACGGTTTGCAACCTGAAGCTCGGCGGTGCGTTCCCGCACCCGCAGTTCAAGCTCGGCATTGAGCCGGCGGATGGCTTCCTCCGCCACTTTCCGCTCTGTAATATCCTGGACGGTGCCGATACCTCGGATTGCCTGGTTGTTCTGGTCGAACTCCACATGAGCCCTTTCCCGGACCCACTTCACTCGCTCTCCCACCAGAATCCGGTGCTCCACATCGTAGGGCAGGCCCTGGAGCGCATCCGCCCATTCCTGTTCCACCATTCCCCTATCCTCCGGGTGGACGATGGCAATGAAATCCTCATAGGTCATCGTCTGATCCTTGGGCACTCCGAAGACGCGAAAAACTTCATCAGACCAGGTCAGACGTTTGGTTACAATGTCCAAATGCCAGCTTCCAATATGTGCGATCGCCTGCGCCTTCCGCAGGTTGGCCTCGCTTTCGCGCAGGGCAATCTCAGCTTTCCTCCGTTCTGTGATGTCACGAGCCGCCGCGAACACCCCGGCAACCTCGCCAGCCTCATCACGATAGACGGACGCGTTATACAGGACTGGAGTCTCATGCCCGTCAAGGTGGCGAACCTCCAGCTCGTAGTTGCGCACGATTCCTTCCCGGAATACTTTCTGATACCCGGCCCGGGCTTCGGCGGGATCTGTGAAATAGTCGGAAAAATCTGTGCCGAGAAGCTCGGTCCGGGAACGCCCGGTCGCCGCTTCCGTCGCCGGATTCACATCGGTGATCTTCCCGTCTTTGCCGATGGCCACAAGCGGGTCGACAGAAGCCTCAAGCAGGCTTCGGTTGTAAGTATTCGCGCGCCGGGCTTCCCTTCTCCCGGCTTCAGCGTCAACTGCGCGCCGCTTGGCCCGCACGGAAAGTTGTCCAACCGTGAGGGCAGTTGCCAGGAAGGCGGCGAGGTCGACAAAGTCTTCTGGTTCTTGAATAATCAACTGACCCCTGGGCACCAGAAAGAAGTAATTGAGAGAGAACACGCCAAACACCGAAGCGACCAGACCCGGCACGCTCCCCCAATAGATGGCGACAAGAAGCACGTTCAGAATCATCACGAGCGCTACGGTGCTGTTATGCAGGCGCCATGGAAGCAACTCACAGAATGCGGTTACTCCCGCTGTCCCGATCAGCGCGAACACGTAGCCGGCAATCTGACTCCGCATCACCCTGGCTAACATTGTGTCCCTCCGCGGCCTGGTTCACTGCCCATTGGCGCTTGCCCTTCTTCCCGCGAGAGAGAAACCTCACTCCCACCTGCGCCGAGTTCAGCTGGAAACTAACCCAGGCCTAAACACCCTGAGCCCCGTGACTCTCACCCGAAGCGAACACCTCGAATCTCAATTATTCAAATGAATGCGTATCTAAGATCAGTGTAGCCCCGGCACGCCAACTCTTCAATACGAGGGCGCACCCGGGTAGGGTCAAGCTGCTTGGGCAAGAGGACCTTGGGTGGGGTTTTTCCTGGAATGCCTCTGGTTCATTCATTCCGCTAAAGATTGCGTGGGTGATCCGGTCGAGGCGATCCACGTGGGCGAAGCAGACCGTGGGACGTGTACGGCGTCGCACTTCGACAATGCAATCATCGATCACATTGGTGGCGCATCGCAGGCACCACAGCGACTGCGGAGAGCTGAAGACCGTGAGCGGCTCTGGCACGTCCCGCTCCAGGCGCTTGATCGTGCCGGGAAGGTACCTTGCCAGGTGCAGCTGAAGCCCCGGAAAGCGGTCAGGGCCTGCTTGTGGACCTTGCGCGGCAGGTCGCCCGAGTGTCGGTTTTCAGGGCGGCATCGGGCTGAAGCCCGGCGCTACACAGCGGCGGCGAGGGCGCCGTAGCGGCGGTCGCGAGAATGAAATTCTTTGAGTGCCTGCCTGAGATCCTCGGCGGTGAAATCAGGCCAGAGGCAATGCGTGAAATAGAGTTCGGCGTACGCGGACTCCCACAGCATGAAATCGCTGAGCCGCTGTTCGCCGCCGGTGCGAATCAACAGATCGACTTCGGGGGCGGTTTCGCCCCTGGGATCGGTGAGAAGCCGCTCAAACTGGGATTCCGAAGCTTTGGAGTTTGAGTTCAACCGTTGCGCTGCCGCGAGGATGGCTTGTCGCGCCGAGTAATCGATGGCCAGGCGCAGATGGAAACGGTGGCAGCCGGAAGTTGCACTTTCGGCGTACTCGATCGTTTGCAGCAGCGACTCGGGCAGGCGGTCGCGCCGGCCAACAATCGCGACCCGCACGCCGCTCCCGATCCAGAGCGTGGGTTCCGCAAACAGGAAGTCTTCAAAAATTCCGAACAGCCGCTTCACCTCCTCCGGCGGGCGCTGCCAGTTGTCTGAGGAAAAGCAATGGAGCGTGAGGGTACCGACGCCCTGATCGAGCGAGGCGGCAATCACCCGCCGTACGGCTTCGACGCCCGCGAGATGGCCTTCCGGACGCGCCAGGCCGCGCGCGCGCGCCCAACGTCCGCTGCCGTCCATGATGATGGCCACATGAAGCTTGTGCGAAGTTCCAGATTGCAAAGCACTTTGGCTCATAAAGCTCCCATCCAAAAAAATTTCCCCTCCTCGAATCCTCACCGCTCACGTGTAGCCCGGATCAGCGCTTCCATGTGATCCAGATAATTCTCCAGCGCCCGCCGACCGGGCACCGTCAGGCGATAGACCGTTTTAGGCAGCCGCCCGTCGAAGGATTTGATGCACTCGACGTATTCTGCATCTTCCAGCTTGCGGGCGTGGACGCTCAGGTTGCCGTCGGTGGTTTTGAGCAGTTGCTTGAGCTCGTTGAAGCTCAGCGCCTTGTTCACCGCCAGCGCACTGACAATCCCCAGCCGGATGCGCTCATGGATCAACCGGTCAAGCCGCGAAGCCCGGCTGACCTTTTCCCCTCGAACGTTCCGGCTCTCAGGATCGTAGCCAGCGGCCTCCGTGCGCCGATCGCGTACCCATACGTTTGTCTTACCCACCATGCCTCCAAGCGATAATCGCGCCGAAAATGAGATGCAAGCCCCCAAAACCCACGGCCATATAAACATCACCCCAGGCGGCAGGTGAAAACAACGCGGCGGTCCCGAGAACCATGAAGGCTACCCCCATCGCCGGCACCACCCGGACGGAAAACGCGCCACCCGTCACGACGCCTGCTCCGTAAAGCAGCAGCCACAGGCCCGGCAGGACGGCATACGATCCCGAGCGGAAGAGAAACAGCGTCAGCAAAGCTCCGGCCACAAGAGGAGGGGCCAGGCTCAGTGCAAATCTCCGGCCCGGCTGCGAAAGCAGAGGCGTGTCTGCTTTGCGAGCCTTCTGCAACATCGCCACCGCGCCGATCAGGCAGGAAACCGCCGCCTCCACAATCCACACTCCCAGCCACAAGGAGGGCTTTGGCTGAAGTGAAGCAATAAAAGCCGCTACCAGCGCGGTAACCCCCATCAGCATACCGCCCCAGCCCGGGACGGCCGTAAAGAACGACGCGCCTTCCATCGTCTCGCGGATGTAGCGAAGGTTGTCCATGGCGCGGGCTTCGAGCGCCAGGGGATCCTGGGACCGCGGGCGAATGGGGTGAATACTCGCCATGAGGAATTAAATACGCCTGTGGCTACGCGATGTCAAGTACTTTGTATTGCAAAGCGTTGTGGCTTCTGCCCGCCGCAGAGCCTCCCATCCGCACCCTTTCGCCCTCACTCGTACGCAAGAATGCCCGCAAGGTGTATCCTGTCGTTTGGGTGTATGTTAATCGCCGTCTCCATGAGTTTCACTGCATCGATTGCGGCGGCAGGGGCTGAAAAATGAACGTCAAGGAGTGGGAAAAGAAGCTGCATGAAGAAGGATTCGGCAGAACCTACGTCTGGCAGGATGGCCCGGGAGCTTATTATCCTGACCACACCCACTCGATGACCACCGCACATGTGATCCTCGATGGCGAGATGACGCTGACCTCCGAGGGCGAGACGCGCACGTACAAAGCGGGAGACCGGTGTGATGTTCCTGCCGACACGGTCCATTCCGCCCGCATGGGACCGCAGGGTTGCCGCTATCTCATCGGCGAACAGTAGACACGCGGCTCCTGCGTATTCTGCACGATGCGAGGATTGTTACCGCGATTCCGGCATGGTGATCTTCGCTTGCCGGAAATACTCTTCCACTTTGCGCAGGTCGTCTTCAGTGTCAACGCCCACCGTATCCTCACTGGACTCCATCACAACAATCGGAATGCCATTTTCGAGAAATCGAAGCTGTTCGAGGGCCTCTGCTGTTTCAAGCTCTGATGGCGCGAGCATGCTGAACGTCGCCAGCGCCTCTTGCGTGTAAGCATAAAGTCCCATGTGCTTGTAATAACGGGCGGAGTTTGAGCGGGCACGGTCATAAGGAATGGGTGCACGGGAAAAATAGAGAGCGCGGCCGTCGAGACCGGTGACGACCTTGACGTCATTCGGATTAGCAGCAGCTTCCGGAGTGATCGCCACCTTCAGAGTTGAAACTGCCGTACCTGTTCGCTCTCGAAGCGGTGCGACCATCAACTCGATGTGCCGCGCGGTCACCATGGGTTCGTCGCCCTGGATGTTGACGTAAATGTCAGCAGCTTCGCGGCTCATCACCTCGATGATCCGCTCGGTTCCTGAGCGGTGTTTCACCGATGTCATCATGGCCGGGATTTCCAGCTGACCGCAGTGCGCCATTACTTCTTCGGAGTCAGTGGCCACGAGCAAGCGCGAGAAGCCGGGCCACTCACGGGCGCGCCGGTACACCCACTCGATCATCGAGTGGCCGCAAATCAGCCGCAGCGCCTTGCGCGGGAGCCGGGTGGCTTCCAGGCGCACGGGGACAACGCCAACGACTTTGCTGATCGTTTCCAAGAAAGCGAGGTTACCTTTTCCTGCCGGTCCTGGCAAGTTCCTGCTGTTGCGCAATAATAGAAGCCGGTTTGGCCTACCCGCCGAAAGCGCGCTATACTCGGCAGGCGATGCCGCAATCAAGATTGCTTCCGGCGGGTAAACTCCCTCCGCGCCTGCTCGAAAGGCTGCTCAAATCCTGCCAGGTTGTTGCTGGTTCGGGCGTGATTCTCGGGGCACGTTACGGAGAGGACGCTGCCGTTCTCGAGACAAGTGAGAAATATCTTGTTGCCAAGACGGATCCCATCAGCTTCACCGCCGACCGCATCGGCTGGTACGCCGTCAACGTCAACGCCAATGATCTTGCAGCGATGGGGGCGCGCCCGCGCTGGTTTCTGGCGACGTTTCTATTTCCCGAAGGCCACACAACCGACGCGATGGTGGAGAAGATCTTCGGGGAAACAGTGAGGGCCTGCCGATCGCTGGGTGTCACCCTCTGCGGTGGACACACGGAGATTACCGTTGGCCTCAACCGTCCGATTGTTGTGGGGCAGATGCTGGGCGAAGTTGCTTGCGAAGGGTTGGTGCGCAAAGAACGGCAGCGGCCGGGCGATCTGGTGATTCTGACCAAGGGATTAGCGATCGAAGGCACCGCAATCCTGGCGCGCGACAAAGCTGAAAAGTTGCGCCCAAAGATGGGACCAAAGCAATTGAAGCGGGCGCAACGATTGCTCTCAAAGCCCGGCATCAGCGTGGTGCATGATGCGCAGGTGGCGCTTGCGCACGGAGAAGTGCACGCGATGCACGATCCCACCGAAGGAGGCGTGCTGACAGGTCTCGTCGAACTGGGAAGGTCGGGCCATGTAGGCATGCGGGTGTGGAAGGAAAGGATTCCCGTGCTGGCTGAGACGCGGATGCTGGCGCGGGTGCTCGGCTTCGATCCGCTCGCTCTGCTCGCTTCCGGGACTCTGCTGATTGTCGCCGAACGCAAGAGCGCGCCCCGCATCGTCACGGCGCTTCGCCGGGATCACATCGCCGCGCGCATCATCGGCGAAGTTTGCAGGCCGAAGGATGGAATCACGATCGTCGAAAACGGAGAATCCCACCCCATTGCCCTCCCTGAACGCGACGAGATCGCTCGCCTTCTGAGCCGTCCTGGAAGCTGACCTTGTTCGTTTCTCTCCCCTTCTTTGGTTTCTCAACCCGGTCGATTCACAACGATGCGTGGAATCATGCGGTTTGGACGCGTTTTTCGGTCACTTGCATACCGTGGGTTTCGAGCAGGCGGCGAATCTCGGCTGCTTCCAGGATCTCCTGTTCGGCGAGTTCGTGGGCGACGGCCTCAAGTTCAGCACGATGCTCGCGGAGCGTCTGCTCCGCTTTCGTCTCGAGACCGCGAACAAGCGCACGCACTTCTTCGTCGATAAGCCGGGCTGTATCTTCGCTGAAGTCCGGCGGTTGCGCGATTTCGCGTCCGAGGAAGGGATGGTCCGCCTCGCGGTGATAGGATACGGGGCCCAGTTTATTGCTCATGCCCCAACGGCTGATCATGCGCCGAGCCAGGGCGGTGGCTTGCTGCAGGTCGTTTTCAGCGCCGCTGCTTGCCTCACCGTAAATGAGTCTTTCGGCGACCCGGCCACCCAGCATGACGGCGATACGATCCTTCAGATAGCATTCTGAAAAGTTGTAGCGCTCCTCGTCGGGCAACTGTTCGGTGGCGCCAAGCGACCGACCGCGCGGAATGATGCTGACCCTTTCCAGGGGATCGGTGTGGGGTAGGAAGCAGGCCAGGAGAGCGTGGCCGGATTCATGAATGGCAACACGCCGCTTCTCCTTTTCATCGAGCATGCTATCTCGCTTGTTGCCAAGCACAATGCGGTCCCGGGCACGTTCCAGCGAATCCATGCCAACTTCTTTCTTGCCATCACGCCCGGCCAGCAGAGCCCCTTCGTTGACCAAGTTTTCCAGGTCAGCGCCAGAAAAGCCTACCGTCTGCCGGGCCAGATGTTCCAGATCGACCCCTTCAGCAAGAGGAACGAGTCGCGTGTGAACTTGCAGAATCTTGCGGCGGGCGTCTTTGCGTGGCAACTCCATGGTGATCTTGCGGTCAAAGCGCCCGGGACGCAGCAACGCTGGATCCAGGACGTCCGGGCGGTTGGTAGCAGCAATCACGATGACTGCGTGCCAGGGAGAAAAACCGTCCATCTCTGACAGTATCTGGTTGAGCGTCTGTTCGCGCTCGTCGTTTCCGCCGCCGAGTCCCGTGCCGCGAGAACGTCCAACGGAATCTATTTCATCGATGAAGATGACCGCCGGCGCCTCTTTTTTGGCGGTTTCGAACATGTCACGAACACGCGAGGCGCCCACGCCTACAAACATTTCAACGAATTCAGAACCGCTGATGCTGAAGTAAGGCGCGTCAGCTTCGCCGGCCACGGCTTTGGCCAGAAGGGTCTTGCCGGTTCCAGGAGGTCCCATTAGCAGAATGCCGCGCGGCAGCTTCGCCCCGATCTTCTGATAGCGCTGGGGATTTCGCAGGTATTCGATGATCTCCCATAGATCGCGCTTGGCGTTTTCCAAGCCAGCCACGTCGTCAAAAGTCACGTCGCTCGGTCCCTTGAGGTACTTCCTGGCCTTGGATTTGCCGAACCCGAAGATGCCGCCGGGGCCACTCCCACCCTTTCGTTGCATCCTGTAGGTGATGTAAACAAAGACGCCGATCAGTAAGACCCAGGGAAGAAGTCCGATCAGGAGTTCGCTCCAGACGGAACTGGACGGAGGCGAAACGTCGATGGTGACACTATTCTTCTCAAGCAGAGGCATCAGGCTGGGGTCGCTGATGGCAGGAAGATAAGTCTGGAATCCTCGGGGAGATGAGTTCTTTTTGGCCGTGGCCTTCTTTTTGGTCTGCTTGTAAACGCCGATTACATGCTTTCCCTTCATAGTGATCTGTTTTACTTTTCCCTGGCTCACCTGCTCTTTGAACTCCGTGTATGAAATCTGCTTGGCTTGGGGCTGGTGAAATCCGGCAGAGAACAGATAAAGCAGCATGCCAAAAATCACTAGAGACACAAGGAACCCAACCACGTTGAAACGTGACGGTTTCATCTGCGGCGCTTGCCCTGGCTTTCGAGGGTTTGGATAGGAGCTGTTGCTCATACTTGAATCGCCTCCCTTGGGGAGCTTACCCGTCTCCTGCAAACTTGCTTTCCCCGCCCCTGTATATTTGACGCATACCGTGGCAATAGCGTTGAACAGGTGGGATTTTCAGAGTCACGAAACAGATATTCTGCCCTCACAGCAGACGACGGATGAAATCGCGTAAGTTCACGCGATTGGTGCCTGAGAAAATGTGGACTCGTGAGGTCTAATCCTCAGGAATCGAGGAAGATTAGAGCCTAGCCATGGAGGCTCTCAACAGGCTTTCGAGGCGGGTTTGGGAGTCCGTTTTGACCCAGTTGGGTCCTGGCTTGCCACAGCTCTGGAAAAACTCTTGTAAGTCACACATTTTAATAAGGGAAACTCTTTTGAAACGCACGCGTTTTTGTGCTAAACTAACTGATTGAAGGTGGTCGGAATAGGCATTGCTGGGAAGCCCGCTTCTGCAGCTCTATCGCTATAGACAGCAAGGGAAGAATCCGGGGAAAATGAGTGCACAGCCGGAACGCTCGGAAGCCGGAAGGCAAAAGAGTGAGGTATTAGTTTGCGCTCCGGCAATCTGACCGGCTCGAGGGCTCACCTTTCCAATTGACACTGCTATGAATGCCTGGCAAGAAGTTTTGAACTACCTCAAGACGAAAGTAAATCCCCAAAGCTACCAGACCTGGCTTAAACCTACACGTTACAGCCGTACGGAAGCAGGAACATTGGTGGTTCGCGTGCCGAACCAGGAGTTTCTAGAGTGGATTCAGGACCATTACAACACCAGCATCCAGGAAGCGCTGGAAAAACTTCGCCTTGGCTTCAGCGAAATCCAGTATGAGCTGGAGATCTCACCGGAGAAGAAAAATTCTGGGAATGGTGAGGCTAAACCTCAGCAAGGCAAGCTTGATTTTGAATCGGTCGATCACCAGTTGAACGCTCGATATACGTTTGACACGTTTGTCGTAGGGTCCTGCAACCAGTTTGCACACGCCGCGGCGAGGGCAGTGGCTGAGACGCCCGCAAAAGCCTATAACCCTCTTTTCCTTTACGGCGGTGTAGGATTGGGAAAGACTCACCTGATGCAGGCTGTGGGACACCTGATGAAGCAGCGCCAGAGAGAAATGCGTCTGGCTTACGTTTCGTCAGAAGCTTTCACAAATGACGTGATCAACTCACTTCGATACGACCGGATGGTTTCCTTCCGTGACAAGTACAGGAACGTCGATGTTCTGCTCATGGATGACATCCAGTTTATCGCCGGCAAGGAACGAACACAGGAAGAATTCTTTCACACATTTAACACGCTTTATGAGGCACAGAAGCAGGTGGTAATTTCAAGCGACCAGCCACCCAAGGATATTCCAGGTCTCGAAGAACGGCTGCGCTCGCGCTTTGCGTGGGGCCTGACGGCGGATCTGCAGCCTCCGGACACCGAAACGAAGCGCGCTATCCTGGCCAAGAAAAGCGAGGATCAAGGTATACGATTGCCAGAAGCTGTGGGCGAATTTATCGCCACCCGGATCAAGACGAGTATCCGGGACCTGGAAGGAGCCTTGACACGCTTGATCGCGTATTCATCGCTGACAGGTGCCGAGATATCGTTACCTATGGCGCAGCAGGTCCTGAAAAACATACTTGACTTGGAGGAACGCCGCGTCTCGATCGAACATATCCAGCGCCTTGTTTGCCAGGAATTCGGACTCTCTTTAACGCAGTTGAAGGCAAGAGACAACAGCCACGCAGTTGCGTTTCCGAGGCAGGTGGCTATGTACCTTTCAAAGGAATTGACGCCAGCATCACTTCCGCAAATTGGGAGAGAGTTTGGCGGCAAGCACCATACGACGGTATTGCACTCAATTCAGAAAGTTCAGCGCTTGAGGAAAACTGATAAAGATTTAAACAGACTTCTCAACAGGCTTAGAGACACATTGAGTTAGGTTTGTGGGATTTTCAACAACGGCGATCATACTAAGGATTGTGAATTCACAAACGCCATTAAAACATGCACAGCAATTCACAGAAAGAGGGAAGGTATCCACAATCGTCGCGCCACGCTGGTCTGCATGGATAAAGGGGATTGGATATTTTCCACAGGTCCACAACCCCTACTACTAAAACTAGATATAGAAGGAAATCTAAATAATGGAACTCACAGTAGAAAAGGGCCTCCTCCTCAAGGAATTGAACCTTACACAAGGGGTTGTTGAGAGGAAAACTACCATCCCCATTCTTTCCAACCTTCTTCTCGAAGCAGACGATTCTTCCCTTCGGATCAGCGCTACAGATCTGGAACTTGGCATTTGTTGTGGATGTCCCGCTAAAATCAAGCAAGGAGGGTCTGGAACGATTCCAGCCAAGCGGCTGTTTGAAATTGTGCGCTCGTTGCCGGAAAAAGAGGTCAAGCTCAAGCTTCTCGAAAATCACTGGATGCAGGTTACCTGCGAGCGCTCATCTTTCAAACTGGTTGGAATGGCAAAAGACAACTATCCGACGCTGCCCGCTGTTCCTGATGCACTGGTATCTCTCCCGGCGAGTGCGTTTTCCACCCTGATCAAGAGAACGATCTTCTCGATTTCTAGTGAGGAATCGCGCTATACGCTGAACGGCGCGCTACTGATTCTGAAACCGGACAGCGCGTCCATGGTGGCGACGGACGGGCATCGGTTGGCCCTCATTGAGCATGACTTGGAAGTGGCAGGGCTTAAGAACGAGTTGCGGATATTGGTTCCCAAAAAGGCTATGGCAGAGTTGCAGCGGCTTCTGGCCGAGGCCGAGGAGAATTCCAAAATCAGCCTCTCGAAAGACGAAAGCCACCTTTATTTTTCGGTGGGTCATCGCATTCTGATTTCACGAATGCTCACCGGGCAGTTTCCGAATTACGAAGCTGTGCTGCCGAGGGAGAATAATCGGATAGTTGAGATAGAAAAGGATCTGCTTTCTGCGGCCATTCGTCGTGTGGCTCTATTGGCAGACCAGCGGTCGAAGGCCGTCCGGCTGAAACTTAGCGAGGGCCAGATGGAGATGTTTTCCTCAAGCGGGGAGTACGGGGAAGCGCATGAGGCATTGGAGGTCAATTACAGCGGCGACGCAATGCAGGTCGGCTTTAACTACGAGTATCTGCTGGATTTTCTGAACGTAGTTGGCGATGGGGGCAAAGTTCGATTGGAGCTGAAAGATGAGCAGAGCGCGGGGCAAATGCGTTCGAGCGAAGACAAGGCATTCCGATACCGCTATGTTGTGATGCCAATGAGGGTCTAGTGCCGGTCAGGCTGCCAGTTCCTGCTTTTCACAAGCTCCACTGCCAACCTTCACCGCAGACATATATTTTCACATAGCCGGCATTCCGAGATTAGTACACAGGCGGTGTGCATCGAGAAATCAAGGGTTGTGCGGTGAGTTTTTGTACTGTAGCGGCTGAATGGCGGAACGATTTGTTCTGCCGATTGTGCGACGTTGCGACGGACGTAGTTCGGCAACATGGAGGAATAGCAAGTGAGTAATACCAAACAGGTGCTAGAGGAAGAAAATCACACCTATGATGCTGCCAGCATTAAGGTGCTTCGCGATCTTGATGCGGTACGGAAGAGGCCGGCGATGTATATTGGCTCAACCGGCCCGACGGGCTTGCATCATCTGGTGTGGGAAGTGGTTGATAACGCCGTGGACGAAGCTCTGGCCGGGGAGTGCGACCGTGTTGAAGTGACGGTGCATAGCGACAATTCCGTGACGGTGGTCGATAACGGGCGAGGAATTCCGGTTGATATGCACAAGGAAGAAGGGCGCCCAGCCGCTGAGGTTGTAATGACGGTGTTGCACGCCGGAGGAAAATTCGACACGAAAAGCTATAAAGTTTCGGGTGGGTTGCACGGCGTTGGAGTGTCCGTGGTGAACGCGCTGGCAGAATGGCTGGAATTGGAAATCTGGCGTGATGGATACACCTGGGAGCAGTCCTATGCGTTTGGGAAGCCTACCAGTCAGTTGAAACAGGCTGGGAAGACGACAAGGCGGGGAACAAAGATCACTTTCTTGCCGGACGCCACGATTTTTACTTCAATCGAATTTAATCATGACACTCTGGCGCAGCGGCTTCGCGAACTCTCGTTCCTGAATAAAGGGCTCACAATCGTTCTGAAAGACGAAAGGAATAACAAGGAAACCCAGTTCCGGTATAACGGCGGGATCTCGGAATTCGTCAAGCATCTGAACCGAAACAAAGAAACACTTCATCCCGTGCCCCTTTTCGCAGAAGCCGACAAGGACGACATGCACGTGGAGTTTGCGCTGCAGTACAACGATGGGTACGCGGAAAATGTTTTCACTTTTGCAAACAATATTAACACCGTGGATGGTGGCACCCATCTTTCCGGCTTCAGGTCAGGATTAACCCGAGCCATCAATCAGTTCGGCCAGAACCAGAATCTTTTCAAGGACGTCAAGGACAACCTCTCGGGCGAAGACGTGCGTGAGGGATTAGTGGCCGTCATCAGCGTTCAGTTGCCGCAGCCGCAGTTTGAAGGGCAGACCAAAGGCAAGCTGAACAGTGATATTCAGAGTTCCGTGGGAAGCTTCGTCTATGAAAAACTCATGGAGAATTTTGAGAAGAATCCCACCATCGGCCGCAAAATCTGCGCCAAGGCGATTGAGGCCTCCCGCGCGCGCGAGGCTGCCCGCAAGGCTCGTGAATTGACACGCCGCAAGGGAGCGCTCGATTCCGGCGGCCTGCCCGGCAAGCTGGCCGACTGCCAGGAAAAAGACCCGGAGCGTTGCGAACTTTTCGTCGTCGAAGGGGATTCGGCCGGCGGCTCCGCCAAGTTGGGGCGCGACCGCCGCTACCAGGCCATTCTGCCTCTGCGAGGCAAAATCCTTAATGTTGAGAAGGCGCGCTTTGACAAGATGCTGGGCCATGAAGAAATCCGCGCTCTCATCACGGCCATGGGTACCGGAATCGGCAAGGATGATTTTGACATCACCAAGCTGCGCTACTCGAAAATCATCATCATGACTGACGCGGATATCGATGGGTCGCACATTCGGACGCTCCTGCTCACGTTCTTTTACCGCCAGATGCCGGAACTGGTTGAGCGCGGCCACGTTTATATTGCGCAACCGCCGCTTTACCTGATCAAGAAAGGGAAGAGCACGAAGTACATTCACGACGAAAAAGAATTCCGGCGGGAAGTGTTGCGCCGCGCGACGGAGGATCACGCGGTTGAGGCTGGCGAAGGATCGAGCAAGGTGCGCCTGCAGGGCGGCGAACTAACCAACTTCCTGATGGCTCTGGGCGAGTACCTCGAGCTCTTTGACAAGCTTGAAAAGCGCATGGCGGATCCGCGGCCCGTCGACGCCCTGCTCAGGACTGAGCTGGGCAAGAAGGCAGAATTGGAAAGCCAGGAGAAATTAAGGCGGGTCGAGAAAGATTTGAAGGCTGAAGGGTTCAAGACCGAGATCAAGCTCGATGAAGAGCACAATCTTTACACGCTGGTCTTCTCAAGTGAAAACTTGAGCGAGCGGGTGATTGCCTGGGATCTCATCTCGAGCGCGGATTACAAGCGGTTGCTTGATTTACACCGGCGCGTTCACAACTTCGACAAGCCGCCCTTTCTAGTTTCAACCAACGGAAGCCAGCTTACCATCGAGGACCGCAAGGAACTGCTGGAACACATCATGGCGCTCGGCAAGAAAGCCTTTACGGTTCAGCGATTCAAGGGGTTGGGTGAAATGAACCCCGACCAGCTTTGGGAAACCACTATGGATGCCGAGCAGCGAACCATGCTCCAGGTGAAGATCGAGGATTGGGCAGAGGCGGAAGAAATCTTTACCGTCCTGATGGGCGACGCCGTCGTCCCGCGCCGCGAGTTTATCGAGCAAAACGCGCTGGACGTGAAGAATCTTGATATCTAGCCCGGCGCGAAACGCCGGTCAGCAAGCAAAGGAAAGTTGATTTATGGGTGACCAGGAACTGATCAGGCCTTCAAACGAAGTGCCTGTGAACATTGAAGACGAGATGCGGAAGTCGTATCTCGATTACGCCATGAGCGTGATCATCGGGCGGGCGCTGCCCGACGTGCGGGACGGCCTCAAGCCCGTCCACCGGCGCATTCTGTACGCGATGTACAAGGAAGGCATGACCTCCGACAAGCGCTACACCAAGTGCGCCGGTGTGGTGGGTGAGGTGATCAAGAAATACCATCCCCACGGCGATTCCGCCGTTTATGACGCTCTGGTGCGCATGGCTCAGGACTTCAATTTGCGGTATCCGCTGATCGATGGGCAGGGAAATTTCGGGTCGATTGATGGCGATCCCGCTGCAGCCTACCGGTATACGGAATGCCGGCTGAAGTCCCTGGCGGAAGAGCTACTGGCAGATATCGGTAAGGACACGGTGGACTTTATCCCCAATTTTGACGAATCCACCGAAGAGCCGCTGGTCCTACCCACTCGGATACCCAATCTGTTGATTAACGGCTCGGATGGCATTGCCGTGGGTATGGCCACCAAAATACCTCCCCATAACCTGACCGAAATTATCAACGCCGCAATTCTGTTGATTGAGAAGCCGACTGCTACGCTGGATGAAGTTCTAAAACTGGTGCCCGGGCCTGATTTTCCGACTGGCGCATACATTTACGGCCGAAGCGGAATCAAGGCGGCATACGAGACCGGGCGGGGACAGTTCACAATCCGAGCCAAGGCGGCGATCGAGCGCCCCACCAAGGACAAGGAGCAGATCGTCATCACCGAAATTCCCTACCAGGTGAACAAGGCTCGCGTGATCGAGCGCATCGCCAACCTGGTTCAGGACAAAAAAATCGAAGGAATCTCCGACATTCGGGATGAGTCGGACCGCGAAGGCATGCGTATAGTTGTGGAAGTCAAGCGCGGCGAGCAGCCTGAGATCATTCTGAACAACCTCTACAAGCACACCCAGCTTCAGGAAAACTTCGGCATGATCATGCTCGCCATTGTGAACGGCCAACCGCGCGAACTGCCGCTGATGGAAGCCATCCAGCACTTTATTGACCACCGCGTGAACGTGGTCCGGCGGCGCACAACCTACGATCTTCGCAAGGCGCAGGAGCGAGCCCACATTCTGGAGGGCTTCCTCAAGGCCTTGTCGCACCTGGATGCCATCATCAAACTGATCCGGGGTTCGAAGACCCCGGCGGAGGCCCGCGCGGGCTTGATGACCACGTTCGACTTTACCCAGCGGCAGGCGCAGGCCATCCTGGAAATGCAGTTGCAGCGCTTGACGGCGTTGGAACGCGACAAGATCCAGGAAGAATATGACGAACTCCAGAAAAAGATCGCCGAATACGAAGAGATTCTGCGGGATGAGAAAGTTTTGCGCAAGGTCATCGTGGGTGAGTTGAAAGAGGTGCAGAAGGAATACGGTGACGAGCGAAAGACGGAAATCATCGACGAGCAGGCAGAGATCAGCCTGGAAGACCTGATTGCCGTTGAAGACGTTGTGATCACACTTTCCCATTCACAATATCTCAAGCGCACCCCGCTTTCCACTTATCGTCAGCAGGGCCGGGGGGGCAAAGGGCGCTTGGGAATGAAAACACGGGATGCGGATTTTGTCGAAGGGCTTTTCATCGCCTCCACGCACAGCTACATACTGGTTTTTACAAACACCGGCAGAGTGCACTGGCTTAAGGTGTACGAGATTCCTGACGTGGCCGCCGCCGGGCGTGGAAAGCACATTCTCAACCTGGTGAACCTTGCACAGCGCGAAAAGGTGGCTTCTCTGGTGACCGTGAAAGAGCTTCCGGATGAGCGGAAAGATATCGAAGTCAACGGTGAAACCTATGCTGCCGAGGGTTACGTGACGCTTGTTACGCGCAAGGGGGTCATCAAGAAAACGCGGCTGGCGAATTTCTCCAACCCGATGTCGCGCGGGATTATTGCCATGAACGTCGACGACGATGATGAGTTGATCGGGGCCAAACAGACCACCGGACAGGACACGGTCTTCCTTGCGACGCATGAAGGGATGGCCATTCGGTTCCCGGAAAGCGACGTTCGGGACATGGGCCGCCAAGCCCGAGGCGTGCGCGCCATGGACCTGGCGAAAGGCGATTACATTGTGGGCGTCGAAGTGGTGGGAGAAAAGGAACTGATTCTTTCGGTTACCGAGAAAGGCTACGGGAAGCGGACCCCAATCACGGAATACCGTCTGCAGTCGCGTGCGGGCAAAGGTGTGATCAATGTGAAGACGACGGCACGCAACGGCAAGGTAGTCAGTTCGCTGAGCGTGACCGAAGATTCGGAGGTCATGCTGATCAGCCAGCAGGGCAAAATCACCCGTCTGGATTCCAGCACGATTCGGGAGTCAGGACGTTCTTCGCAGGGCGTGCGGTTGATCAATCTTGGTGGCGAAGACCAACTGGCCGCAGCTTGCCTCATCCGTGCCGAAGATACCGACGAAGACGACGCTCAGGGTACGCTGATCCAGTAGGTCTTGATCATCACGTGCGTGTGATACCCAGACTCGGCAATAGATGCTAAGGAGGGGACTATGGCATCCCGTTCTGTCGGCCTCGCATTCCGTTGGGCTGCCCGTGCATGGAGTCTCTTGAGCATAATCGCTGTGATCATTTTTGCCGCTGGCGAAGGTTTTGCAAGTCAGAGTCCAGGTTCCGTAGCTCAGGGTTGGGTCGGCCTGGTGCTGTTTCCCTTTGGGGTTTGCATTGGGCTTGCCGTGGCTTGGTATCGTGAAGGGTTCGGGGGAATCCTCGCTCTCGCGTGTCTCGTGGCTTTCTATGGTTGGAATCTGTTCCGGTTGGGACACCTTCCTGGCAATCCCTTTTTCCTGTTGGTTGGTGCTCCCAGTCTCCTTTTCATTGTCGCGAGACTCCAGCCTCAGCCGTAACGTGAGGCGAGCCCGGGAATTTGGTGCTGCAACCAAACGAGGGCGGGCAGTTTGGGTTGTGAGCGCCCGTGTCACCTGTTATCCTAGGTTTTAAAGGACTTTTGATTGGGCGAACTGGAAATCAAACAGAAACGGCTGGAAGGCGAGTTGAAGAACCTGTCTTCCCTGATTGTGGCCTATTCTGGCGGAGTGGATTCGGCCTATCTTGCCTATGCGGCGCACCGGATCCTGGGTGATCGAATGCTCGCCGTCACTGCACTCAGTGCCAGCTACTCGGAACGCGACCGGCACGAGGCGGAAGCCTGCGTCGAACGCTTCCAGCTTCCTCACGAGTTCATTAAGACCTCGGAGCTTTCCAATCCTAACTACCGCGCCAACAGTCCTGACCGCTGTTTCTTCTGCAAGGACGAGCTTTTCACTCAACTCGATGAACTTGCCGGGCGGCGGGGCTTTGCCGCCGTGGCCTACGGCGTGAATGTGGACGACCAGGGCGACTGGCGGCCCGGGCAGCAGGCGGCCCGCAAACATCGGGTGCTGACGCCTCTGCTCGAGGCCGGACTCACCAAGGCCGATATTCGCGAACTCTCCCGACGCGCAGAATTACCCGTCTGGAACCGTCCTGCCTCGGCCTGCCTCTCTTCGCGCATTGCTTATGGTGTTGAGGTCACGTCGGAAAGGTTGGCAGTGGTGGAAAAAGGCGAAGAGGCGCTTCGAGCGCTCGGCTTCCGCCAGTTCCGCGTTCGCCATCACGACACCTTGGTACGGGTCGAAATCGCCCCAGAAGAATTGTCACGCGCTTTGACGCCAGAGATGGCCCGCCAGTTCGTAGAGATCTTCAAGCCGCTGGGATTCAACTTTGTGACTCTTGACCTCGAAGGCTATCGCAGCGGATCGCTCAACACCCACCTTGTCAAAATCGCAGGCTGAATGCCGTCGGGGCAACGCCTCGGTTCCAGCCTGAGCGGCGCTCGGGCTCGGCTGGGGGGAGGAGCGTCGGTGGGCTGCTAGGTCGAAACGGCGTGAGCTTTCAGCAATCGCCAAATGAGATATGGCAGAACCGTGAGCATGAAAATAACCAGCGCATGAAGCACGTTGCCGGCAACAGCCTCACCAGTGGATCCAACAGTGAGGAAGTTCATGCTGACGTGCCCGAGTCCACCAGTCACACCTGTGAGACTGGCGTGAATTCGGGCGGTGGCCCCTGTCCATGCCAGCATCGCCAGACCGACGACCGGCCACGTTGGCTTCAATCTTTGCCGGGCTGCCAGGAGCCCGATTCCCCACCCGACGAGAACCGGCGCCGCGAAATAGTACAATCTGCCGGCCTGAAAATAGATATTCTGCAGCGCGAAGATTGAACCAGCGTTGCGAACGCCGAATGGTGTATCGGCGTCAGGCAGAAAAGCCCTCCAACCCCACCACAAATAGATGCAGGCCACAAGGTAGGCCCCGGCCAGAAGAAAGAGCGGCCCCAGACTGAACGTCGCCCACGGCGCGCGGGCGCACCAGGATTGGAACTGGCGTTGCTCTACCATAGCCTTGTAGAGACCGTCCGTTCCACCGAGCCGGGTGAGTGCTGCGGATTCTGCTTCCTCCCGGCTGCGGCCCGCGTGTACTTCTTCTGCCGTCAGGTCGCGAAAATGATCCTCAAGCTCAGCCAGATAGCGCCGTACGTACCGTGGCGCGACGCCTGCACACAGCAGTCTTTCGCGAAGTTCATGGAACGGCTTCGCCATGCTGTACTCCCGTCAGAATTTCTTGGATTGCGGCCGCCAGATTCGTCCATGCCTCCGAAAGATCGGCCAATCGACGCGATCCTGCTGGCGTCACTGAATAATAGATACGGCTACGGCCGTTGACGGTTTTGCGACGCGACCTCAGCGCGCCATCGTGTTCCAGGCCATGCAGCACCGGGTAGACAACACCCTCACCGACCGCGATCACGGCACCTGTGCGGCCACGGATGGCCTGAACGATCTCATAGCCGTACATTTCCTCTTGCTGCAGCAGCCTCAGGACCAGAAGCTCCGGAACTCCATTCATGAAATTGGGATTGGTTTCGCGGGCGCTCATCGAAGATGATAATACCTCGCGGTTCGAGGTAGTGCAAGGGAAATGTGAACAATCCGGATTCGAAGTCGCGACCAGGTTGACGTGGCGAAAGAGTTCTTTTGGTAAGCTATGAAGACATCTGCGGCAGGAAGTCCCTGGCTATTGCAGTGCCGGCGCAGAATTGGAAAACTCTTTTGCCACCCGCACCGTGTTGCAGTGGATGCTGACGGTGTCGGCCAGGTGGCGTGCGTAACCGCCCGCGAATGTCACCACTACCGGAATCTTCCTGGCGCGCGTTTTCTCAAAGACCATGCGGTCACGATACTCGAGCCCCTGCAAACTGAGTCTGAGCCCACCCAGCTGGTCGTCCCGGTAAGGGTCGGCACCAGCCAGGTAGAAGATCACCTGGGGGTCGAATTCCGCGAGAGCCTTATCTAAAGTATCTTCAAGGACGGCGAGGTACTCAGTATCCTGTACATTGTTTGGGAGATTGACGTCCAGATTGCTGGGTGGTTTGGGATAGGGGTAGTTATTTTCCTGATGGATTGAAACTGTGTATACGGTTTCTTCACCGCCAAAGATAGCCGCTGTTCCATTGCCCTGATGAACGTCGCAATCAACGGTCATGGCGCGTTCGATGTGCCCGTCTTTCTGCAGGCGGCGGATGGCGATAGCGACGTCGTGAAGGACGCAGAATCCCTCACCATGGTCGGGGAAAGCGTGATGGAAGCCTCCCCCGACATTGATGCCCACGCCCTCTTCGAGAGCGATTCGTCCCGCCAGAATCGATCCGCCCGCCGAAAGCCACACGGCCTGGACAAGTTCAGGCGAATAAGGAATTTCCATCCTTAGGATTTCAACATAGGAGAGCTTTGCGTTCCTGAGCTTCCAGATGTAGTTGCGATCATGGACAAGGGCCACGTCGTCGTCCGAGGCGGGACCAGGTTCAACGATGTCGCGGGGCTCAATCACACCCTCTGTGAGAAGCCTCTCCTTGATCAGGCGGTACTTGGAAGATGGGAAAACATGGTTTCCCAGATTCAAGTCGTATTGATCCGAATAAACAAGCTTCATGAGAGGCAGCTTTTCTATTCCACGGTCACGGACTTGGCCAGGTTTCTGGGTTGGTCGACGTCACATCCGCGCAGGACGCCAATGTGATAAGCAAGCAGTTGCAACGGTATGACTTCAAGGATCGCGGAGAGCCACTCATTGTTTTGGGGAAGGGTAATCACGTGGTCTGCCATATCGTAGACTTCCCGATCACCTTCTGTAACCAGAGCGACGATCACAGCTCCGCGGGCTTTTGCTTCTTTGATATTTGAAATCGTCCGCCCATATCGGAGCTTCGAGTCGGCGGATTTGCTGTCGCAAGTCGCCATTACGACGACGGGCAAACCATCGGTGATCAGGGCGATGGGGCCGTGTTTCAATTCGCCCGCAGGGTAGGCTTCAGCATGGATGTAAGAGACCTTTTTCATCTTGAGCGCGCCTTCGAGCGCAACCGGGAAGTGGACACCCCTGCCAAGAAACAGAAAATCTGATGCGCGATCGAAGTGCCTGGCCAGTTCCTCATATTCCTCGTCTTTCTGCAGGACGGATTCGAGCTGGCGCGGCAGCATGGTCAAGGCACTGAGGAGGTCCTTGGATTCGGTTGGAGGAACCAGGCCGCGAAGCTGGCCCAGGTAAACGGCAAAAAGATAAAGCCCCGTGAGCTGCGAAGAAAAAGTCTTGGTTGAACCCACACCGATTTCAGGGCCCGCATGCGTGTAGATGGTTCCATTGGCTTCCCGGGGCACCATGCTGCCAAGCACGTTGCAGATGGCCAGGGTCTTGGAGCCTTTGGCCTGGGCCTCGCGCTGTGCGGCAACCGTGTCTGCCGTTTCGCCGGACTGCGTGATCAGCACGGTGAGTGTGCGGGAGTCAACCAGCGGGTCGCGATATCGGAACTCGGAGGCGTAGTCTACTTCAGTGGGCACTCGTGCCAGGCGCTCAAACATGATCTTCCCCGCCAAGCCGGCGTGGCGTGAGGTGCCGGCCGCGACGATCTTGATTTCCCGGAATGCGCAGAATTCGTCCTCAGTAATTTCCATTTCGTCCAGGAAGATCTGGCCTGTTTCAGGAGAAACGCGGCCGAGTGCGGTATCGCGCACAGCGCGTGGCTGCTCGTAAATTTCTTTCAGGGTGAAGTGCTTGAAACCGCCTTTTTCCGCCAGGATCGGGTCCCAACTGATGTGATGGACCCTGCGGGTGACGGGTTGGCCCTGGAAATCTATCAACTTCACCCCATTGGGTGTCAGGACTGCAATGTCGCCGTCAGCCAGAAAGAAGAGATCGCGCGTGTGGTACAGGATCGCGGGTACGTCGCTTGCCACCAGGTATTCGTTCTTTCCGAGCCCGATCACGGCAGGCGGACCCTGCCGCACCGCCACAATCTTGTTCAAGTCCCTTGTAGACATGATGGCCAGGGCGAACACTCCAGAAAGCCGCTGGACGGCGGCGGGTACTGCCTCGTCCAGCGTGACCTGGCCCGAAGGTGATGCCGCCTTGTCCAGGTACTTTTCAATCAGGTGCGCAATCACCTCGGTGTCGGTTTCAGTGGTGAAGACATGCCCTTCTTCCGTCAGTTCTTGTTTCAGCTCCAGGTAGTTTTCAATGATGCCATTATGGACAACAACAACCGTGCCGCGGCAATCGCGGTGGGGGTGAGCATTTTCCTCAGTAGGCGCTCCGTGCGTCGCCCAGCGAGTGTGGCCAATGCCGTAAGAGCCATCGAGGGGGTTAAGCCGGATAACCTCCTCCAGGTTGCGCAGCTTGCCCGTGGCGCGGCGAATGGCCAGAGTGCTGTCCTTCATCACGGCCAGGCCGGCTGAGTCATACCCGCGGTACTGAAGGCGCTGAAGGCCCTCGAGCAGAACAGGGACCACTCGCTTGTTGCCGATGTAACCGACGATTCCCGACATGGATTGAGGTTTCCGGCCTAGCGGACTTGCCTGGCAAAGAAGCTTGCCCCGTTGCAAGCCCTGCCCGAGATGCCTACTCTAAGCATGCATTATATCAGATGCACCGCATCATGATCTTGGCCGCCTGGCCAGGCCATGTCCATCCGGACCGGGTCACCGCGATTGCTGGACGTAAACTTCGCCGGTGTTGAGACTCGGCTTTTGGTTGAAATAGCCGTAAGTCATGCCTTCGCCGGAGGCGATGTATTCCTTCAGCTTACCCGACATGCGCTTGCAGAGATCCGGGTACTGACCGGCAACATCGGTCAATTCCTCCGGATCATTCTGCAGGTTGTAAAGCTGTGGCTTGTAGACCGTGGGCGTTGCTCCCGGCCTGACGCTGAACTTGTTCTGGCGCGCTTCAGGCTTCCAGATTTCGCTGTAGTTCCATTCGTGGTCGCGTATGGCGCCAACCCAGCCGTAGGTCTGCACCACCAGATCCTTGATGCTCTTTGTTTCTCCCGTGACCAGCGGCCAGAAGTTTGTACCCGTCACGCGTTCCGGCGGCTTGAGCCCCAGCAGATGGAGCAACGTGGGCATGTAATCGTGGATCTGCACGAAGCCGGCGACCTGCTTTCCCGCATGTTGCTGGTCCGGCGTGCGAACCATGAAGGGAACATGCGTCACCTGGCCGCGCATCTTGTCCGGTCCCTTGAGGAATTGGCCGTGTTCACCCAGCATGGCTCCGTGGTCCGACATGAAGACGACGACCGAATTCTCGAACAGTCCGTACTGCTTGATGGTGTCCAGCAGAGCGCCGATCCAGTAATCCACACAACTGACTTCGCCGGCGTAGTTGGCTCGAAAGCGGTTCTTGATTTCGTCCGAGAGCGGAATGGTGGCGTACGGTGGTTCGACAAAGCTGGGCGTGTAAGAACTGTGCCAGTACTTCTGCAGAAATCGCTCCGGTGGGTCCCATGGTTCGTGCGAATCAAACATCTCGACATGAAGATAGAAAGGACGCTGGTTGAAGTTGTCTTTCAGCCAGCGGATAGCTTGCCGTGCCACAATCTCTGAAAGCGATTCGCCGTCCTGCTTCCAGAGATCACGGTTGGCCTTGTACTGGCTCAGGAACCCGTGAAGACTGGGCATGCGAGCGAGATAGCTGTTTGAAACCATGTCGCTGACATCGGGCAGTTTGTGCGGCACGGTGCCGTAGTAGTCAAACTCCTGGCCGCGAACCCACCGGTAGGTGTGAAAGCCACGGTGAAAGTTTTTTCCGGGACGCATTTGGTGTGGCAGGTCGCTGATCAGTGTCGTGACGTAATCCGCCTCGAGAAGGGTTTCACTCAGCGTCTGATCCTCGTTGTAAAGCTGATGCCAGCCCGGCAATTGAACCGGCTCATGCTGGCGAAAGTAATAGCAGGGAATCACCCGGCGGCCTGTGTAAAGTGTGCGGCGGATGACGATGGTAGGCATCCCTTCCGGGTAGGCATCTCTGAACACGACACATTCTTTGGCGAATCGGTCCAGGTTGGGAGTCTCAAGGTTTTCAAGCCACTTCCCACCATAACAGGCAAGGTTGTCGTGGCGGAAGGTGTCGCTGACAATCACGATCAGGTTGAGATTGTTGCCGTGCTGCTTCGGCGGCCGCTCCCAGATCGATCCGCACTCTTCGGCGCAGGGATTTTCCGCTGCCTCCACCGGCCTCAGCCCGGCCCCCATGCCGGCAGCAGCCACGGCGGCCGTGGCCGTCCTTTTCAGAAAGTTGCGTCTCGATGAGTTCCGGGTTTTCATTTTGCCTCCTTTTCGTGCCGAGATTCGGTTGAGATCTTTGTGAAGGATTGGCAGTTCGCCTGGCCGGTTATTGAGACGGCCTGTAACGTGGCCGAAAGCCTCCGCGTGGCAGAGCAATCGCCGGGTGATACCCGCATCCCCACACATTGCGCTCCGGAACGTGAGCCGGAATGGGAATCACAAGCGGTGGATTCGGTGTCTGGTCGAAGTCGAAGCAATCGCGTAAATCCAGGGCGTAATGATCTCGGGCAGTCAGATAGGTTAAGCCCCACCGCTCTTCGATAAATTTCAGAACAGAGGTAAAGTCATACGTTTCGTGCGAAATGAATCCAGACTTTGCATAGGGTGAAATAACGATGGTTGGCACCCGAGGCCCGTATCCGAAAGCGTCTACCATGGGCGGCTCCACGTGATCGTAATAGCCTCCATAGTCATCCCAGGTGAGGATAACGACGCTGTCCCCCCAATAGCGGCTTTGCATCAGGGCATTGACCAGCCGCGTCACGTACCACATACCTTGGGCAATGGGTTCGGGTGCGTGTTCACTATCTTCTGTATCCGGCACGATCCAAGCCACCTGCGGAAGGGTGCCTTGCTTCAGGTCCGTGAAATATTGTTTCAGCGCTACCAGGCGCGCCATGTCCTCTGGATTGTCCCGGACAGCTTTGAATCCCGGTAGTGGGTTCCAGATCCAGAATCGTTTAGGGTCGGGGTAAAACTGATCATTGATGCCTGCGTCCCTGCTGACACCGGGCGGAAGGGGTTTGGTTTCGTTGTAGTACTTCCAGTCGAGCTTCGCCCTGTTAAACAATTTGATGATGGAAGCAAAGCTGAAGCCGTCGGGGTCATCGAGTGCGTTTTCCACCTGCTTCAGCGTGTGCGGCATGGGTCCGGTGATTCCTCCATCCTGAGCTGCCACCGTGTAGAGGTGGTTTTGAAGGCTGGGGCCCAGAAACGAGGAAAAATAGCGATCGCACAGCGTGTAATGGCGTGCATAAGCCCAATAATTTGGGATGTCGCGCTGATCATAATAGCCCATGGTGTATGGCGTGCCTTCCGCCCAGACAAACCCATCCATCCGCCCGTTGTCATAGGCGGCGTGAGCCACCGACCACTCGTGCGGCAGGTCACAAATGGGCAAATTCGTGGCGGTAATATGAAATGGCTTCACGCACGTCTTGCTTCCCGGCATTTCTGGCAGACACGTCCCTGGGGGAATACCATCCGCCCCAGGAAATGTTCCAAAGTAGTTATCAAACGAGTGGTTTTCCTGAATGATCCAGATGAGATGATGGATCTTTTTGAAGTTGGCTGGAAGCGGCGTGGTCGGAACAGTCTGGGCGGTCAGAATCATTCCAAAGCTGCATACCATCGCCAGGGTCAATAGCCCCTTGAGAGAAACGCACATGCGCATTCCCCTGGTTAACAAAGAGTGCATCAATCACCTCCTTCCGGATTGCTCCCGGCGAAATAATTCTGCACCCTCGGGGCCTCTATCAACCCATCGGCGTCATGCCCGTTCAGGCTCTATGACCGGGAAGCGTTGATCCGAATATACTCGTGCGTAAGGTCGCAAGTCCACATCCACGCATCGGATTTACCCTGGTGCAGATCAATGCGAATCGCCAACTCGGCATTTTCAAGTTCCTTTTCCGCAGCTTCTTCGTCGAAGCCCGCATGGACGCCACGACGGCAGAGGTAGAGACCATTCACGCGGACATCCACTTTGGTTGCGTCGATGGCCGCGCCGGAGTAACCCGCGGCGCAAACGATTCGGCCCCAGTTGGGATCACTGCCGCAAAGTGCCGTTTTGACCAGCGGCGAATTGGCCACTGCTCGCGCCACACGTTCGGCGTCAGAAGCGTTGCGCGCGCCGCGCACTTCAATCCGTACGGTCTTCGAAGCGCCTTCGCCATCTTTGACAATCATTTTGGCGAGTTTCTGGCAAAGTTCCGTCAGCCCCTGCTGGAACTTGTTGCCAGCGGACGTTGCTGGCCGTATGGAAACTCCAGACTGGCCGCTTGCCAGCGCTATGACGCTGTCGTTGGTGGAAGTATCCCCATCCACCGTGATTCGGTTGAAGGAGGTGTCCACAGCCGCGCGAAGCATTTTTTGGAGCGTAGCCGGTGCAACGGCGGCATCTGTCGTGATGTAGGCCAGCATGGTAGCCATGTGCGGGTGAATCATGCCGGCGCCCTTGGCAATACCGGCGAGGATGACGGTTTTTCCGCCAATTTTCGACTGCAAAACGACGGACTTGGGAAAGCTGTCCGTTGTCATGATGGCTCGTGCGGCGTCGGAAGCGTTTTCGACGGAGAGATTTTCCTTCAAGGTCGGAAGCTGATTCAGAATCAGGTTTACATCCAGCGGCGTTCCGATCACGCCCGTGGATGAGACAAAAACCTCGTGTGGCTTGAAGCCCAGGATGGCGGCGACTTCCTTTGCAGTTTGCTCAGCCACGTTGAAGCCCGCCCGGCCTGTGCAGGCGTTGGCGTTGCCCGCATTGGCAATGATAGCCCGTGCGCGCCCGCGATTCTTTTTCAAGTGTCGACGGCACAAAAGCACGGGAGCGGCTGCGGCCCGGTTCGCGGTAAACACGCCGGCGGCGCTTGACCCGGGCACATCGCAAACGATCAGGGCCAAGTCCAGTGCGCCTTTGGCCTTTTTGATTCCAGCCGCAGCGGCTGCGGCTCGAAATCCCTTGGGGGTGCCAATGCTTCCTTCGACCGCATTCCAATTCGGCATCTCCTGCTCTTCTCCTTCCTTAAAATAGAGCCTCAATGATTTGTCATGAATTCGACAGTTATGCCATCCCACGGCGGCGTATGTAGCCACGTGGCTGACATGTGGGCATCGAACAGCTCACAGCATTTCCCTGATACCGCCAATGCTGAGGTTCTTTGCGAAAGCCATCCTGAACAAAGCGAATGGGCTCGGAATAACACGGCCAAAGCAATTTTCGACGAACCGCTATGCAGTCTGTTTCTCGGAGATCGACTTGGCCTGGGTGAACAGCAACAGATAGTCACGCCCGCCGGCTTTTGAATCTGTTCCCGACATATTGAATCCGCCGAAGGGGTGGCCGCCCACCAGCGCGCCCGTGCATTTGCGATTGAAGTAAAGGTTTCCCACGTGGAATCGCTGCGCTGCCTTCTCGATTTTCGCTCGGTTCTTAGTGTAAACGGAACCGGTCAGGCCATATTCGGTGTTGTTGGCGATCTTAAGAGCTTCATCAAAGTCCGCCGCCCTGAGCACTGCCAGAACAGGTCCGAAAACCTCTTCCTGCGACAGCCGCGCATCAGGAGGAACGTCCGCAATAATGGTGGGTTCAAGGAAATGGCCCGGGCCGGAGGCTTGCTTGCCGCCTGTCACGAGGCGACCCTCCTTCTTTCCGACCAGGATGTACTCCTCGATAGACTCCCTGGCCCGCCTGTTGATCACCGGGCCCATATAGGTGTCGGGGTCTGCCGGATTCCCAACCTTAATCCTTTCGACACGATCCTTCAGCTTCTCCAGAAAAGCCTCGTAGACCGTTTCCACGACGATAGCACGTGAACAGGCTGAGCACTTCTGGCCCTGGTAACCAAAAGCCGAAGCGGTAACGCCCTCGACCGCTGATTCCAGGTCCGTCTCGCTGTCGACGACAATAGAATCCTTGCCCCCCATCTCTGCAATCACCCGTTTAATCCAGATCTGCCCCGGTTGATGCTTTGCCGCCAGCTCGTTGATGTGCAGGCCTACTTCCTTCGAGCCGGTAAAGGCAATGAATCGAGTATGGGGATGGGCGACGAGCGCATCGCCCACCGTGGAGCCGGGACCAGGCAGGAAGTTCACGACCCCTGCCGGCATGCCCGCCTCCTCAAGCGCCTCAAAGAACTTGTAGCCAATCGTAGGCGAGTCGCTCGAAGGCTTGAGCACCACGGTGTTGCCAGCTACAATCGAGGCCACTGTCATCCCTGTGAGGATCGCCAGCGGGAAGTTCCATGGGGGAATGACAACCCCGACGCCCAACGGGATGTACTCCAGTCGGTTACGCTCACCAGGGACAGGAGTCACTGGCTGGTGGCCGGCGAGGCGCAGCATTTCGCGGGCATAGAACTCGCAAAAATCAATTGCTTCAGCCACATCCGCGTCAGCTTCAGCCCAGGACTTACCTACTTCATAAACCATCCAGGCGGCATAATGGAACTTTCGATCGCGAAGGATCTTCGCTGTCGAGATCAGGAGATTCACTCGGGTTTCCGCCGGCGTACGGCTCCAGCTTTCAAAGCTTTCCTCAGCTTTTCGGATGGCTAGGGCCGCGGAGTCGGGATCACCTTTGGAAAACGTGCCAACAACCTGGTCCTTGTCTGCAGGATTGTAAGAGTGAAACGTTTCCTCAGTTTCAATTCGCTCCGCGCCGATCACCAACGGGTACTTTCCTCCAAGTTCTCGTCTGACGTCCTGAAGGGCCTCCTTCATTCGGCGAAAATACTCAGGATTTCCCTGGAAGTTACTTAAAGGTTCGTTTTTAAAAGATGAAAGTTGCATTTGCATCCCCCTGTACCATTTGTGAATCGGGTATTATATCGGCATCTGCGAAGGCAAGTAAGGGATATTCAGCAAAGTGCCGGGTTCGGCTGGCAAGAAGGGAAAACAGGATCCAAAAAGTCGCGAACAGCACTTCACTTGACGAGGACTGCAGGATGGAAGGGGGACAAACCTCGGGGGGCGGTCTGCGACAGTCGATTCGACGGAACTCAAGAGGTACGGCTACGCAGAGTGATGTCACTGTAATTTGCCATCGACTGGTCTGAACAGCGTGCAGGTTGGGAACCCCCGCGGGACGGATTCAGTTGGGTTCGGCTCGGCCGTGAAAAATCCTTACCAAGTCGATCCGTGTTCCGCCGTCACGTGGGCTGAGTGATACGACCTTGTTTTGTTCGCCGTACTTTATCTCGAAAACGGTCTTTCCGCTGTGGTCAGTCTGGCTAAAGCTCGTCACCTCACCACCCAGTCGCTGTTTGTAAAACTCACGAACTTTATCAAGGGGATCGGGGGTGTTGAATTTTGCCACTGCAATGCGAAGGTTCAGCCGGTCTGGCAGATCGAAGGCGAGGGAAACGGAGTCGTTTTCATGAGAATCTGTTACTCGGGTCGCGCCGGGATAAACGGGTAGACCGAGCTGAAGGCCGCGGACATTCTCCTCCTTGGAGACCTTGAAATCGCCCACCGGCGTGTTCACCGTTACCACTTTCCTGTCGGGACTGCTCTCGGTGACTTTGACGTGCACGCTATGGGAAAGGATGCGTAGCCCGAACCAGACCATGAAGATGCCCGAGGCAATGATGAATCCGATGAGGAGCACTATGGCCCACACAATATGCCGGTCTGGCCGCATACGAGAAGGCTCGACGGGCGGCGGGGAAGAACCCAAGGCGATCTCCTTTCCTAGCAAAGCATTCTATCGCAGCTATCGCGAGTATCGAGAACAGATTTCCTTCGCTCTATCTCTTAATACGCTTCACCTTCCAGGAGAGTTCCCTGGAAAACTCTTGTAATACGGGGGCCGCTTTCCAGCCTTGCCGTCTCACCGGCCGGTTCGAGAGGAATCCGGCCGACAAGTCGCGCATGTTCCACCGCAAAGGGATTCGCAAACCTTGAGGAGGCACCTCGCCAATGTTATCCTGAACGGTCATCTAACATCAGGAAAGCGGAGGCGAAAAAGAATGCAATATCGGAAACTGGGTCACAGCTCGTTTTCATTGTCAGCCATGGGGTTGGGTTGCATGGGAATGTCCGAGTTCTATGGATCCCGGAACGATCAGGAATCGATTGATGTCATCCACCGTGCCCTGGACCTGGAAATGAATTTCCTCGATACGGCCGACGTTTATGGCAGGGGACACAACGAAGAACTGGTCGGCAAGGCCATTCGAGACCGCCGGGACCAGGTCATACTGGCCACCAAGTTTGGGAACCAGAGAGACGAGGCCGGAAACTTCGTCGGAATCAGTGGCCGGCCAGAGTATGTCCGGCAGGCGTGCGACGCAAGCCTGAAGCGCCTTAGAATCGATACGATCGATTTGTATTACCAGCACCGCGTTGACACCAAGGTGCCCATCGAAGAGACGGTGGGAGCCATGTCCCGGCTAGTGGAAGAGGGCAAGATCCGCTGCCTGGGACTTTCAGAGGCTGCGCCTGCAACCATCCGCCGTGCGCACAAGACCTATCCGATCAGCGCACTGCAAACCGAATACTCCCTTTGGAGCCGCGATCCCGAAGATGAGTTGATCCCTCTTTGTCGGGAACTTGGAATCACCTTTGTGCCTTACAGCCCGCTCGGCCGGGGCTTCCTTACCGGCAAGATCAAGAGTTCCGGTGACCTTGAGCCGGGTGACTGGCGCCTCATGAGTCCTAGGTTCCAGGGAGACAACTTTCAGCGCAATCTCGACCTGGTGAAGCACATTGAAGAGATGGCTGCGGAGAAAAAGTGCAAGCCTTCGCAACTGGCGTTGGCCTGGGTCCTGGCTCAGGGCGAGGACATGATTCCCATTCCGGGAAGCAGCCGCATCTCGCACCTCGAAGAGAACCTGGCAGCGCTGGACATCAGCCTCAGCCCGGACGAGCTTGAGCGGATCGACGAAGTTGCTCCCAAGGGTGTTGCCGCTGGCGACCGCTACCCAGAACGCGCAATGAAAGTCGTCGACCGCTAATTCGTGGTGAGCTGAGCGCCTCTCTCATTTGTACGCGGCAATGCCGGTGGCGCGCTCGCCGATGATCAGCGTGTGGATATTATTCGTACCTTCGTAAGTAAATACTGATTCCAGGTTGCACATGTGGCGGAAGACGGGATGGTCGTCGCCCACGCCGGTCGCGCCCAGGATGTCTCGAGCGGTACGTGCAGCGTCGAGGGCGATTTTGGCGTTGTTCCGTTTCAACATGGATACGTGCGCGTGGTCGGCGCGGCCAAGATCCTTTAAACGGCCCACGTGGAGCGCCAGCAACTGCGCCTTCGTGATCTCGGTAATCATCTCTGCAAACTGGGCCTGGATCAACTGGTGTGAGGCGATGGGCTTGTCGTCGAACTGTTTGCGGACCTTCGCGTATTCCAGGGCTTCGTTGTAACAGGCCATCGCAGCGCCGATCGCTCCCCAGCCGATCCCGTAGCGCGCTTGGGTAAGGCAATCGAGAGCGGCTTTCAAACCCTGCGCTCCCGGCAGCATATTTGCGGCTGGAACCCGTACTTCCTGGAGCGAAAGCGATGACGTCACCGAAGCGCGCAGCGACATCTTACCTTTGATGTCTTTGGCGGTGAAGCCTGCTGTGCCCTTTTCCACCAGGAATCCGCGAACCCCTTCCGGCGTCCGCGCCCAGATCAGAGCGACGTCAGCAATGGTGCCGTTGGTGATCCAGGTTTTTTCACCGTTCAGGATGTATTCACCGCCGTCCTTCAAGGCGCGGCTTCGCATCGCGGCCGGATTCGATCCGAAATCGGGCTCCGTCAGGCCAAAGCATCCCACCGCTTTACCCTGTTGCAGCGCGGGAAGCCAGCGCTGCTTCTGCTCTTCGGAACCAAATGCGTGGATGGGATGCATCACCAGTGACGTTTGGACGGAAACAAAGCTGCGGAGTCCGCTGTCGGCGCGTTCCAGTTCCTGCATGATCAGGCCATATTGCACGTTGGACATCTCCGTGCAGCCGTAGCCGCTGAGGTTGGCTCCCAGGAAACCCAGTTCTCCCATCGTGGGTACCAGGTGCAGAGGGAATTTGCCTTCGCGATACCAATCCTCGATGCGCGGCATCACTTCCTGGTCGGCAAACTCGCGGACCGTCTGCCGGACAAGCCTTTCCTCATCGCTCAGCGAGGAATCGATTTCCATGAAGTCAACGCCGTTGAATGGAAACATGGTTGTTCTCCTGACGCGGCGGCTTGGACTGACTCTGTATTGCCGCATCGTTGGGGGTCCGGGTCATCTTCAGAATTTAACACAGACGGCACAGAAGGGATTTGAAGCGATTCCGTGCTGTTTTTTCTCTGTGTCGCCCGTGGCCGAAAGGCATCAGTACAGAGATCGCAGAGGGAGGTCCTCCGTGCCCTTTGTGTTAAAGTCCTGGGCTGAGCACGGCCTTATTCTTATTGTGACATTGCGACCTTCCGATTTTACCCGCGAAACTCTGCCCATCCACATTGATTCCCAACTTCATCTTATAATGCCAATTATGGATGACAGAACGCGATTGACCGCGATGGTCAAGGCAGCGGGTTGAGCGGCCAAGTTGAGTCCAAGTATTTTGGACTCGCTCCTGGCCAAGCTGCCGAGACAATCTGACCCCAACGTCCTGATCGGCTTCGACTCTGCCGACGACGCGGGTGTGTATCTGGTCGCGCCCGACCTCGCGCTGGTGCAGACGGTCGATTTCTTCACCCCCATTGTGGACGATCCCTGGACATTTGGCGAGATCGCCGCCACCAACGCTCTCAGCGACGTTTACGCCATGGGCGGGCGGCCGGTTTCCGCGCTTTCGATTGTGGGTTTTCCCAACACGGGCCGTGACTTGAACATTCTTGAAAAGATTATGCAGGGCGGCTTGGCCAAGATGCAGGAGGCGGGCTGTTCGGTGATCGGCGGGCATTCCATCGGCGACGAGGAGATGAAGTTCGGCTACGCGGTCACCGGGGTGGTGGATCCCAAACGGGTGCTGGCCAACCGCGGCGCCCGGCCGGGCGACCGCCTGATCCTGACCAAGCTCCTTGGCACCGGCATCGTTGCCACGGCGTTGAAAAAGCAGAAGGCGAGCGAAGCGTCTGTCAAAGCTTCCATTGAATCCATGCGAACCCTGAATCGTACGGCCAGCGAGGTAGCGCGCGAATTTGACGTTCACGCCGCTACCGACGTCACGGGTTTCGGCCTGCTGGGCCACGCGCGCAGCATGGCCATCGCCAGCGGCGTCAGCCTCGTATTTCAGCATCGTCAAATCGAGTTCTTTCCCGGCGCGGTTGATTGTTCGCGAGGGGGTTACATACCCGGCGGCCTGAAAAACAATGTGAAGTTCCTGGCCGGCTGCGTGGATTTTGACCCGAAGATTCCGCAGGAGATCCGCAACCTGCTTTATGACCCTCAAACCTCCGGCGGGCTGCTTCTGGTGGTGAGTGAAAAAGATTCCCTGGCGCTGACTGGCAAGCTGCGCGAGCGGGGTGTTCCCGCCCAGCAGGTTGGCAGGGTTATTGAAAAAGTCAGCCCCCTGCTTCGGGTGGAATAAGCCGCCAGGAAAGTTTGCGCCAGTTCTGAAACTCGGGCTAAGATGACCGCATGCTGAAGAAGTTATCAATGCAGGCGAAGGTCGCCATCGGGATTATCGTGATCGGTGGAGCGGCGATCCTGACCGAATATGTCCTGGTCAAATGGTATCCCTATTACGAAGGGACCAGAGCCAACAAGGCCCTCCAGCTTCTTCCTTACCAGAACAAGACTCTGGGAATCGACATGAAGGTTGCCAAGTGTATTTACGGCAAGGTGGAGGATTTTCCCGGAGGCGTCAAGATCTATCGTTCCCACCTTTTCAGCAAGGGACCGCAGCTGATCATTACTTCACAGCCTAATCCGGACAATTCAGACACGTTCTCGCCACAACTTCTGGCCAAGTGGGAGACAACCGGGACCTACCAGAATATTCCCGGCTATCAGTTTGACCACACTAAGATCGAGGGCCGCGATGCCGCTCTGATCTGGCAGTCTTCCGAACATGCCAAAGTCCTGCCGGCCATCAGTTTCAGCTCAAACGTGGGAAGCCCTGACCTGCTGACAGCCCATATCATTTCGCCGGACCACATTATTCAGGCTAATTGCAAAGCCGGCTCCGGCGACAAATCATTGGATATGAAGGCGTGCGAGGAAAGTATCAACACAATTAAGGTGAGTGGACCCCCACCCAAGGAAAAGCCATCGCCTGGAGTTCTTGAACTGAAGAACGTCAAACCGATTAAATAGGTACCTAGAACCTTTCTTACAACGATTCGTCAGGCTTCCTGCGGCGCGGGACCTTCTGTCAGACTCAATAATACGTACTGCGGGTCCAATAAAGATTCATCCCCACACACTCGAGCCCTCGCATAACGACTCATTTTGAACCTGGAAGGTCGATGCCAAAATCCCAGACATCAATGTTGAGCTTCTGATCGACCAGTTCACCCAGGGCATATTCACCGGACGCGAGTGGCTTCAGGGGCTTCAGTTCGTAGACGCTTGCCGCCAGGCGGATGCGCTGAAGCGGCAGGTCCTTCCTCATCTCTCCCGACTTCCCCACACCGATTCCAGATTGGATTCTTTCAACAACTCGCGAGTCTTTCTTTCCGACCAGAGGGATCAGTTGCGCGTGTTCAGCCCAGTTGCCGTCGTCCTGGACATAGAAAACGGGTTGCGGCACTGTAATTCGCACGGCGGCCTTGGCACCCGGGAGCACCACAAACGCCTGCTTTTTCAGCAGGGGCCCGGGCATCATCAAGATCAGTGCAATTCGCTTCTTGTCGGTGACAACTTTCGCGGGGTCCTGGATCAGGGGAATCACACGCGTCCCGTCAAAGGCATAGACACCGGAACTGGAAGGCAAGTTGATGCCCGGCTTGATCCTGTATCCCGTGTTCGCTGGGATCTCGAACCTCTGATTCTGCAGTTCCTCCGCGGCCTTCAGTTGTTTGGCCTGTTCCGATTTCTTTGCAGCCTCAGCACGCGCGGTTGCGGCAAAATCTACCATTGACTTGGGAATCTCTTCCTGATCGCCGCGGTCCGCGCTGTAGTAGCGGACGCGATCGCCGATCACCTGGTAGCTTTTGACGTTTATATAGCTGCCGTCCCGCAGATAGAGCCGGATGGTAGCTTTGAGCGGCGCCGGGAACATCAGTAGTCCCAACAGGGCCCCCACGGCCATCACCCGCAAGGCCTTTGCACCCATCTTTCTCCTCACTACTTTAGATGTTACCTCGTCCCGTGGCGTCCTATCAAACCGGCGCAAGGGCGGGTAGCAACACCGGCTGTTCCTGTCAGCGCCTTCTGTCCCTTTAGCTGGCTGTCCGATGCACCAGAAAGTCCGACCTCCTGGACCGGCCATTGCCACCTGCCCTCTTCATATGCGCGCTATGGTTGTCACGGTTTCTGTGGCCTGCTGGGGTTATCGTCTTACTGCGCTGAGGCGACAAATTGGCTGGGCTTTCGTGTAGCTGGGACAAGCGGGGTCAATGGCCCGCCCATGCGGGCCGAAGACGGCTCCGAAGGCTTCCACCGATTCGAACTGGAAATGTGCCACGCGGAAACATGGCACCGGCAAACTGGGCCAGTCGGCGACGATGGCCTGGTTGATGCTTGTCCCCTGAGCACACCGCGCAGCTAGTCGATTGGGATCCGGCTGTTGTTCTTGGCAAGCCAGGTATCGAAGTTCTGGAGTTCAGGATTCAGGCTGCGGGCGAAATCGGGATTGCGCGCCCCGCAGAAATATTCATTAAAGTCGCGTTTGAATTGGAACATGTTGCCGAGGTCATCGGCGCCCGGGAAGCCGAACGCGCGGTATTGGTCGGGCGTCACGGCGTTGTAGCGAACGTCCTGGCCAAGCGCCTTGGAGAGCGATGCTGCCATCTGCGCGCCGGTCAGTTGCTCGCCGGAGATACCCACGGTCTTGCCGATGAACTCGCGGCCCCGCTTGAAGATGCCGTAAGCGCACTTGCCGATATCTTCGGCGGCGATGCCCGGCAGTTTCTTGTCGTCCATGGGGAGGGCGATGGCGAGCTTGCCATCCGGACCTTTCTTCGGCCCCATGCCGAAATAGATAAAGTTGTCCCAGTAGAAGGATGTCAGCAGAAGCGTGACCGGCACGCCCAGGCTGGTGAACGCCTGATTGGCCTCGCCCTTGGCGTCAAAGTGAGGGACTTTATATTTTCCCATCAGCGTAGGCATCCGATTGTCATCGAGCGGCACCCACTTGCGCGTGTCTTCAAGCGTTGACCAGATGACGTGCTGGAGGCCCGCCTGCTTCGCGGCCTGCGCCATTGACTTAACTTCAGCCAGTTCCCGTTCGGGCGAGAAGTGCGCCCAGTAAAACGTGACGCAGTATGCTCCATATACCCCTGCAAACGCTTTCTTCAGGCTTTCCGGGTCATCCAGGTCCGCCGCTACGACTTCCGCGCCCTGCCGGGCCAGAGCTTTGGCCTTTTCAGAATTTACGTCCCGCGTGAGCGCACGTACCGCATAGCCCCCGCTCGGGTCGGCCAGAATAGCGCGAGCCATTCCGCCGCCTTGCGCCCCCGTTGCTCCCGCAACCGCAATGATCTTCTTTTCTGCCATGGTAAATCTCCCTGTCGAGTTTAAGACCCGGGCTCTGAGGCCCAGCCTGTTTGTCGCAATCCTTTAGAAGTGCGGCAGACACACCACCAGCTAGAGCGCATTGCCGCAGCCGGTTAACAACCGTCATTCAGTGGAAAGCCGGGTCAGGCCCACTTCTTGCCAATGGCTTCCAAGCCGGCTTTAGCCAGAACGTCCGGTGTCATCACAATGCGGAATTTGCAGTCCGCGTTGAACTGAAGAAACCACGGCTCGGCGAGTGCTGGAACCTTGGACGGGCCTTCCAGATCGACGACCAGAATGGCGCCTCGGCTCCCATCCATTTCTGTAAAGTAGGCGGCCTCAGGCTTGATCTCGTCGAGGATGCTCTTTATTTTCTTCCCCACACTGCCGTCTCTCACAGCGGCGTTGAATTTCTCATGCGGAATCTTGACTTCGAGAAGCATTCGCATAGCTATCTCCTTGCTGGGTCAATTTTGACCCAGGAATTCTTACCTGTCCGCGTTGTCGTGGGTATATTGCCCTGCTCAAGGATATCACAAAGCGACCAACGATCAACCGGGGAAGAGCCACGAGAAAACTGTAACCCATACCCCGGCGGCCGGGGTTGCTGCGAGCCGCTCAAAGAGAAAAGCTGCCGCGGGTCGTAAGCGCCCGCGATACAAATGCCAAAGGATTCGCAGGCCGCAAGGGATGCGGTCCGCGCAAGCCGGGGCAGGTGCTATGGTACTTTGGGCAGATGCGCCAAGGCCTGGTGGACCTTTTCTTCCGGATATTCGTAGTCGGTGAGCTCGCCGGCGAAGTACTTTTCATACGCGGCCATATCGAAGAAGCCGTGGCCGCTGAGATTGAAGAGGATGGTTTTCTCCTTACCTTCTTCCTTCGCCTTCAGCGCCTCGTCGATAGCCGCGCAAACAGCGTGCGAGGTTTCCGGCGCCACCACAATGCCTTCCGAGCGCGAAAAAGTGATAGCGGCTTCGAAGCACTGCAATTGCGGATAGCTCGTTGCGTCCACCACGCCCTTCTGGTGAAGCAGGCTGACGAGAGGTGACATGCCGTGGTAGCGGAGCCCGCCGGCGTGGATGCCGGGTGGAATAAAGTCATGCCCCAGGGTTTCCATTTTGAGCAGCGGCGTCATTCCACTCTTGTCGCCGAAATCGTAGGCGTAGAGCCCCTTGGTCATGGTGGGGCAGGCGGCCGGCTCAACGGCGATCAGGCGAATATCCCTCCCCGCGGCCTTGTGCGGGATGAAGGGAAACGCGATTCCGCCGAAGTTACTCCCTCCACCGCAGCAGCCGATCACGATGTCCGGAAAAGCTTCGGCCAGCTTGAACTGCTCGATGGCTTCTTGGCCAATCACCGTCTGGTGTAGCAGGACGTGGTTGAGCACACTGCCCAGCGAATAGTTGGTGTCCTTGCGGCTGACGGCATCTTCCACCGCCTCACTGATGGCGATGCCCAGGCTACCGGGGCATTCCGGGTCGGCAGCCAGAACGTCGCGTCCCGCGGCCGTCTGGTCACTGGGCGAAGGAATACAGTTGGCGCCCCAGCATTGCATGATGGTGCGGCGGTGAGGCTTCTGGAAGTAGCTGCACTTCACCATGTAGACCATGCACTCCATATCGAAGACATTGCAGGCATAGGCTAGAGCGCTGCCCCACTGGCCGGCGCCGGTTTCCGTGGATAGCCTCTTGGTGCCTGCCGCCTTGTTGTAATAAGCCTGGGCGACGGAGGTGTTCGGCTTGTGGCTGCCGGCGGGCGAAACACCTTCGTACTTGTAGAAAATTTTGGCTGGCGTACCCAGCGCCTGCTCCAAGCGCCGCGCGCGGTAAAGAGGCGTAGGCCGCCACAAGCGCAGGACGTCGAGCACCGGCTCGGGGATGGGAATGCTTGAAGCCGTTGATACCTCCTGCTCGATGAGCGCCATGGGGAAAATGGGCGCGAGATCTTCCGGGCCGGCCGGCGCTCCGGTGACGGGATGCAGGGGCGGCGGCAACGGAGCCGGAAGGTCCGGAATCACGTTGTACCAGCTCTTGGGAATTTCACGCTCGGATAAGGTGTAACGATATTGGATCATATACTTCCTCAAAGCAAGTTTAACCTGAGCGGCTGGACGCCCCCAGGGTAAGGAGGGAAGCATAGCACAACACGGGCTGGCACAGACCGTCGTTTTGACACCGGCGCTTGCAGCGAGTTTCGACCTTCGGAAACTCAGCAGTTCTTTTAGGGGGGCATGGCTTCGGCCATGCCACAAAAGAAACGATTGGCAGCCGATCGTGGCTTTAGCCGTTGAGGGCCGTTCGGGGCAGAACGTAAGGAAAGAACCCGTAACTCTGAAACGCGAACGCTCCGGTACAAAGGGCAGATTCAGCCGTCAGGCCGACCCGAGATGGAACAGAGGTTGAAGGCTCTTGGCCTGAGCCATCAGTTTCTTAGTTTCCTCTTCATTCACCGGAGTGAAACGCTCCGCGACATCCATCGCAAGGCGGAAATACTCGATTTCGCCAGGAGGAACGGCAGCCACAACCGGCTGAGAGAGCGTCCACCGAAGCGCCAACGCCGCCTGCCTGGGAAGCGTCGTGGGCTTGTACCAGCACTTCGAGTACGGATGGTGCTTCCCCAGCGAAGCAGGCCAGACCGTTTTGGCCATGGCTTTGATGGCCATCATGCCCATCTGTTTTTCTCGGGCACGCTGGACGATCTGCGGTCCGAAATTGGCCTGAGAGTACATGACGAAATTGACCGGGAAGAGCACCGTATCGAATTCAAACTGGTCCATGGCAATCAGCGCGGCTTCAACCGAGTGAGCGGAAAAGCCGAGGAATCGCACCTTGCCGGCTTTTTTGGCTGCCACAAGGGCTTCCAGAGCACCGCCCGGGCCGAGCGCCTGATGCACATCTTCCACTTTAGCAAGGGCGTGAAGCTGGTACAGATCGAGATGGTCGGTCTGGAGCTGACGGAGCGATTCATCAAGTTCCTTCTCGGCGCCCGCCTTGTCGCGTGGAAGCTCTTTGCAAGCCAGAAAAACCCGGTTGCGGTAAGGCTTGAGCGCTGGTCCCATCCTCTCCTGCGCATTACCGTACGAAGGAGCAATGTCAATGTAATTAATGCCGCGATCGATGGCTTCAGCAACGATGTTGTTGGCGAATTGCTGGGAAACGTCCATGACCACGATGCCGCCGAGGGCAATGATCGAAAGCTGCTCGCCCGTTTTGCCAAGCGGACGGCGGGGAATGATAGGTCCAGCAGTTGAGCCTTCTTGCGCGGCACGGACCACGCTTTTTGACGCCACCAGCCCGGCCGCGGCGGCAGTGCTCTTTCTCAAGAAATCTCGTCGTTTCATCGTCGGCTCCTTGAGGTGTTTGAGACTGTCTTTTTTGGTTCTATCTATATGCTTGTAGCACCCGCCATCGCCGGAGTCAATGGTGGGAATTCTGTTGCCTTTGTAGCGCAAGGCCCGATTTCCGGCCTTGCGGCTTTTGAGTGGCAATCCAAGCAAGAATCTTGCAGGGATTCAAGGCAAGTCAAAAAGAGAACGTTGCGGTACAAGGGCACGGCATTCAACGCTGCGGTACAATGGCGAAATGTTACGATTGAGACGGTTGCAATTGACGGAGACAATTTTCTTTGTCACCTGCAATGTTCTTCGAAAGCGAACGTTGCGTTACAAATACAAGAGCAGAGGAATATGACAGCAGAAGAGCAGAGACTGGAAGAATCCCGACAGCGTGAGGGGCACTGGAATCGATGGGGGCCGTATTTGTCGGAGCGCCAATGGGGGACGGTGCGTGAGGATTATAGCGCTGACGGCACAGCCTGGGAATATCTGCCGCACGATCACGCGCGCAGCCGGACTTACCGCTGGGGCGAGGACGGCATCGCCGGCATTTGTGACCGCCATCAATACATCTGTCTGGCCTTCTCCTTCTGGAATGGCCGAGATCCCATTCTGAAAGAGCGGCTGTTTGGCTTGACAGGCAACGAAGGCAACCACGGCGAGGACGTCAAGGAATACTACTTTTATCTTGATTCCACTCCCACGCACTCTTACATGAAATATCTCTATAAGTATCCCCAGGCCGAGTTTCCCTACACTCAGCTTGTAGAGGAGAACCGCAGGCGCGGGCGCAAAGACCCCGAGTTCGAGCTGCTGGATACCGGGGTTTTCGACGAGAGCCGCTACTTTGACGTGTTTGTGGAATATGCCAAAGCCACCGAGGAGGACCTTTTGATCCGAGTGACGGCCTGGAACCGGGGACCGGAATCGGCGGAACTGGATCTGCTGCCAACGGTCTGGTTCCGCAACCGATGGTCTTGGGGACGCGGCGACCAGCGGCCCCGGATCGCACGTGACTGGGCTGTCGACGGTGCCGTCGCGATGAGCGTAGTTCACGAATACTACGGCAAGCGATGGCTGATCTGCGAAGGTTCTCCCAATCTGCTGTTTACTGAGAACGAGACCAACCTGCACCGCCTTTTCGGAGTCGAGAACAGGACGCCCTTTGTTAAGGATGGCATCAACAATGCGGTCGTTCATCGTGACCAGAATGCCGTGAATTCATTCCACGGGACGAAAGCCGCCGCCCACTATCACCTGAAGATTGACCCAGGCAAAAGCGTAGAGATTCGGCTGCGGTTCAGGAACACTGAGCCGGCGCCGGGAGTGCTGGCTGAAGCTTTCAGCGAAATGTTTGATCAGCGCATTGCGGAAGCCGACGACTTTTACCGGACGATCGTGCCGGATGGCCTTTCAGCCGACTCGAAGAATGCCATGCGCCAGGCGTTCTCGGGAATGCTCTGGAGCAAGCAGTTTTACCACTACGACGTGCGAACCTGGCTGGAAGGTGATCCGTCCTATCCGCCGCCCCCGCCGGAGCGCTGGGAAGGGCGCAATCACGAGTGGGTCCATCTTTACAACAACGATGTGATCTCTATTCCGGACAAGTGGGAGTATCCCTGGTACGCCGCGTGGGATCTGGCCTTCCACTGCATCACCCTGGCGTTGATTGACCCGGAATTCGCCAAGCGGCAACTGATTCTGCTTCTCCGCGAATGGTACATGCACCCAAACGGGCAGCTTCCAGCTTACGAATGGGCTCTTGCCGATGTGAACCCTCCGGTACATGCCTGGGCGGCGTGGCGAGTCTACAAGATTGAAAAAAAGCGCCGCGGCAAGGCTGACCGGAATTTCCTGGAGCGGGTGTTCCACAAGCTGCTCCTCTATTTCACCTGGTGGGTGAACCGGAAAGACCCCCAGGGCAACAACGTCTTCGAAGGAGGCTTTCTGGGGCTTGACAACATCGGGATATTCGATCGCTCCAAGCCGCTGCCGATGGGTGGCTTTATCGAGCAATCCGACGGAACAAGCTGGATGGCCATGTACAGCCTCAACATGCTGGTGATCGCTTTTGAGCTGGCCAAGGAAGATTCCGCCTACGAAGACGTGGCGAGCAAATTCTTTGAGCATTTCGTGTACATCGTTGACGCTATGAACAACCGAGGCGGAAAGGGCGTCGGGCTGTGGGACGAGGAAGATGGCTTCTACTACGACGTCCTGCACATGTCCGATTCTCGCCACGTTTTTATGAAAGTCCGCTCAATGGTGGGGCTGATTCCGCTATTTGCGGTCCAGTCTCTGGAGCCTGAGATTGTAGAACGGTTTCCGGGCTTCAAATCAAGGATGCGATGGTTCGTTGATTTCCACCCCAACATGGCCAGCTTGATGGACACCAGCCAGAAATCCGTGCACGGCGTAAGGCGATTACTCTCTATCCCAACTCGCGAGCGCCTCCTGCGCGTGCTGAGATACATGTTGGACGAAAACGAGTTTCTTTCGCCCTTCGGAATTCGCTCGCTTTCGAAATACCATGAGCAGCACCCATATTCGTTACAACTGGACGGCCACACGCACTCGGTGGACTACGAACCGGCGGAATCCACCACCGGGCTTTTTGGAGGTAATTCCAACTGGCGGGGTCCTGTGTGGTTTCCGGTCAACTTCCTGATTATTGAGTCCCTGCAGAAGTATCACCACTACTACGGCGACGATCTCAAAGTGGAATGCCCTACGGGTTCAGGCCAGATGTTGACGCTTTGGGAGGTTGCGACGATGATCTCGCAGCGCTTGTGCCGGATCTTTTTGCGTGGGGCCGACGGGCGCCGCCCCGTCTATGGCGGGACGGAAATGTTCCAGACGGACCCTTACTGGCGAGACCTGATTCTGTTCAACGAGTACTTCCACGGGGATAACGGGGCGGGCATCGGAGCCAGCCATCAGACAGGCTGGACCGGCCTCGTGGCTAAACTGCTCCAGCAGAGCGGGGTTGGATGTTGAAGTGCAATCGCCGCAACTGCGGACTGCAAACATTGCGGTACAATGCCGTCAGGTGCCCTTATGAATGATCCCAATACGACAACGTGTACACCCCTTATAAGTTTTGGCCGTGAAATCTGCGGAGACGTCAATGCAGCCGAATCGCGCGAGTGGCTCGTGACCAATGGCCTGGGCGGTTTTGCTTCCGGAACGGTGGGCGGGCAGCTAACCCGTCGCTACCATGGGCTTTTGATCGCTGCCCTGCGACCTCCCTTGGGACGTACTCTGCTGGTGCCGAAGTTCGACGAGGTGGCGGAATACGACGGCAGGCCCTACCCTCTGGCAACCAACCGCTGGCGTAGTGGCGTGATCGAACCTCAGGGTTTCCGGCGAATTGAGGAGTTTCGACTGGAAGGCACAAGCCCCGTGTGGACATACGCCCTCGCCGATGCCCTCCTGACCAAGAAGATCTGGATGGAGCAGGGCGCAAACACCACCTATGTTCGTTATCGCCTCGAGCGCGCTGGCGAACCCGTGAAACTGTCGATCAAGGTGCTGGTCAACTATCGCGATTTTCACAGTCTGACCCGCGCGGGATCCTGGCACATGGATATTCGCCGCGTCGACCATGGTTTGTGCGTGAACGCATTCTATGGCGCGGCGCCGTTTTACGTACTCAGTTCGGCGTCGAGCGTCGAACCCAACCACCAGTGGTATCGCGCCTTCGAGTTGAGTATGGAGCGGTTCCGCGGGATGAATTCGCAGGAAGACCATCTCCACGCAGGCACCTTTTTCGCCACACTCTCTCCAGGCGATTCCGTACTGGTAGTTGCCAGCACCGTGCCGCGACCCGAAGTGGATGCACAATCAGCTCTCGAAAGGCATGAAGCGCGGCAAAAGAAGCTTCTGACGCAATTTCACGACCTGCATCGCGGTGTCGAGGTTGCCGCCTGGGTTGACCAGCTTGTACTTGCCGCGGACCAGTTCGTTGTTAAGAGGAATTTGAAAGACTCTGAAGGTTACACGGTGATCGCCGGCTACCACTGGTTCAGTGACTGGGGACGTGACACGATGGTTGCGTTGCCGGGAGTGGCTCTTGCCACTGGGCGGTCCGATGTGGCTCGCAACATCCTGCTGGCCTGGGCGGGTTTTGCAAATGGCGGCATGCTTCCTAATCGTTTTCTTGAATCGGGCGAGAAGCCGGAATACAACGCTGTGGACGCCACCCTATGGTATTTCCTAGCCGTACGTGCCTACTGGGAGCACACGCATGACAGAGACTTTCTGAAGCAGGTTTTCCCTGTGCTCTGCGACATGATAGCTGCCTTCATGCGCGGCACTCGTTACAACATTCATCTTGATCGGGCCGATGGGCTTCTTTATGCGGGACAGGAGGGGCTGCAACTGACCTGGATGGATGCCAAAGTAGGGGCCCAGGTGATCACACCGCGAATTGGCAAGCCCGTCGAAATCAACGCCCTTTGGTTGAACGCACTGGTTGCGATGAAAGAATTTGCGGACGAGTTGCAGAGCCCGGGAGATGATTTTCAGCACTCGGCCAAGCAGACGATGAAAGGTTTCGAAAGGTTCTGGAATGCCCCGGCAGGGTATTGTTTTGACGTGCTCGATGGGCCTGATGGGAATGACGCCTCGCTAAGACCCAACCAGATCTTTGCTGTGGCGCTGCCCGAAAGTCCCTTTGATCTGGAAAGGCAACGGGCCATCGTGGATACGGTTGCGCGCCATTTGCAGGCCTCTCCGGGCCTCAGGACCCTTGCGCCTGACGATCCTCACTACAAAGGTACCTACGCCGGGGGCCAGACCGAGCGCGACGGGGCCTATCATCAGGGTACCGTCTGGGGGTGGTTGCTGGGGCCGTTTGTGACGGCTCATCTGCGGGTTCACAATGATCCTCAGGCTGCGGCATCTTTCCTGGCGCCTGTGATCCACCACCTCCAAGCCCAGGGTCTGGGTTCTGTCGGGGAGATCTATGATGCTGATCCGCCCTTCACGCCTCGTGGATGCATTGCTCAGGCCTGGACAGTGGCAGGAATGCTGGACGCTTGGGAAAAGACCGCAATGCATACCCTTTAGCCCAAGAACAATTTCGAACTTGCTGAGAGAAAAGGCCGCCGCTGAAGCGTGTTGTTAATAGGGCCATTCATTCCCAAAACATCACGCGGAGGCTGGCTTGGGCGCCGCCGGCGGCAACGCGCGAGCTTTGATCTCAGACTGAAATCCAACCTTCTTGTGGGTTCCGTCGCAAAAGGGCTTGTTTTCCGAGTGTCCGCAGCGGCAGAGGCTGATTGAGGTACGGCCGCCAAGGTCGAACACGGCGCCCTCAGAATCAACGATTTCAAAATCACCCTCAATGCGCAGAGAGCCGTTGTTGCGAACTGTAATTTTCGTTGCTGCCAAGTGTTCCTCCTGGAATGAGAATATCTGAGCCCGTCGGGCCATTCACGAGTTGTGCTGGTCGCTAAAAAGGCCGAACCAGAACCATGATCAGGATCACGATAAAGGCCAGGGCAATGCCGCCGTGCAGTTCCATACACTCTTTGCGCTGCAGCTTGATCCTGCCAGCATGAAAAGCCTTCATGCGGATGAATGTGACAATGTCCAGCACGATGATGACTGCCACCATGAACAGCTTGATGTGAAGCCACGCGGCATGAACGTAATAGTGTGTGTTCGTGGAAATCAGAATGATGCCGGAAATGATGGTGATGATTGCTCCCGGATGGGCAATGCCTTTAAACAACCTGCGCTCCAGCCCGCCCAGCGTCTCATGAACTTCGGGAGAAGGAGATTCGGCGTCGCACGCCAACACGTGAGTGACCACCAGAAGACTTCCCAGCCAGAAAACGATGCCCAGGATATGAAATACCAGCGTCCACGCAATAAGTGTGCTCATGATCATTCGCCTCAGAGAGTCATTGGGGAACAGATAATACCTTCAAGAACCACCCGCGTCGGGCCCCATCTTGCCGCTGCAGCAACCTTCCTATTGAAACACAAAATCTACTTCCCTGCGAAGAGGACAGAAGAATCCGACGGCCCGGCGGGTTCTGGCGAATCGAACAAGATTTGGCAATTCAGAGGCGTTATCGCTTCCGGGTCCCTCAGACTGGTTTGTAAAGGTGGTAGAGCATCCAGTAGACGACAACTCCGGTCACAGAGACATAGAACCAGATGGGCAGCGTCCAGCGGGCTATCTGCTTGTGCTTGGCAAAGCGCTTGCGCCAGGCACGGTAAATTGTGATCAGGGCGAGCGGAACGATGGCGGTCGCCAGCACGGAATGGGTCCCAAGAAGCGCAAGATAAAAGGTGTGAATCGCGCCCTTGCCCTGGAAATAGACGATACCGCGCAGAAAATGGTCACTCAGGTAAAAGCACAGGAAAAGGCCGGACGCGGCAAAGGCGGACACCATACACGTCTTGTGAGCGCGAATCTGCTTTCTTCGGATGAAGATATATCCCGACGCCAAAAGCAAGGCTGCAAGAGAGTTGAGACAAGCTTCAATGCTGGGAAAGTAGGAAACCATAATTTCAAGCCACACAGAGCCGGGCTGCTATCTTGTGAAAAGGGCGGATTGGAACCCGCAGCCCTCTATTTTCTTGCCTGTAAGGCTTCTTAAGTCAACAGTTTATCAAACATCAGCAGGCCAAAAACCAGAGGAAGGTAGAGAACGGAAGCCAACACCAGGCGCCTTGCCAGAGCATTCGTGCGGTTTTTGGCCAGCCTTGCGCCATGGAGCAGGAAATAGGACCCAAGCAGGACAGCGCCGAACAAATAGACTCTTCCCGCCTGGCCAATCAGGACCGGGACTATGCTTACCAGCACAAGAGCTACAAGAAAGGCAATGATCTGACGGCTGGTCAGCCGGCCGTCCAGATCTTCGGGCGGCAACATTCGGAGTCCTGCACGGGAGTAGTCTTCGCGGTACATCCAGGCAATCGCCAGGAAATGAGGAAATTGCCAAAGGAAGAGAATCGTGTAAAGGACCAGAGCGTCGCTATTTAAGCTGCCTCGTGCCGCGGCCCATCCAATCAGCGGTGGCATGGCCCCTGGAAAAGCGCCAATCAGCGTGCAAAGAGAAGTCTTCTTCTTGAGTGGCGTGTAAATCAGCAGGTAACTCGTCAGCGTGAGCAATGCCAGAACGCTGGCAAGAGGATTGACCTCAATCCAAAGCAAGAGCCCGCCACCAATGGCCAGGAGAATTCCAAAAACCAGCGCTTCGACGGCCTTGATCCGCCCGGCGGGTAAGGGCCGGCGGGCGGTTCGACGCATGAAAGCATCGGATTTGCGCTCAATGTACTGATTCAGAGTTCCTGTGCCGCTAGCGACGAGCAGGGTTCCCAAAAGCGTATTCAGGAGCAGAGGAAAATCCAGGGCGCCGCGCAACGCGACATAGAATCCTGCCAGCGTACTGATGACCACCAGGAAATTGACTTCAGGTTTTGTCAGCACCCAGTAATCACTGACCCGGCCAAGGATGGCTTCTCGAAAGCTGCTGCGGCACAGGCGCGGGGGCAGATCTTGAGTTGGTTTTTCCGATGTTGCCTTCATTTCAAAACGCTGCTCGGCTTCTTCCGCGGTTTACCCGGTTGCGAAGCTGCGTGGACCTTCACACGCCAGTCAGGGGCTGAAGACGCGCTGGCCGTCTGGAGAAGCGCCCGTACAAACGCTGTGGAACGTCGTCGACGGCGTAACCCATCGATCCGGCTGCAGATGAGCCTGCAATCAAACAAATTGCGTTGATGCCCACAGATTAGATAGGATGCAGGTTACCCCCCTGCCCGGCAATTCCATGAGTTTATAAATATCAGGTGCGGAGCCCCCTCCGGACCTTGGTTTCGCGTGGCGTCAGTCGCGACTGGCAAATGATCTTTGGCTTGCCAGCCGTAAACGCTCCGTACGCCTTCGTTTTGCCATTCCCACTTACGGACTCGCAGACCTTCGAATGCGCCAGAACGCAACGATCCGAATATAGCAGGAATCGATTTCCGCGCCGAGAGGCTAGGCCGGTCGCGCGGGAGCGACGGCTCCACGTCTTCGTGGCTAGCCTTCTCGCGCCTGAATTCTCAGGATTGCGAACCCAGAACTGTACGTTACAACGAAACCTCATTCTATCACTACATTAACGATTTGTGGTATTCCATCGTTGCTTTAGTCCTGTGTGGCAGGTGGCAGGATAATGCGACGGCCGGCAGCGAGCCATTACAGTTTCACGACAAGCAAGATGAGAAGGTATATCCACAGTCCGTCCATGAAGTGCCAGTAAGTTGCCGTTATGTCAACGGCAATCCGCTTTCGCGGGTTCACAATGATTTTGCGTGTCCGGAAAACAAGGTACGACAGGGCAATGATGCCGCCCAGAAGGTGGATGCCATGGGCAGCCGTCAGAACATACAAAAACCCACTGCTGGGGTTTGTGCTGACGTAAATCCCGCGCGCAGCCAGTTCACGCCATGCGACCAACTGCCCAGTGATGAACATTATGCCCAGCGCGGTCGTGAGATACAGCCAGCGGACGAACTGTTTGCTGGCCTCGCGTTTCAGTGCTCTACGAGAAAGCTCAAGTGTGAAGCTGCTCGTGATCAGGACAAGAGTATTGAAATAGAGAATGGGAGGTACGGCTGTGTGCACCCAATTGTTCGCCTCCGTTGCACGCGCCATCATGGCAGCGGTGAGCGCAAGAAAGAGCATCGTGATCGAAATGATGGCAACCCAGATGCCGATCCGGTAGGCACCCAGGGGAAGCGGCGGGTTTGAAGGGCCGCGGTATCCATGTCCGCCTGAACCGCCTGACCCTCCACCTCCACCATGGCCGTCATCGCCATTTCCCGGGGGAGGAACTGATTCTCCCGGCGGACTTGCCTTCCGTGGTGTCAAAACTGTTGTTCCCATGAAATCGCCCCGTGCGCATAGATTACCACGATGTATTATGGATGAGTTGCAGAAATTTCTCTGGCGCGCATTGTGCGCAGCGTAATGCGTCCACTATCCATCAATGCCAGAACCCTCTTTTCAACAGATGATGCAGTGGCATGATTGCGGCAATGACAGTGGGGGCCTGCAGGTTGCTGGATCAGTCTTAAAACACTCTTCCAAATGGGCGGTCGGGAGGCGCCGGAGCCAGAGGCGATGCTTGTCGGTCAGCCATCTCAATGGGCTCTGCGATCTGAAGTAGGCCCGCAAGTTTTCTCATTTCTTTGATATGGACTGCCCTCCCAGGAAGGTTCTTCTCCGGGGAATACCGGTACTTGCGTGTACCGAAGGTGACGGACACTCTGGTGCGGCTGCAAAAAGCTTGTTGATGGTCGGTAAGACTTTCTTTTGTCGTCTGGTGTTCTTCCGCATCATGCGACGGAAAGCAAGGGTAACAAGCCAGCCTGCCAGGTGGGGATAAGGCCCTCTGCGCGGAATGCTGGAGGAATTCTTTACGGCGAACGGATTGTGAGGTTCGGATGGCGTTTCCTTCGAAGCGACCGTCACCGGGAGGAGACAGGCGAAATGGAACCGGGAAAGGGCGCGGGTTCGCGACAGAGGGCTACATCCTGCGCGTCCCGGTCTGCGGAGACGTTTTGATTGGAGTCCGATTCTTACGGTATTCTCAGCGACTGGAGGGCTTGCTGGATAGGGTCATCGCAAGGCACGCCGGGAGACTCGAGACCTAGCCTAGAACGAGACCGTGGCAGCAGAGTTCTGGTTGCGCAGATTTTTGATGTTTCACGTGAAACACGGCTGCGGGTAGGACAAGTCCCATAACGATCGGAGCGTATGATGGCGGACTACCGTTCGGTGCAAGCCGGAGATTTGCCAGAGCATCCGCCGTACCTTACAATATCCCTCGATGCTCCCGAGAAATACTGTGCGGCAGTTGCTTGCCCCGTTCGACGTTGAGCTGTCGGATGGCCAGACTGACAAGCTCGTGCAATACCTGGATCTACTTCTTCACTGGAACCAGAAAATCAACTTGACGTCGATCCGCACGCCTGAGGAATGCATCACGAGGCATTTCGGTGAGACTTTGCTCCTTTCGAAGGTTGTACCCCTGACGGGTCGCCTGTTGGATATAGGCAGCGGCGCCGGCTTTCCGGGCCTTGCCCTTAAGCTCATAGCGTCTGAGCTTGAAGTCGTTCTACTCGAGCCCGTTGCGAAGAAACGAGCCTTTTTGAAGGAGGTTGCAAGAACGTGTGGGCTGCTTTCGGTCGAAGTTGTTGGCAGCAGATTGCTTGAATTCTGTCCGGTTGAAAGGCCAGGTTCATTTGACATCGTTACTGTACGGGCAGTTGGCGGCATCGAGTCCATGATGTCGGCGACAACGCGATTGTTGAAACCCGGCGGGTGGTTCTGCCTCTGGATTGGGGGCCATCAGGCCAGGGAAATCCAGTCTGCTAATCCACAGCTTCAATGGCTCGAACCGCTGACAATACCGCTCAGCCGCGAGAGGCAGATTCTGGCTGGCAGAGTTGGAGAGGGTGTCGCGGCATAAGGTATGTTTTGTCCATGACTTGCCTCGTCCTGCTACGGCGCGTTATATGGGATGTTTCACGTGAAACATCCGATTTGAACTTGCCTAACAGGCGCAGTTCTGATAGTTTCACATCTTCTTCGACCTGGTTGAAAACATCATGGGACGTGTCATCGCAATTGCCAACCAGAAAGGTGGGGTCGGCAAGACAACGACTGCCATCAACCTTGCCGCGGCGCTCGCCACTCAGGACATGTGGACCTTGGTGGTAGATTGTGACCCGCAGGGAAATACGACTAGTGGCTTTGGCATCTCCAAGGACCCATCCCGGCGCTCACTCTACCATGCGCTAATTCATAACACCCCCCTCAGTGACCTCATCCTCTCGGGACCGGCTGAAGGCCTGCAGATCATTCCGTCCGACAAGAATCTGGTTGGTGCAAACGTTGAGCTTGTCGCACGGCCCGAACGCGAGCAGGTCCTTCGGGAAAGGCTTGCGCCTATCCGTGACCGTTTCAATTACACCTTGCTCGATTGCCCTCCGGCGCTGGATCTGCTTACCTTGAACGCCCTCGTGGCCGCTGATTCGGTTCTGGTTCCTATCCAATGTGAGTATTTTGCTCTCGAGGGGGTTTCAGAGTTGCTCGATACGCTCATACGGGTAAGGCGGACGCACAATCCCAAACTTGCCATTGAAGGCATACTGCTGACAATGTTCGATGAGAGGACCAATCTTTCCCATCAGGTTCGGGACGACCTGAAGGACTTCTTTGGGGACCAAGTTTTCGATACGATGATCCCTAGAAACGTCCGCCTGGCAGAGGCCCCGAGCTACGGGAAACCTGTCATCCTGTATGACCCGGACTGCCGTGGTTCTGAAAGCTATCTTACACTTGCTAAAGAGGTTATAAACAATGACCAGAAAGGCGTTGGGGCGCGGACTTAACGCATTGCTGGGCGAAAACGAAGTTCCGCCCACGGTTGCCGGCCTTGAACTGCTTCCGCTGAATCTCATCGACCCCAATCCATTCCAACCCCGGATCGATCTGCCAGAGGATGGTCTGGATGAGCTCGCCAACTCCATCCGATCGAACGGACTGTTGCAGCCGATCCTCATTCGCCCTTGCGGGGAACGCTACCAACTCGTCGCCGGCGAACGCCGTTGGCGAGCGGCTGGAAAGGCCGGGCTTGAAAAAGTACCGGCCATCATCCGCGATATTGACGATACTGAAGCGCTAGAGATGGCCCTTGCGGAAAACCTTCTCCGTGAGGCACTTAACCCTATTGAGGTGGCACGAGCCTACGATCGGCTACAGCAGCAATTCCATCTAACGCACGAGCAAATTGCTGAACGCCTGGGTATTGACCGCTCGACAGTTACCAACACATTGCGGCTGCTGGGACTTGCACCAGCAGTCCAGAGCCTTCTAAAGGAAGACAAGATTTCCGCCGGACACGCTCGTGCACTCCTCGCGGCCGGTTCAGTCCAGGCGCAGGAAAAGCTCGCGGCTATCGTCGTTGATCAGGGCCTTTCTGTGCGAAGCCTGGAAAAACTCGTTGCGCCGCGATCGCGTGGCAAGGGGAAGCAAGACCCAAAGCAGGGTCCAAAAGTTGACCCCAACATTCGGGCGGCAGTCCTTCAGCTTGAGCGTGCACTCGGAACACGAGTGAAAGTCGTTGGAAATGAGCGGCGGGGGAAGATCGAAATCAACTATTTTTCCTCGGAAGATCTGACTCGCATTTATGAAAGGATAATTCATAATTAGATATCACATACTATATAATGTATTTCCATATTTAATATCATCCGACCAAGCTGATTATCGTTGTGGAAGGAGGACGTAATGGCATCAAGGTTGCGGGAACTGTTCCGCACAAGCTCGCCGGACCATCTTGCTGATCAGGAGCTTGTTGGGCTGCTCGAGCCGGGTCTTGAGTTCGAAGGCAAAATGACTGCCACCTCTGGAATTGTACGGCTGAACACCCATTTCAAAGGCGAGGTTCATTGTGCCGGAACGCTGGTTATTGCGGCGCAGGGCGAGATGGAAGGCGAAATTCATTCCAAGTTCGTCAGCGTGGCCGGCAAAATCAAAGGAACGGTGCATGCTACTGAGAAAGTTGAGATCAAGGCCAAGGGCGTTGTGCTTGGAGACATCTACACAACCTCGCTCATTCTGGAGCCAGGTGGCTATTTTGACGGGCAATGCCACATGCCCGATCGTGTGCCGGCCAACGAGTCGGTGGAGGCGGAGCAGAAGGTTTAGCCAAGCTGCCCTGATTCCTGGCAGAGAGTCAAACCAAAATCCCCTTTGCTCCAACACCATCACCCAGCTTACCAAGCTCGCACGTTCCATTGACTGCAGCCTTCCTTTTTGGCCAAAACCGAATCGCAAACCTGCACAGCGTCCAAGGGCCGAGTTCACCGATTCAGCTTTTTCATCGATCTAGCGGAGCTTTCGGCATGACGGTTGTTGTCGTTGGAGGTCACACTCGCAATATCGGCAAGACTTCAGTTATGGCGGAGCTGATTCGCAGCATCAGGCCGCCGGAGTGGGCCGCAGTGAAAATCACGCAATATGGCCATGGCGTTTGCTCACTCAATGGAGAGCCGTGTTCGTGCGATCCAGGCGAACACGGATTTGCCCTGACGGAGGAACGGGAGTACAAAGGGCGTGGCGATACGCGGCGATTCCTCCAAGCCGGTGCTCGACGGTCTTTCTGGCTCAGGGTGCGCCACGGCGGTCTCAAGCGGGCTTTTCCAGCCCTGATCCGAGCTCTGCAGTCGGAAGAGTGGGTAATGATTGAGAGCAACAGCATTCTGAGCCTTCTTGACCCGGCCCTTTACCTTTTCGTTCTCGATCATTCCCAGCGCGACTTTAAAGCATCAGCCCAAACGTATCTCGACCGCGCCGATGCTCTGGTCACGATAGGTTCCTCCGGGGGCGCTCATCCCTGGCCGGAAATTCATGCCGGGACTCTCAAGAGCAAGCCGGTCTTCCCAGTCCTGCCGCCCGAGTACACCAGCGAAGAACTCACCCGTTTTGTCCGGCAACAACTTGGCCTTTGCTGAGAACGGGTGAGCATCATGAAGGACTCTTCCCGAATGGCCGTTCCCTCGGAGGCATAGCCTGGCCGTCTCTACTTCCGGGAAACCTCCACCAGCGCACTGTAGTCCGGCACCCCGCTATCGTCGAGCCGCCCGGAAGGGATCAGCACGTTCCCTTCCGGCCAGTGAACCTGCAAGCTTCCCGGCTTGATGTGGTCTACCCGGACTCGTCCGCGGAACCGCCCATACTCGTTCCGCAGTACGACCGGATCGCCCGGATGCAGCCTCAGCCGCGCTGCGTCCTCGGCCGCCATGATCACGTCGTCGCGCTGCGCACCGTTCAGCGGGTCAGAGTCCGCATGCACGATACTGTTAAACTGTTTTCCCCGGCGCGTGCTCAGCAGGAATTTCCCTTTGGGAATGCTCTCATGGGGTAAATCGATGGCGGAAAAATGCCCTTTGCCGCTGGGGGTCGCAAAGCTGTCAGCCAGCAGGCGCGGCCCACCGTACTGGAAGCTGTCGCCCTTCTGCCGAAGCTTCCCGATGCCACGATAGGTGGGGCAGACGCGATCAATCTCCCCCCGGATGTCGGCCGTATCCTTCCACGGAAAGACCTTCGCGGCGCCCTTGGGATCAAGGTGTCGCGCCAGCATAACCGGAATTTCCCACTCGTCGCAGGCTTCGCCGGGGCGCGGGCCGGGAATTTCCGGGCTATAGATCACGCGGCGCTCGGTGCTGGTTTCGGTCCCGCCGCCTCGCTGCTCATAGCGGTTGCGTGCGGGCAGCAAAACTACCGTCTCTCCGGGATCGACCAGCATGGTGGGATTCACCACAATATCCTGGTGAACCCTCAGCCGCAGGCGAGCGAGAGCGTCATGAACGCGATCGGGCTCGGGGAGGGTATCAAGAAAGTTGCCGCCGCTCTGCCAAAGCATGTCGATTTCACCGCGCTCGGCGCCCAGCACCATTTCAGCCGCGCCCATGCCCTTCCACGCAGGCGGCTTAAAGCCCCAGACTTCCCGTGACGCAAAGCGTTTGGCGTTCTTCTCATTCACAGGAAATCCCATCACGTATGCGCCGGGCATAGCTCCCATTTCGGCGCCACCCTGCACGCCGCTGTGGCCGCGGATCGGCATCAGGCCGGTGTGAGGACGGCCAACATTGCCGCGCGCAAGTTGCAGATTCACGATGGCGCGCACGTTGTCGCTGCCAAAGCTGTGGTGCGTGATGCCCATGCTCCAGACGAAAATGGCGCTGCGAGCCTTGCCGAAAGCTTGCGCAAATCGCAGCATGTCGGCCCGCCCGAGTCCGGAGCCGCGTTCCAGCTCCTCCCATCGCAAGCGCCGCGTTTTGATCTCAAGAGCCCGCCAGCCGGTAGCCCGTTCGTCAATAAAGTCACGGTCGATCCAGTTGTTCTCAATCAAATGTTTGAGCACACCGTAGAAAAAAGGAATGTCGCCGCCGGGGAGCACCTGGAAAAAGTCGTCTGCGATGCGTGTTCCGAACAGGGCGCTTTCAACCACCGAAGGCACCCAATAGCGCTCCATGCCAGGCTCGCGATAGGGGTTGACCAGGAAGACCTTAGTCCCTGCCTTCTTGGCGTAGTGGAGATACTTGATGGCCACAGGCTGGTTGTTGGCCACGTTGGTTCCCACAAAGACCACCAGGTCGCTGCCAATCCAGTCGCTATAACTGCAGGTGGTGGCCGCACAGCCCACGGTCGCCTTCAGCGCCGAGGTGCTGGGAGCGTGGCAGATGCGCGCGCTGGTGTCGATGTGGTTGGTGCCGATAAAGCGCGCGACTTTCTGGTGAGCGTAATAAGCCTCATTCGTCAGCCCACGGGAGGTGAGGTACCAGGCCAAGCCGCGGGGATCGGTCTGGCGCAGCTTCTCCGCAATCACCGCCATCGCTTGCTCCCAACTCGCCCGCCGGAAGCCCTTTTCGCCCCTCTGGCGCACCATGGGAACCGCCAGGCGGCCCAGCCGGCGCAAGTCGCGCTCCCGCTGATCCTGCAGCGGCGCGACGTCTTCAAGCACGCGCCAGTCCATGGCCGGCATGGTGTTCAGCCGCAGCAGGCGAAGGCGTACCGCGCACAGGTGGACGCCTCGCATGGTCCAATCCCGCATCCCCTTGGTACCCAGTGCGCAGCCATCGCAGCAGCCGTCGGAAAGGATGCGCCACGCGTAGCCCAGGCTGTCGCGATTTTCCCAGATGGCCTCGAGGATGTCTTGATAAGCGTTCGGGTGCTGCTGGTTCAGCCCGAAGGGCACCAGGCTGACCCAGTCTTTTCGATTCCAACCCCTTGATGGCTTTCTACCCATAGCTTGGTTCCGGTCGATCGCACATTTAACCATAAATCGGCGGGAAGTGCACCGTCCGAGGCGGGAAAGACGGCAGGTGGGGATGTTTGGCCCCGTTCAGGGCGCGCGGGTTAGAGTGGACTTGCTGCCCTGTCAGATTTTTGTCGCTTGTTTATTTTCAACAAGATGGCCCGGTTCGTTTTT
>JBJKQK010000131.1:0-13613 GCA_046705285.1 Terriglobia bacterium
AAGACGTCTTTCACCAGGCCCACGCGCGGCCGCCGGCCCAGACCAGCCAGGGGAACGATATCCATGCAATTCATGTTGTCGCCGTCAGTCCCGTGGCACATCTCGCAGTGCATCACGTACAGTCCTCGGCCACGTTCAAGATTGGTGGCCTGGCTCCTGGCAGGGCCTGCCTCCTGGGCAAGCACGGCAAGCGAGAGCAGGCTCCCAGCCAGCGCACTTGTCACACCCAGCCCGCAAGTTACACGCCATCGGTGATCCATGGAAGAACTCCGACAGGGCCCGGCCCGGCAAAGACACTCAACTGCGCCACAACCTGGCCCCGCTTCGGAGGATTGTTGTGCACGCGGTCTGGCTCGTGCGGGTCCGCCTTGATTAAACCATCCTGCAACACCTGGCCGAACGATGTGACGGCAGTCACCGCGCCGCGTGACAGCGGGTAGCAGGCATCTGCACCCGCCCCCATGGACCTGTCGCTCTGTCCTTCTGTTGCCCGCCGCTCTCAAAAAATGCACACGGAGGATCTCAGTGCCCTCTGTGTTAAGGCTTCTTCCTGACACTGGAAGCACAGAGACGAGACATATTTCTGCAACGACCTTCCCAAGCAATCGCCTCATCGCAAACACGGCTCGCCTTGACCCTCCTACACCCATCTCTCATAATCACCACTGGGCATACTTCATCTCGACGAAGGAGGTTCCGTGCGCGAAATTCACAAAGTTGCAGTTCTGGGAGCGGGAACCATGGGAGCCCGCATCGCTGCCCACCTCGCCAACGCCTCCGTCCCCAGCGTCCTTCTCGACATCGTGCCCAAGGGAGCACCAACCGGAGACCTGAAAGCACGCAACCGCATTGCCCAGGCAGGCCTTGACGCCGCGCTCAAGTCGCGCCCTCCGGCGTTTTTCGTCTCCGAAGCCACCCGATTGATTACAGTCGGAAACTTCGAAGATCACCTTCAGGCGGTCCGGGATTGCGACTGGATCATCGAAGCGGTCACCGAAAACCGTGAGATCAAGCGATCGCTTTACCAGAAAGTGGCGCAGTATCGAAAGCCTGGAACCATCATCAGCACGAACACTTCCGGAATCTCTGTTCGCAGTCTCGCCGAGGGAATGCCGGAAGATTTTCAGCGCCATTTCCTGGGCGCGCACTTTTTCAATCCTGCACGCTACATGAAACTGCTGGAGTTGATTCCCACGCCCCAAACCTTGCCGGAAGTGGTGGAGACAGTCGGAAACTTCGGCGATCGGGTACTGGGCAAAGGAATCGTTCTCGCCAACGATACGCCGAACTTTATCGGCAACCGTATCGGAGTGTTCTTCACCATGAGCGTCCTCCGCCGGATGGTGGAAGACGGCCTGGACATCGAGGAAATCGACTTGCTGACGGGACCCATCATCGGGATGCCGAAATCGGGCACATTTCGCACCATCGACATTGTCGGGCTGGATGTGACCGAACATGTGGTGAAAAACCTGTTTGAAGCCCTCGCGGATGATGAATGCCGCGATCTTTTTGTGCTGCCGGGCGTTATGCGAAAGATCCTCGCCCGCGGCCTTCTGGGTGAGAAGAGCGGCCAGGGATTCTACAAGAAGATCAAGAACCCGGGCGAGAGAGGCAGCGAGATTCTGACGCTCGACCTGGGTACGTTCGAGTATCGCGAACGCCAGAAGCCTCGCTTCCCTTCGGTTGATATGGCCCTCAACATGGATACCGTTGGCAAGCGCGTTGCCGCGCTGTTCGATTCACCTGACCGCGTGGGCGAGTTTTACCGCAGGCTCCTCGGCGATCTCTTCCACTACGCCGCCATGCGCATTCCGGAAATCTCCGACGACATCACCTCCGTCGATAGCGCCATGAGGTGGGGATTCAACTGGGAGTTGGGAGTCTTTGAGCTCTGCGACGCTGTGGGCATCGAAAGGGTTGTTCGCCAATGGAAAAATGAAAATCGTCCTCTGCCTCCGCTTGTCGAGAGTTTGCTTGCCTCCGGCTCAAAGGCCTTCTATGCATCGCGCGATGGAACAAAGCACGTTTTTGATCCTGCAAGCAGGCAGTACCGGCCGCTTGAGACTCCGCCGGGCATATTGTTGTTGCCGTCGCTGAAAGACCGGAAAAAAGAAATCGAGCGCAACGCAGGGGCAAGCCTGATCGACCTCGGCGATGGAGTGGTCTGCCTGGAGTTTCACTCCAAGATGAACACGATTGGCCCGGACACGGTCGAGATGGTACAGGTAGCCTTGCGCGCCTTAAATGACGGGTTTGATGCGCTGGTGATCGGCAACCAGGGTTCAAACTTCTCTGCAGGCGCAAACCTGATGCTGCTTCTGATGGCCATTCAGGAAGACGACTGGGACGAAATCAACCGTATGGTTCGCGCTTTTCAGAACGCCAATATGTCGCTGAAGTATGCCGCCAAGCCCGTGGTGGCCGCACCGTTCGGGCTGACGCTGGGAGGCGGAGTCGAGATGGCTCTCCATTCCGCGCGTATCCGTGCCGCCGCCGAAACTTACATGGGCCTGGTTGAGACCGGCGTGGGACTTCTTCCCGCAGGCGGAGGAACCAAGGAAATGCTGATCCGCGCACTCGATGCCGCGCCTGCTGACGAGCAGGCCGACCCGTTCACCTACGTCAAGGAAGTGTTTCTGAACATCGGCATGGGTAAAGTCTCTGGCAGCGCGGCGGAAGCACGCAAACTCGGATACCTTACAGACCGGGATTCAGTCAGCATGAACCGCGACCGCCAGATGGCCGACGCCAAGCAACTGGCTCTGAACCTTGTGAAGCTGGGTTACCGCCCCGGCATTCCCCGTGAGGATGTTCGAGTGCTGGGGCAGGACGCGTTCTCGCGCATGAAGCTTGGACTTCATTTGATGCGGCGCGCTGAGCGCCTGTCGGAATTTGACGTGGTTGTGGGAACACACATCGCGCGGGTTCTTGCAGGCGGCGAATTCACTTCGCCCCAGGCGGTTTCTGAGCAATACCTGCTGGACCTTGAGCGCGAGGCATTTGTCAGCCTGTGCGGACAGAAGGAAACCCAGGAACGCATCCAGTTTATGCTGAAGAAGGGCAAACCGCTGCGGAACTGAGCTTTCCGGGCCAGGGAGGTAAAGCATGAGAGAAGCGCTGGTTGTTTCAATCGCTCGAACGGCGGTGGGTAAAGCTCCCCGGGGCGCGCTGCGCAACACCCGCCCCGACGACATGGCCGCAGCGGTGATCAGCGAAGCTGTCAGGCGCGTTCAGGGGCTCGATGTTACCGAGATTGAAGACGTAATTCTGGGCTGTGCTATGCCCGAAGCGCAGCAGGGCAACAACGTGGCCAGGATTGCGTCACTGCGGGCCGGCCTGCCGGTCACCTGTTCCGCCATGACGATCAACCGCTTCTGCTCGTCGGGCCTGGAAGCAATCGCCCTGGCCGCTGAGCGCATCATAGCCGGTTTTGGAAACGTGATCGTCGCGGGCGGCACCGAGAGCATGAGCCTGGTGCCGATGGGCGGATTCCATTTCTCTCCCAATCCCTACCTGGTGGACCATTATCCCGATTCTTATCTGAGTATGGGCCTCACGGCGGAAAATCTTGCCCGGAAATATCAGATCACGCGAGAGCAGCAGGACGCGTTTGCCCTGCGCAGCCACCAGCGCGCAATCGCCGCCATCGATGCGGGCCGGTTCAAGGAAGAAATCGCGCCCTTCGATGTGCTTGAATTCAGGATGAACGAAAATAAGAAGCCCAGGGTTTGCAGGATTGTCTTTGACACCGATGAAGGGCCGCGCCGCGATACGTCAGCCGAAGCGCTGGCGAAATTGAAGCCTGCCTTCCACGCCAGGGGCACGGTCACAGCGGGAAACGCCTCGCAGATGAGCGACGGAGCCGCTGCGGCGGTGGTGATGTCGGCGGAAAAGGCGAAGTCCCTCGGGGCGAAACCGTTGGCTCGCGTCCTAAGCTATGCAACGGCCGGCACGCTGCCCGAGGAGATGGGCATGGGCCCCGTCTTCGCCATTCCCAAAGCTCTGAAGTTTGCCGGGCTCAAGCTTCAGGACATCGAACTGGTTGAGCTGAACGAGGCTTTTGCCGTGCAGGCGCTGGCCGTGATCCGGCAAGCCGGGCTCGATCTGGAGATTACGAACGTCAACGGCGGGGCTGTTGCGCTTGGGCATCCGCTCGGTTGCACGGGCGCCAAACTCACGGCCACTCTTTTGGGTGAAATGAACCGCCGCAAGGCGCGCTACGGCATGGCGACCATGTGCATCGGCGGGGGCATGGGAGCGGCAGGGATTTTTGAGAACCTCCAGTAGACTCGGGATGTTTGCGACAGGGTTTTACAGGGCTTGAATGGGAGACGAAGCTTTTTCGCGACTGAACAATGAGCCGGAAACAGGCATCCTGGCTGCTGCTGACAGCCGATTCCGATCCCGGAAAACGAGGAATTCATGACAACCGGCGAGACAAAACAGCGAATCAAAGGCGGAAGTTTTCTTATCGAACAGCGCAGGCCGGAAGAGATCTTTGCGCCCGAGGACACGACAGACCAACACCGCCTGATCGCCCAGACGGCCGATGAGTTCATGGAAAAAGAGATCGTTCCGCGGGTGCGCGAGATTGAGGAAAAGAATCCGGAACTGCTGCGCCAACTTCTCAGGAAAGCTGCGGAGATCGGCCTGCCCGCCACTGACATTCCTCAGAAGTATGGCGGGCTCGAACTTGACAAAATCTCTTCCATTATCGTGGCGGAAAAGACTGCCCGCAACGGTTCGTGGACGGCGACGATCGGCGCGCAAGCGGGCATCGGAGTTCTGCCCATCGCTTATTTCGGCACCGAGGCGCAAAAGGCAAAATACGTTCCTCGCCTCGCGTCGGCCGAGTGGGTTGGCGCTTATGCGCTGAGCGAAGAAGGCTCGGGTTCCGACGCACTCAACTGCAAGACTCGCGCCACGCTCAGCGCTGACGGTAAGCATTACATCCTCAATGGCTCCAAAATGTGGATCACCAACGGTGGCTTTGCGGACCTGTTCATCGTGTTTGCAAAAGTCGATGGTGAGAGCTTTACAGCGTTTATCGTCGAAAGAGGATTTCCGGGCGTGTCGCCGGGGGCCGAAGAACATAAGATGGGCATTCGCGGTTCCTCCACCACGCCGCTGAATTTTGAAAATGTTCATGTGCCGGCGGAAAACGTGCTGGGCGAAGTGGGCAAAGGACATCTGATTGCCTTCAACATCCTCAATGTGGGCCGCCTGAAACTGGGCGCGGGATGCGTGGGAGCGGCGAAGCTTCTGATTGCGGAGTCCGTAGGCTGGGCCAGGCAGCGTGAGGCCTTCGGGCGAAAGATCGCTGATTTTGGACTCATCAAGGAAAAGCTGGGCGAAATGGTGGCTTTGACCTACGCCACGGAAAGCCTCTCATACCGAACCGGAGGTCTGATCGACCAGATGCTTGAAGGCGTCGATCTCGGCTCGCCCGATGCGGGCGCGCAGATCCTGGCGGCCTTAAGGGAATACGCCGTCGAGTGCTCGATTCTGAAGGTTGTGGGAACAGAAGCCCTTGACTGGATTGTCGATGAGGCCGTGCAGATTTTTGGAGGCTACGGTTTTTCCAGCGAGTACGAGGTGGAGCGAGCCTATCGCGATCAGCGCGTGAATCGCATTTTCGAGGGGACCAACGAAATCAACCGGCTGCTGATTACCGACATGCTGTTGAAGCGTTCGATGAAAGGCGAGCTTGGGCTGATCCCGGCCGCGCAGAAACTCCTGGATGAAATTCTCAGCGCCCCCTCAGGCGAAGAGTCGAGAGATCCGGGCCCGCTTGGCGATGTTGCAGAGGTGCTGGAAGGCGCCAAAAAAGCGGTTCTGCTGGTGGCTGGAAGCGCCGTGCAGAAATACCTGAAGGCGCTCGCGGAAGAACAGGAAGTGGTTGCCGTGATCAGCAATCTGGTAATGCAGATTTATGCGCTGGAAAGCGCCCTGCTGAGGACCCGCAAGAAGATCAGCAAGGCGACTGCTGATGCATGCCGGGCAGAAGCGGACGCTACTCGAATCTTCGCTTATGAAGCAGCGGACCGAATTGAGGTAGACGCAAGACGTGGCCTGAGCAGGATTTCCGAAGGCGATACGCTGCGGACGCAACTTGCCGTCCTGCGCCGCTTGCTGCGGCGAATTCCGCCGGACGTGATCGGGCTGAAGCGGCGTGTGGCCGACCGTGCCATCGAGCTCGGCCGCTATCCGTTTATGTAAGGGCAGATGGTTGGACCTTCCAGCAACATTTTCAGCAGACGTGATCTGTGACTGGCGCCTTCAGCGCACTTCTACAAATCTTTGAGGGCCTTGGTGGCGCCGGCCAGGTCAGAAACGGCCAAAACCAGGTCGACCTTCTTGTTGCCTCTGGTGATCGTTGTGTAGCTGTAGTCAACGTTGATGCGCGCTTGTGCAAGCCGCTCGCCAACGGTGGCCAGGGTGCCGGGCTTGTCCGGCAGCGTGAGCTTGAGGACGTCTTCTTCCGTCACGCGCATATCCAGATCGCGAAGCACCTTTTTGGCTCTGGTGGTACTTGTGACGAGCAGACGGATGGGACCGTCGCCGCCCGTGCCGTAAGCCGCGAAGGCGGTGATGTTGATTCTTGCCTTGGCGAGGGCGCGGCCGACCCGCGCGATTTGTCCCGGAGTATTCTCAACCCAAACGGTGACCTGCTTTGTCTTGCTCATCGTCATTTCCTTTCCTGAAGGCCCTGATGTGCTGAGGATACGCCCAAAAGCTTCCGGGTGTAAACGGCGATTGCGATGGAAGGGCCGCCGGTCGGGGCCGGCGAAAACAAGGGTTCCATTTCCTATCTGGAGATATCGGCCCCAAGGCGCTTCGAAGGGAATTGATCCGGGCGCGAACTGGGTATAAGTTGTCTGTCACAGCATGAGGAGGCCAATGTGAAACCGGTTGAAGACGTGCGGGTAGTGGTGGTAGGAAGCAACAATTTCGACATGGTCGTCAACGCCGACCGGCTTCCCCGCGAGGGAGAAAACCTGCTGGCGACCAACCTGAAGTTTTTTCCCGGCGGCAAAGGCGCCAACCAGGCAGTCGCCGTCGCCCGGCTTGGAGCGAAGGCAACGTTCATTGGCGCTGTTGGAAGAGATATCATCGGCGATTTTCTGGTAGGCCATCTTGAGTCGAGTGGAATCGATACGCGCTGGGTCCGGCGTGACCCCAGCCGCTCAACAGGCTGCGCTTTTATTACGATTTATCCAAGCGGAAACAATTCGATCGTCGTGGACCCGGGAGCCAACTATACGCTCAAGCCCGAGGATATCGAACAAGCGCAGGAATCGATTGCTGAAGCCGATGCGGTCCTCACCGTGCTCGAGATTCCAATGGAAACTGTCGAGGCAGTCTTGCGCGCAGGCCGCAAGGCGGGGAAACTCACGGTGCTTGACGCGGGTCCGCCTCGCCGCTGCTCAACAGAAATTCTTAAGCTTGCCGACGTCGTTTCGCCCAATGAGACGGAGCTCGAAGCGCTGAGCAATGAAAAGATCAACGGGCGGGAATCCATCAGGAAAGCTGCGGAAAAGCTACTCGATCTGGGTGCGGAAACAGTTGTGGTAAAAATGGGCAGCGACGGTTCGATGCTTGTTACGCCTGAAGGAGCAATCCACTTTCCGGCTTCTAAAATCAAAGCCGTCGACCCAACGGCGGCGGGCGACGCCTTTACCGCAGCGCTAACTGTGAGAATTGCCATGGGCGAAAAGATGGAAGAAGCAATGCGTTACGCAAATCTAGCCGGCGCGCTGGCCGTGACCAGGCTGGGCGCTCTGCCTTCACTGCCAACACGGGAAGAAGTGGAGATCTTTGCCGCTGCAGCGGGCGCGCAGAATCAAACTTGACAGCGAAAAATCAGAACCCTTTCTTGAGAATCACATTCCCGAGAAAGCCGCGGTTCTGGCCTTGCGCGTCGATGACGCGAACGCTGACCCGGAAGGCATCCGCGGGCAGCGGCAAAGTCTTATCCAGCCGAAAAACCCTGCGAGGATCGACGGCCTGCAACTCTTGACGGCCCAGTTCCGCACCCATCGGGTTGTAGAAAACCGCTTCCGCGGTTCCCGGAACAAACACGCCAAACACGCCTTTCAAAGTGACCTGATGGCCCGACACTTCCGCAGAGAGCGGCTTGCTGATAGCCCCCACCCAAACAGCTTTCACGATGGGATTCGGCAGCCGCGTCGGCGCCCAATGAACGGTGAACTCGTATTGCTGGCCGGGATCGAGTGTAGCGTACGGGCTGAGGGCTTCCGTTTCAACAAAGTACGGAGTCTCCTTGGGGTTGTCGGGAAGGGTTTGGAAAAAAGGTCCACGCGAGATATGCCCAGGGCCCTCGTTCCAGGTTTCGACGGAGGCGTTATCAGGATACTCCTGGCCTGGAAAATACTTGAACGTCTCCACCAGGCAGGTATTTTTCTGCCCGTTAACCACGGCGTACCAACCGGCGTTCGAGTCGGCTGCGACCTTACCGACCATGTAGATATAGTGTGCAAGCAACATGTGGCCGTGATCAATCGTCTGGTAGCTGGGATTGCGAGCGTCACCGTAAGGATGGTAATAACCTTTGGGAAACATGCTGTGCGGGTTCAACGGGATATACACATAGAGATCCGGGTTTGGCTTGGAAGGATCGCGAGCGTCTGACGCATCGTTCTGGATCAGGTGCCAGATGCCCCAGCGAATCCGCCGCTGGCTGATGTTGCGCATCACCTGATCCACCCGGACGCGCGTGGTCCCGGCATAGACGTGAAACGTGCGGATAAACTGGACGCCCGTCCTGGGGTCAGGCGGACTGGTCACGCGCACGGCAACCTCTTCGGGAGTGTTCTTGACAATTTCGGATTTGAACCGGCTGCCGTCGAGAACGTAGTAGGGAATGCTGGGCCATTCATCATCGTTCATCCAGCCTTCGGGGGCCGGCCAGACTTTGTCGCCGCCGTAATTGGCCCATCCTGACTTCAAGTTATCCTGGCTTTCCGGCAGCACCTTTCCCTCAAGCGCTTTGTTCACAAAAAAGTAGGCATGGTCGCCCAGCTCCAGTTGTATGGCACGCCCCCCAATCTCCGGTGTGACATAAAGAGTGACCAGGCCGTTGGTCAGGCGGTAAGCCTTCCACCCGTCGAACTTGGTGGACTCAATTTTCGCTCCAAAAGAGGGAGCCGGTGAGGCCAGGACGGGCTGCGCAGCGAACGGCCGAAGGAACACTTGAAGGGTTCGACAGGGGTGGGAATGTTTCCCGGAAAAATAAGGGCCAAGGGCGGAAACGACGATCAGGCAAGCGAGGATAGTGATCGAACGGCGGAGTGGAGTCATAAGAGTCCTTTGGAGTAAGGATATTTGACCATTCCAGATTTGAAGAACGACGGCAACCGACCTAGCGCGCCGGAGCAGATTCAGCCGCGAGAGCCGAAAGCCGGTGCGCAAGATCACGCACGGCCGGGTAAAGGTTCCGGTAGACGTCGTACTGACGATCGTAGATGGCAGTGTTCGTGATTCGTGGATAGAGACACTCGCTGACCTGGATTGCCTGGCGCGCCGATTCCTCAACCGACGAATAGACTTTCGCGCCGGCGCCGGCAAGCAAAGCTGCGCCAAATGCCGAGCCTTCCGACGTCTTGAGCGTGACCAGCTCCTTACCGTAAACATCCGCCTGGATCTGCCGCCACGCAAAACTGCGTGAACCGCCGCCGGAAGCGCGGATCTGCTCCACAGGAATCTCAAGTTCCCTGAAGATTTCCAGCGAGTCGCGCAGGCTGAAGGCGACTCCCTCAAGAATGGCGCGAATCAAATGGCCGCGCGTGTGGGTTGCAGTCAGGCCGAACCACATCCCGCGTGCTTCGGGGTCAAGGTGGGGCGTGCGCTCGCCCATCAGGTAAGGGAGAAACAGCAGGCCTCCGGATCCCGGAGGAATGTGCTCGGCCTCTTTGATGAGAAGCTCATACACATCGGCGTCCGTCTGGCCGGCGTACCAGCTTTCCGCCGTGCCGAAGTGGTCGCGAAACCAGCGCAGCGAAAGGCCGGCGCCTTGTGTCACTCCCATCACGTGCCACTTGCCGGGAACCGCATGACAAAAAGTGTGGATGCGCCCCGCGGGGTCAAGCTTGGGCGCGCCGGTATAGGCAAACATCACGCCTGAACTTCCCAGCGTGCTGGAAGTGAGTCCCGGCAGGACAATGCCATTGCCAACAGCACTGGCGGCCTGGTCTCCGGCACCTCCAACCACGGGTGTTCCGGCAACCAGACCAGTGAGTAACGCAGCCTCACGCGTAACAGTGCCGGTGATTTTCGGTGATTCATAGGCCTGTGGCAAAAGTTCCGGATCAATCCCCAGCGCTGAAAGCATCTCCGCCGACCAGCGGCGGTTGGAGACGTCAAACAGGAGCGTCCCTGAGGCATCGGAAACGTCTGTGGCAAATTCGCCTGTTAGGCGGTATCGGACGAAATCCTTGGGAAGCAGGAAGTGGGCCGCCCGTTCAAAAATCGCAGGCTCGTGGTCACGTATCCAAAGAAGCTTGGGTGCTGAGAAACCGGTGAGAGCAGGGTTTGAAACAAGCTGGATCAGCCGTTCGGAACCCACCTGGGCCGTAATCCAATCACATTGCGGCTGGCTGCGCTGGTCGCACCAGATCAGGGACGGTCGCAACACTGCATTCGTGCGGTCGAGCAGAACGACGCCATGCATCTGGCCGGAAAGGCCAACTGCTTTGATGTCAGATCCTTTCAACCCCGATTCGACCAGCGCACCCTGGACGGCGAGGGTTGTCGCTTCCCACCAATCCTCTGGATCCTGCTCGGCCCAGCCCGGCTTCTCCATTCTCATCGGTTGATGATCGCCGGTAGCGGCGCCGACAACGGTACCGTCCGGGCGAACAATCACCGCCCGCGTGCCCGTTGTACCAACGTCAATCCCCATCAGGTAAGGCATAGTATTCAGCGGTCAGCAGACAGGAGCCAGAAACCCAAATGGCCTTTGAGTACGCGTTTGGAACGCGGCTGACTTCTCATGCTAAACGGCAATCTTCTCCCATTTTCCTGACTTAGCCGAGCGTTCAATGGCGGCCATGACAGCCTGATTTTTGACGCCGTCCTCGAAGTTCGGCGATGGCATCGTGTCATTCTCCAGCGCGTCGAGAAAATCGTGGACGGCGTGGACGAATGTATGCTCATAGCCGATGATATGGCCGGGAGGCCACCAGGCGCCCACGTACGGGTGAACCGCTTCCGTAACGCTGATGGTCCTGAAACCCTGGGCTCCTTGCTTTTCCGTGCTGTCATACAACTCGAGTTCGTTCATCTTTTCAAGATTGAATACCAGGCTGCCTTTGCTGCCATAAATCTGGAAAGTATTGTAATTCCTTCGCCCCCCGGCGAACCGGGACGCCTCGAACACGCCCACGCTCTTGTTTCGAAACTGGGCCAGAAAGTTGGCATAGTCATCCACGGTGACCCGGCCTTTACCCTTCGTTCCTTTTGCTCCCCAGGTTGCGGCGCCCTTGCCGCTAGGGAGCGGCCGCTCTTTGATGAAGGTTGTCATCTGGGCGGTTACTCCCGCGAACTCACCGTTGAGAAAACGTGCGAAGTCGATGGCGTGGGAACCGATATCACCGAGAGCTCCGCTGCCCGCCAGCTTTTTCTGCAGGCGCCACACCAGCGGAAACTCGGGGTCGGTGATCCAGTCCTGGAGGTAAGCGCCATGGTAGTGGCGGACCTCGCCGATGCGGCCCTCTTCGATAAACTTCTTCGCCAGAACCACGGCGGGGATCTTGCGATAGTTATGCATGATCATGTGCTTGACGCCGGCGCGTTTGACGGCCTGCAGCATCTTCTGCGCCTCGGCCAAAGTGTTGGCTAGCGGCTTTTCGCAGATCACATGCTTCCCTGCTTTGGCTGCTGCGATGGACATTTCGGCGTGAAGATAGCCGGGTGTGGAAACGTCCACAACGTCGATGTCCTTTCGTTCAACCACGCGACGCCAGTTGGTTTCTGCTTCCTCCCAGCCAAGTTGCTGCGCCGCCGTTTCCAGCTCTTTCCGGTCGCGGCCGCAGATCACTTTCAGGCGGGGCTTAAGCTTTCCAGGAAAAAAGTGATTTACCTGCCGGTAGGCGTTTGAATGAGCCTTCCCCATGAATTTGTAACCAATGAGAGCAATGTTGATGTCAGGCATGTCTACTCCTGTTTTAGAGTGATATCTGTTAACCGCCTGCTTTCAGCAATCAGCTTTCGGCCTTCAGTTTCCGGATCAACGAGGTTACCATTCGTTTCACTTCGATGACCTCCTCTGGGAGGCGGGTGCGTTCGAGGCCGTTTAAAAGCTTCAAGTCGTGACTCAGCAGCAGGTGATATTCAAGCTCGATTGCCGAGCCCATCGCAATCTGCAAAAAGCGTCCCAGGTCCGCGCCGCCACTTCTGGCGCAACCCTCGGCAATACTGGCGGGAATGGACTCGCAGGCCCGCCGAATCCGGCTCGTGAGGCCGAATAACTCCTCCTTCGGGAAGCTTCGCGTCACTTGGTAAACCGCCAACGTAAGGTCGTGAGCCTTGCGCCATACTTTAAGGCCACGGACATCCCTCAAGCTTCGCCCCCATTTGGCAGTTAGCAATCAGCCGTCCGCCCTCAGCCGAAGTCTCGCGCCCTCCACTCAGTGCGTGAACCGTAAGCAAAGGATGCAAGACTTACCCCTTTTCTTATTCGAGTCACCGAGCCACTGATAGCTGACGGCTGACCATCACGCCCACCACATCCCGCTCAGCTTTTCCTTGATAATGATGGAATTCAGAAAAGCGGCGGCTTTCGTCAAGCCTTCTTCGACCGACATCAAACTGTCTTCGTGCTCGATGGAGAGCACATCATTGTAGCCAACCATTTCGAGCGTCGAAACGAAGTCTCCCCAGAAATCGCGCCCATGGCCATAGCCGACTGTGCGGAAAAGCCACGAGCGGTTCTTCTCGTCCGAGTATGGCTTGGTGTCAAGCACCCCGTTCACCTTATAGTTCACGTCGTAGAGCCGGGTGTCTTTGGCATGCACGTGGAAAACGGCGTCTCCCAGTTTCCGAATGGCAGCACAGGGATCAATGCCCTGCCAGAACATGTGGCTGGGGTCAAAGTTGCAGCCGACTGCCGGCCCGGCTTCCTGCCGCAAACGCAGCATGGTCTCCGGCGAATAGACCACGAAGCCGGGATGCATTTCAATGCCAACCCGGACGCCGTGATTTTCGGCAAACTTCGCGTGCTTTTTCCAATAGGGAATCACTTTCTTTTCCCACTGCCACTTCAGGATGTCGGGATAGTCCGGAGGCCACGCGCAGGTCACCCAGTTCGGATTCTTGGCTCCATCTGAATCGCCGGGACAGCCTGAAAAATCGATGACTCGCGACACGCCAAGTTTTTCCGCCAGAAGAATCGTCTTCCGGCTGTTCTCGGCGGCAGCGTCCGCGATTTTGCGCACGGGGTGCAGGGGATTCCCGTGGCAACTCAAGGCACTGATGGTAATTCCCTGGTCGTCGAGCTTCTGTTTGAATTCCTTGAGCTTGGAAGGTGCCTTCAGCAAATCAAGCTTCAAATGCGCATCGCCAGGATAGTTGCCCGTCCCAAGCTCGACGGT
>JBJKQK010000132.1:0-25288 GCA_046705285.1 Terriglobia bacterium
CCGCCCGCAGTTCAAGAAACTGCCTCCACTCGAACTTAGCTCCCGCCGGACACACTGGCGCAATTGCAAGGCCGTGCCTTTATACTATTGTTTTCTCGGGGCTTAAAGAATTCATCGTTTGTCTGCCGCTGCTTGTTCAGTCGAAGGTGTCAAGTCAATGAGCTGTCGATAAAATGCGATGATGGCAGGGACAAAGAAGGGAATGACGCGATCAGGTAAGGGCAAGAAAAGGGTGGTCTACGCGTGGGCCATACTCTTCTCGTCGATCTCTGGGAGCCTGTTGCTGCGCGCAGCCGGCAGGTCGAAGCAGGCTCAACCGGAAAACCAGGGAATATGGAAAGCAGGTGAAGTGCAGGCTTTCTTTGACGGCTTCTTTGCGCGGTCAATGGCCAAGTGGCACATCCCCGGCGCGGCCTTTGTGCTGGTGAAGAGTGGGAAGGTTGTTTTTATCAAGGGCTACGGTTACGCGAACCTGGAAAAGGGGATCCCGGTCAATCCGGACCAGACGATTTTCCGGGTGGCATCGGTTTCAAAAGTTTTCACGGCCACGGCGGCGATGCAGTTGGTCGAGAGTGGCAAGCTGGACCTGCATGCGAACGTCAACCAGTACCTGACGCGCTTCAAGGTTCGCGATCCATATTCACAGCCAGTGACGCTGGCCGAACTGCTGACGCATTCCGCGGGTCTTGACGCCAGCGTCATTGGGATAGCCGTCCGCCGCCCGTCGCAGATCACTCCGCTTGGAACATTTCTCGCGCAGCGTATGCCTTCGGTGGTGATGCCGCCCGGGAAAATCTACAGTTATTCCAGCTTTGGAATTGCGCTCGCGGGCTACCTGGTGCAGAAGATTTCCGGCGAGCCTTACGACGCCTATATCGAAAAGAACATCCTTCAGCCCCTTGATATGCGCGACAGCAGCTTTCGGCTGACCCAGGAAATGGCGGCGAAGGTTGCCACCGGGTATGAATACCGCAAAGGCCGTTATCGTCCGGAGCCGCTCGATTATTTCAACATTGCTCCGGCGGCGGGGCTTTTTTCGACGGCGTCTGACATGGCGCACTTTCTGATCGCACAAATGGAAGACGGCCGGTACGAGGGCGCGCGGATTCTGAGCGAGGCCACGGCGCGCGAGATGCACCGCAGGCAGTTTGCCGAGGACCCGCGTCTGGCGGGTCGCACCTTCGGTTTTTATGAGCGCTACGTGAATGGATACCGTGCCATCGGCCATGGGGGAAACATTCGAGGTTTCGCCAGCCTGCTGATGCTGGTGCCGAAACAACACGTGGGATTCTTCGTGGTTTTCAATCGCGATGAGTCCCGGTTCGAGGGCGATCTCATCCACAGTTTTTTCGACCACTTTTATCCGGCGAAGAACAACAACGAACCAGCCAGGCCGATGCAAGTCTCAGCTGCGGACCTCCGGAATTTCACGGGCGTCTACCGCAGCAATCCTTATTCGCGCCACACGCTTGAGAAGCTGATCACTCTCTACTGGCAATTTCACATCACGGCCAGCCCGGACGGTTCGCTGGAATTCCATTATCCCCACCACTTCAAACCTCCGGAACGGTGGATACCTCTCGCACGCGATTATTTCTGGTGCAGCGATGGCCAGGGCCATGCCGTGTTCGAAACCGGCAGCAGCGGGCGCGTCACTTACCTGTTCACAGACCGCGACAGCTACGAGAAGGTGCCGTGGTATGGAACAGCGGCATTTCAGGTGGCGCTGGTGAAGGGGCTGATGTTGATTCTGCTTTCGGGCTGCGTCTGGTGGCCGGTTGATGCATTGATCCGGCGATGGCGCAAGAAATCTTTCGAGCAGGCAGGCGCCATGCGCTGGGCTCGCTGGACAGCTGCCGTGCTGGCTCTGCTGGACGTATTCTTTGTCGTCGAGATGTTGCACCTCCTGACTCGGACAGACGACTGGGACTTTGTCTACGGCGTCCCGCCTGACATCAAGGCGCTGCTCTGGATTCCCATCGTGACCACGGCACTGGCGGCCGCGGTGGCCGGTTTTGCACTCTGGGCCTGGAACAAGCGCTCGTGGTCCGTCTGGGGGCGTATCCATTACAGCCTGATTGCTGCCGCCGCGGCGGTTTTCACCTGGTTCTTTGTTTATTGGAACCTGCTGGGATTTCGGAATTGAGAAATCGCTGGGACTGTGATGTGATGTCGGCCATTTCGTCCGTCGCTCAGGCCCTGTATATTAGAGTTACAAACGCTGGCGGCCAAACGAGGCCGGGGCGTCCTGCTTGACATCCGGCAAGAGGGTCGGTGAATCTGTGCGAGGGGTCAAATTTCTAACAATATGAACAGAAGAGCATTCTTGAAAGCATCGGGAATGGTTGCACTTCTGCCCACGTCGCGACGTGCCCTCTTGGCCGACGCATCACGCCGACGGCGCCCGTCCGATCCCGACTGGCCGTCGAAAGCAGCGTGGAAGCGGCTTAATGGCGACGTTGGCGGAAATCTGATTCCAGTAAACTTTCCGCTGGCCGGGTGCACCGGCGCGCCGGGCAGCGCCAGATGCAAAAGCCTCTTCGAGAATTTGCGGAACCCTTACTACATTCAAGGTCAGCCGGGCCTGACTGAAACGCTGGGATGGATTGACGCGTGGACGACGCAGCCCAGCGTTTACGCTGTTGCGGCAAGAAATGCCGGCGACATTGCAGCGGCGGTCAACTTTGCGCGCGAGAACCATCTGCGCCTTGTGGTCAAGGGCGGTGGCCACAGCTACCAGGGCACTTCAGACGCGCCGGATTCTCTGCTGGTCTGGACCCGGCACATGCATGACATCACGCTGCATCGGGCGTTTGTTCCGCAGGGATGCCGGTATACCCAGAGGCCGCAGCGGGCCGTGACGATGGGCGCCGGAACGATCTGGATGCAGGCCTACGATGCCGTGACCACAAAAGGAGGACATTACGTTCAGGGCGGCGGCTGCACAACCGTGGGCGTGGCCGGACTCATCCAAAGCGGCGGCTTCGGCAGTTTCTCAAAGCATTTTGGCCTGGCAGCGGCAGGGTTGCTGGAGGCCGAAGTCGTCACCGCAGACGGCAAAGTCCGCATTGCGAATGCGTGCAGGAATCCCGACCTGTTCTGGGCGCTGAAGGGCGGCGGTGGTGGCACTTTTGGCATCGTCAGCAAAGTGACGCTTCGACTGCGCCAACTTCCTGAGTTCTTCGGCGGTGTCTTCTTTACTGTCAAGGCCACGTCGGACGATGCTTTCCGCCGCCTGATCCGCCGGTTTGTCGCTTTCTACCGCGAGCAGCTTTTCAACGATCATTGGGGCGAGCAGGCGCACGTGAAGCCAGACAATTCGCTGGCCATCAGCATGGTCGTTCAGGGAATGGATGAGGAGCAGGCGAGAAAGGCCTGGAAACCGTTTCTGGATTGGGTCGCCCGTTCACCCCACGCTTATAAGTTAGAAGCACTGCCAGTCTTTTTGAGCGTCCCGGCGCGGAATTTCTGGGACGTCGAATACATGGACAAACATCACCCCGGGGTCTTTACCAGGGACCCGCGGCCGGGCGCCAGTCCGAACAACGTGTGGTGGAAGGGAGACGGCGGGCAGGTGGGCTGGTTCATCTGGGGAATGGAGTCCCTGTGGCTGCCCTCCTCGCTGCTCGAAGAGGATTCGCAGGAGCGGCTATCCAGGGCGCTCTTCGCCAGCTCGCGCCAATGGGAAGTTGAACTCCACTTCAACAAGGGCCTGGCCGGAGCGCCGTCCGGGGCCGTTGCCGCCGCGCGGGACACGGCGACGAATCCCGCCGTGCTGACCGCCTTTGCGCTGGCCATCAGCGCCAACGGCCAGCGCCCTGCCTATCCCGGAATCCCCGGACACGAACCCGACCTCGCCGCCGGGCGAAAGAGCGCCCGCCGCATCGACCACTGCATGAACGAGCTGCGCGCGCTTGTGCCGAAGGTGGGATCGTACGTAAGCGAGAGCAATTTCTTCGAGAGGGACTGGCAGCATTCGTACTGGGGCAGCCATTATCCGCGGCTTACTTCGATTAAGAAGAAATATGACCCGAACGGGCTGTTCTTCGTCCATAACGGGGTTGGATCGGAAAGGTGGAGCGCCGATGGTTTCAGGAAGCTCTGACAGGGCAACATCCGCAAGCGCCGCAAATTGCAATTTCGCAGACCGCTCACTAGAATGATCGAGAGGAGATCTAAAAACCCATGGAAAACGATGTTTTGCGGATTGCAAACAGGGAATTCCGCTCGCGGTTAATTGTTGGCACAGGGAAGTACCGGAGTTTCCAGGAAATGGCGCGCGCGCATGAAGCCTCCGGCGCAGAGATCGTGACGGTGGCCGTGCGGCGTGTGAACCTGACGGACAAGAGCAAGGAGTCAATGCTCGATTATATCGACCGGAAAAAATTCTTCATTTTGCCGAATACCGCCGGCTGCTACAACGCGGACGAAGCCGTTCGAACCGCGCGGCTGGCGCAAGAAGTGGGCTTATCGAACTGGATCAAGCTGGAAGTGATCGGAGACCAGAAAACGCTTTTCCCGGACAATTTCGAACTGGTGAAAGCGACTGAAACGCTGGTGCATGAGGGTTTCGTTGTCATGCCTTACACAAACGATGACCTGGTGACCGCGCGGCGGCTGATCGATGCGGGAGCCGCAGCGGTGATGCCGCTGGGCGCGCCGATTGGCTCCGGAATGGGCATTCAGAACCTCGCCAATCTGCGTATCCTGCGCGAGAGGATCACAGAAGTTCCTCTCATTGTTGATGCCGGAGTGGGCACGGCCTCCGACGCCGCCGTCGCCATGGAAATGGGCGCGGACGGCGTGCTGATGAACACCGGAATCGCCGGAGCGCAGGACCCCGTGCTGATGGCTGAAGCCATGAAACATGCCATCGCAGCGGGCCGCAAGGCCTACCTGGCCGGGCGCATTCCCAAGAAGCTCTATGCCACCGCCTCGAGTCCGCTGGAAGGCGTGGTTCGCTGAAGCGGATTTCTCTTTCCCTGGAGAGGGTCCACCCGGCGCATTGTGACGATTCTGATGAAAAGCTTCGCGGGTGGCGCGCTTAGTGCCAGCGCTTGCTTTTTCCGGGCGAGGTTTGCGGGGCGCTGGCCGTGGTCTGGGGGGCCTTCTTGTCTGGCAGCATATAGACAAGTTGCCCGGGCTTGACCAGGTGCAGTTGGTCGCGGGCCTGTTTTGCAATTGCCTCAGGATTGCTCTTGAGGGCGTTGATTTTCTGCTGGAGATCCTGATTCTGCTTCGAGAGCGTTTGAACCTCTTGCTGGAGATCGGTATATTCTCTCTTCTGGTGCCTGTAAGTCAGGTAGCCGTTCTGGCCGAAGATTTCGTGCATGAACATAACCAGGGTGACCAGCGCGAGCACGAAAACGGCGTTGCGCTTGAGCGTTTTGCGATCCCAGTCATGAAAACTCATAATTCTGCTTTACGCGCTGCAACCGGCTCATCAACCGCACCGAGCATCGCCGCTTGACCGGCGGATGACGACCTCCCATCCTTGCCAGCGCCAGCGCAAACGCCAGAATACCACCGTTTGCGCGAAAAAGGATGTGCAACCTGCTGTGGTCGCTTGCTTTTTTGACTGCCATTTCTGGTGGCTGAGAACAGGCCAGGCTTGCCCGCACTTGAATGTTTCGGCATTCAGCGTGTGGCCAGTCGCGGATTTTGTGATCCATGGCATTGGCGGCGGGCTGACGGCCGTTGTATCTTGAAAGCGGAATTGTCGTCACTGGCAAGGAACAGTAAAAAGGATTCCGCGAAGGTTGCGAAAAAGGAGCGCGCGCCATGGTGAGCCCGCTTCGCCTCGGCTTGCGAACGGCACTGAGTGAAGCGAAGGGCTCAGGGCAAACTGCGCGAGACAACTTTTGCAGTTGCATGGCAATGGGAAAAGCAGAGGCTTCTGCCCGCTGAGGACGACATGCTGTAAGGCTTGTCAGCAGCATGCCAGGAGGCTGACCCGGTTCGGTTGCGCGCTTGCGGTTAAGTGCGGATTTTGCCGAATGGGTTGCGTCCGCAAGGAGGATTTGTGACCGACAAAGTTGTCATTATGGTTACGGCTGCCAGCCGCCGGGAATGCCGCAAGATCGCCAAGCGGCTGATCGATCAAAAACTGGCGGCCTGCGTCAACATCACACAGCCGATCCAGTCGCTCTACCGCTGGGAGGGGAAGATCGATGAGAGCAAGGAATTCCTGATGTTCATCAAAACCAACCGGAACCTGTTTCCGCAGATCAAGGCGGAGATTTCGCTGATTCACTCCTACCACACCCCGGAGATCATCTGCCTGCCCATTATCGATGGCTCGCCGAACTACCTGCAGTGGATCAGCGACTCAGTGCGCCCGGCCGAAAAAGTGGAGGAGCCGCAGGAATGAAGCTCTTTGCGGCCTAACGCGAGCAGATGGATTCTGGAAGACTCGCCCGGCGACGGACCCGTGCCACTGGCTCCATGCAGGTCCAGACACATAAACTTTCTCGCTACCGTTTTGCCTTCCCACATTGACCTTTCGAGCCGGAATGTGCAACTTTTACCGGCTGCTCAAAAGATGTTCCTTCTTGCCTGGCGGGAGGTAACGCAATTTCAAGGACTTATTGTGTTTGGCAATGTTTTTGCTTGCGGGGCTGGAGGGTAGCATCCCTCACAATTCCGTGTAACCAGCGTCACAGCCACATGAAAAGCTCTGAGAGATGATTTCAATGTATAGGGCAAAAGGCCCAGGCGGGCCATTTCCGAGACAAACGAAGGAGGGTATGACTATGCAAAAGGTTCGATATGCATTAGGCCTTGCGCTTTTTCTGGCGGCGACCCTCTACCTGCTGCCTGCCCTCCAGGCTGCAGATGAGCCAGTGGCGGATTCGCCGGAGGTGTCAGATCTGCTGGCACAAGCCAAGACGCATGCAGTGCAACTCAGAAATGACGCGGATGAGATGCACAACTTCAGCTTGTCGAACTTGTCGTGGCGAAGCCATTCTGAGCAGATCACGACGATCAAGGACCACGTGAACAGTCTGGGCAAGCTGCTTCAGCAAATGAGCGAAATGCGTGAGTCAGCTTCGCCCTGGCAGCAACAGGCCATGGACCATATTACGCCGCTGGCGGCCGAGCTGGCTTCGAACATTAAGGGAACCATCGACCACATGAATGATAACCAGGAACGCTTGCACCTGCCCCAATACAAGGAGTACCTGAAAGCCAACGCCGAGGTTTCCAGCGAATTGTCGAAGCTGATCAGCGACTATGTGTCGTACGGGAAGAGCAAGGCAAATTACCAAAGGCTTGGGTCATTTCTCGAAGCACCTGGCCACTGAGTGGCATAAACCTTGCAGGTGGCGCGGCGTAAGCTACCGCGCCACCGTACTTGCGTAATCTTCTCGGGCGTTTCCCGCCTGAGTTTGCGCGCCCTGCAGGTTCCGACTGCTGATCTGCGCGGCGAATTTTCCATCACACTCTGCTCACGGACGGCAACCATGTAGCCAGCCATGGAGATCGGAAAGGCGGCAGCGCCCGGCTTGTTCCGCGCGCAATACAGGCCTGTGGCTCGCCTTACGTGACGGCAGTCACAGCATTTTCTTCAGTGTCTGAAGAGAATGGATATAGGTAACCAACGGTGGTTGAGGATTGGCAAACACAAGCTTGATTGGCTCCGCCACAGGGGTAATCATCCAGAGTGGCTGGGCGGAAAGGAAGGCTTTCCATGAGGTGGACCGCGAAGGCTTGTCTTTCCCTGATTCTGTGCGAGTTGCTGGTTTTTCTTCCTGCATGTCGCAAACGCGCCCAGGTTGGTGCTCCTCCTCCAGCCAGGCCTGAGGAACTTTCGGGCCTTCAAAAGGATCTCCAGCAGCCCTACCTGGAGCTTTTTGAGGTCTCTCCGAATCTCCGTTATTCAAAGGGGCAGATCGACTCCATGCGGGATTACCTGCAAAAAGGCGAGCAATACTGCGTGGACCAGTTCAAGGGGCACGCGGCGAAATACAAGTCGGAGATGAACGAGGCGCAGGCGGACCTCAAGCGGCGCGGGTCAAGCATTGCTGATGGCGAGCGCCACAACTTGCACTGCAAGATCCAGCAGCTTCGCGTGCTTGAGAGCCAGGCGACGGTGCTGGCGCAGAATGCGATTCCTGTGGCTTATGACAACCGGCTGGCAAAGCTGGACCTGATCGAGAACTGGCCTTCGCAGCTTCAGCAGATTAAGCAGGATATCGCGAGCGGCGCCTATGAGAACCGGCGGTGGGGAAATGTGAAAGACATCGGGTTTCGCGACATCGCTGCAAACCAGCGGGACGACGTTCGGGCTGGCCAGGAAGCCATCAAGCAGATGAAGCAGTCCGGCATGATGCCGCCGGAGGTGAAGGACGAGGCGGTGGTTGACTACGTGAAATCGGTGGGACAGAAAGTCGCCAGGCATTCCGACCTGCAGGTGCCGCTGAACATCACTGTACTGAACTCCAAAGAGATCAATGCGTTTGCTCTTCCGGGCGGCTACCTCTTTATCGAACGGGGATTGCTGGAGGCGGCCGACGATGAATCCGAGCTTGCCGGAGTGATTGGGCATGAAATCGCGCACGTCACGGCGCGGCACTCTCACAAGCTGATGAAGAAGGCCACCATCGCCGGCATCATCTATCAGGCCGCCCAGATCGCTGCGATTGTTTTCACCGGCGGCATAGCTGGAATCGGAACCTATTACGCTTTCCAGTATGGTTTCTATGGGCTGGGACTCGTGCTCAACCTGAACCTGCTGGGCGTCAGCCGCGATTACGAGTTGCAGGCGGATCAATTGGGAGTCCAGTACACGTGGAACGCCGGCTACGATCCCACTGGGTTCATACGCTTCTTCGACAAGATCGCCACGCAGAAGGGCTATGTGGAAGGCGTAAGCTGGTTTCGTACGCATCCTCCCTTTTACACCCGCATGGTCGATACCGAGCGCGAAATCATGTATCTGCCGCAAAAGAAGGACTACGTGGTGGATACAGAAGCCTTCAAACAGATGAAGAAAGCATTGACGAAGGTTGAGCGGGAGGCCGCGAAAGAGGAGAAGAACAAACCTTCCCTTTATGATTTCGCGAGAGAAGAAGGCTGCGCCGCTCCGAAGAAGTTCGAGTTTGAGCCCAATCAGCCGATCGAGCAATTGTGCCATTCGCCGAAACTTGTAACCGTGGAGATGCAACCCAATTAGGCCCTGGATCGGCCAAAATAGACTTTGCGCCGTCAGGAGGGAAAGAGGCTGGTTCTTCTGGCGGCGCGCTCCTCTGATCGCAAACCCTGCTCCTGCAGTAAAGTTCTGGAACTAGCGAGGGCCTTAACGGGCCTTTACCCTCTTCTTTTCCCAAGATTAAAGTTCTTCGTCCAGGCAAATCCCGAATTGAGAGTTCCGACTTCCTCCTCCATGATAAGGACCTCAATCTCCTTTGCACGCTCGGAGGGAGAACATGAAAGTCGCTGCTGCGCTGTGTTTTTTGCTTGCCACACGTAACTTTTGTCATGCCGTTGAAAAGCCTGAAGCGTCGCATTTGAGAGCGCTGGAGCGCATCGCAGTTTATGCCTCGGCCCAATTTGACGCCGCCCCTACCTATAACGCAATCCGCTCTTGCCCGGTGGAATACATTTGCAGAGAAGGAAATCCCTCAATGAGGATCTTTGCCGGCAATGTTTCTATCTTTCCGGTGATGGAGGGCTCAGCGCGGGTCGCGGATTACGCTTCGAGAAGGCTTCCCCAAAACCGTCCCAGGCTGGCCAGAACGTGACGCCGAATCACCATTGGCGGCTATGCGACGGCAGCATACAGTAAGCTTCGATTTTGGCAAGGAAGATCTGCGGTGCAAGGTTTGCCTATCGCCGGGTTTTGCCGGGAGAATCAGCGAGGAGTTGTGTTACTCTCGAAAAGAGGCAGGTGGGCAAATCATTTGTTGGGCAGGTCGTTAACTGCCAATCAAATTCCGGCTTGAGGGGGCACCCCCCTTATGAGGATGACTGATGCGACACTCAAGGCTAGCACTGACCTTTCTGATATTCAGCACGGCAGCTCTGGCTCAGGGGGAAGTTATTCATTTGAAGAACGGCGACCGTCTTAACGGTTCCTTCCAGCGGTTGCTCGGCGGAAACATTGTTTTCAAGACCGATAATCTGGGAACTCTCACGATCCCTGCAGCTAATGTTTCGAGCTTTAGCATCCCGGGGCCCGTGGTGGTGATTCTCAACAACGGCAAGTCGGAGCGCGGTTATTTTTCTTTGACCAATGGTACCTGGCAACTCAAGTCGGGCACGCAGACCACAACGCTGAAGTTGGCTGACGTGACGGCGATTTATCCCTACGATGTGTACAACAAGGAGAATCCGAATGGGCCCCACAGGCCCTGGGAGGATTGGAAGGGCCAGGGCGCTCTTGGCTACGTTCTGCAGCAGTCCAGCCAGCACTCCAAATCGCTCTCCATCAACTTTACCAGCAGCCGCGTCGAGCCTGCGCTGCCGGGCATGGCTCCCCGCCGCGCAACCCATTTTTCCTTGAACATGGCCTACGCAACCGTCACCCAGTCCGGCGTGACAACCAAAGCCAATACGCTGACGTCGGTCTTGCGACAGGACTTTTTTATCGGTGGAAGCGCACGCAACTATCTTTTCTTACAGGGCGAGTGGGACCACATCCAGCCGCAGGAATTGACCTTGCGGCAGACCTATGGTGGCGGCTTTGGCCGCAACCTGGTCCAGCACCCCAGATTTACGTTCTCCGTCCAGGGCGGCCTGACCTACGTGAGGAGCAGCTTTTCGACAGGAGTGCTCCGAAATGAAATGGAGGCTTTAGCGGGCGAAAAGATTGTTGCGACCGTTTTCAAACGTTTGAATATCGACCATGAGTTTGATGTCTATCCCAGCCTGACTTCGACAGGAGATTACCGGTTCAATTCCGTGACTGCGTTGAATGCGCCGATCTCTAAGCGGCTCTCGTTCAACATTACCCTGACCGATGAGTACCTCAGCCCTCCCATCCCAGGCACGCAGGCCAACGTTTTGATCCTCAGCACGGGTTTGGGTGTCAATTTTTGAATACTTTCAGGACGACGAACGATTCAGCAGCAGGAATCGCCGCGCAGTGCTTTTCTGCCTTCCATGCATATCACCGGAACCGCCACGAGCGCTGCCGCCGGGTCGATCCAGCGGACGTGAAGAATGGCATTCAGGGCCAGCCCGGCGAGAGTGATTGCGGCCATGTATGCACAGGTGGCAGACTGCACCGCATCGGCGCCCAATGCCACATTGCCGGTTGTCCTGCCGGCTCTGCGTTTGGCCGAGCTGAGCATGGGCATCACGATCAGAGCCGCAACGGCCACGCCTATGCCCATCCAGCTTGTTTCCGGATGCACATCCTGCCACAGCGCGAAGCCAGAGGCGAAGACGATGACCCCCGCCAGAATAAAAAGCAGAATTCCGGCCAGCCTTGAGGCCCGGACCTCGCTGAGGGCAAATCGGGGAACAAATTGCAGAAGCACTACCAGCGCCGACATCAGCTCGACGAAACTGTCCGCGCCAAATGCCAACAGCACCGGACTGCGGGCGCGCCAAGACGCCACCAGGGCAATTACGCACTCGGCCGTCATCCACAGAAGCGTGATAACCTGCAGCCGTCGGATGTGTTGCTTCATCTTGCCGGACACGGCGCCGCAAGCGCAGCTTTGCACCGGCATTTCTGCCGCAGTTTCTTCCGGATATTTCATCATTGCCGGTCCCTGCACTGTTTCTATACCCAGTCCTGCCTCTTGTCCAGTGCCAACGCCATCAAAAAGGAAACTCCAATTCTCTCTGCGAACCTCGCCGACAATTCGGACTCTGTTGCAGGCCCGGCAACAACACCCAGGGGATGGCTATTTAAACCGCTTCCTGAATTTCAATTCCAGACCGAAGATGCCGTTCTGGTCCCGGAAGCCTCGCACGGACATCCGGGGATTGACGGTAAAATCGAACTCGATCACCCGGTACAACGAGTTCGCAGTGCTGGTTTGATAAGTAAGGGTGAGTTTTGAAGAGAGTTGCTGCTCGATGGTGAGAACCGGGCCTCCCAATGTTCCAACCTCGCTGGAAATGGGAGAAAGCTTGATGCGGCTTACTCCGAACAGACGCTGGATTCTTCCGCTGATCTGGCTGGAAAGCGCCTGGGAAAGCAGGCCCGTGCTTGCAGAGGAAAGAGGGCTGGTGGGTTGAGGTGCAAACTCCTCCAGGCGCCTCGAATATCCGAACGCCAGCAGGGAGAGGATATCTTCGGTGGGCAACGGAGGATCAGAGCGATAGGACAACTTGATGCGGTCCGGGGGCCCGGATAGCTCCAGGGTCAGGTCGTACTTGTCTACCTGGGTGTTCACCTGCAGGTCGAGGACGGGTTCTGTCTGGAACGGGTTGCTCATCGAGATGTCACCACGTGTCAGCGTGTAGCGGTTGCCGCGGAAGACAGTCTGGCCGCTGCGCAGGTAGATATTGCCCACGGCCACAGGGTTGGCAAGGGTTCCCTGCAGACGGATGTCGATGTCGGAAACAAGGCGAAGGTTATGGGTTTCAATCCGCACGGGACGAAGAGATGCGAGACGCACGTTGAGGTTGATGTGGGAAGCGAAAGGTGAAGGTGCATTCGGAGACGGCGCGCCCAGGAGATTGCTGGAGCCGGTTAAGAAATCCACCAGGCTGAGGTTCTCAGGCGCGAAGATATTACGGACTGAGATGTTGCCGCTCAACTGTCCTCGTTCGGCGGTCCCTGCCAGCCTCAGATCGCCGTCCAGAACCGAAGTGAAGTCTGCCGGGTAACGCACGCGGACTTGTGAAAGCCTAGTGTGGATTTGATAACGCAAGCCTTCCTGAAGGACCATGAAGCCACCAAGATCAACGGTTCCACCGCCGACGGTCCCTTTCAGGGAAGAAATAACGGCCCGTTCACCCTGCAGTTTGATGGTGCCATTCAGAGAGTTCAGGCGGAAGGGAAGTTCAGGATATCCCAGACCGACATCTTTCACCTCGACTGTGCCGTTCAGGTCCGGCTCGGCCAGCGTGCCCCTCACGCGCACTTCCACGTCGGATTCACCGGTTGCTTGCACGCGGCTCTCGAGCAGGCTAAGCAGGGTGGCGGCCGCTTTGCCCCGGACGGTGAAATCGAGCGAAGGCGGCTGTCTAAAGCGGATCGAGCCGCCGACCTCAAAGTTGGTTGACTCTCCCTGCAGCCGAAACTGCGTGAACTCCAGGTTTTGCTTTGCGTAGCTGACTTCAACAGGAGCGGCGTTGGATAGTTTAAGCGACGGGAAATTTATCTTTAGCTGCTGGATCTGGCTGTTTCCTACTATCTGTCCCCTTTCCATGAGGGGGCCGCTGATCGAGAAGGATCCGCTAAGGGAAACTTGAGCCGCCATGGAGTGGCCGGAAAACTCTTCAATCCAGGGGTCGGCCCGCAAATCAGAATACTGCCCGGAGAGGTGCAGCGGCCAGTTGTTACGCGTTTCCATATCCCCTCGCGCCTGAAAATTGCCCGTCTGCCCGCCGCCACCTTTTACCTTAATGCTGATCTGCTGCCCCTGCCATTCGGCATCGCCATGGATGCTTCCGAGTGACTGGCCTTTCCATGAGAGTTGAGTGACATCCAGTGTGGAGTGTACCCGTGCGTTGTCGAAACTGCCTTTGCCGTCCAGATCAAAACTGACAAGGCCGGAGACTTCGCCGTTGCCTTTTGCGCCGGGCTTCTGAGGTATGAACATGTGGAGGTGGCCAAGCGGAAAATCCCGACCACGCAGATTGGCGGAGAAGGTGCGCTGAACCGGGTTGATCTCCAAGTCGCCCTCGGCATGCCCCTTTCCCTCGACAAGTTCTATGTCACTCGCCTCCCAGGCGGATTTGCTGGCGAGAACGTTCGCTGAGAGAGAAGCGAACGGCAGCCCGGCGAACTTGCCTTTGTGAACAGTGATCTGCCCACGCCCGGAAAGATTTTCGACTGTGCCCTCAGCCTGTACCTGGCCTGTCAACAGACCTTCCATCGAAGGTTTCAGGTCTAGGGCGGCGCGCAACCCGGCAAGTGGAGTCTCCCGGGCCGTCGCTTGCAGCCGGACCGCGCTGTGGGGTTCAAGCTTCCAGTGAATGAGGGTGGCTTCAGCATTCAGGATCAGCGAACTCTTGCCAAGCCTCAGCCGTCCTGACTGGATCCGTACGCGTTGCGGCGAAGCAAGGATGCCAGCCTGAATACTGTCCCAAAGCCATCCGCCGTAATTGAAATTGCCGGCGGAGATTTGACCGTCGATTTCGGGATTAGAAAGCGTTCCCGAAACCGTGCCGTTGAAGACCGCCTGGCTATGCAGTTTGATCGGCAGCGGATGCTTCGTTTCGATCAGGATTTTTGCCACAGGGCGCCATTCTTCAAAATCCGTGGTCATGAATTTGACCGCGAGGGATGACCGGATGTTGCCGAATGTCCCCTGGACCGCCAGACTTGAATGGGGTGTTGAAATCTGAGCGTCTTTGATGGTAAGCACAGCTTTGCGATCCAGAACGAGCGATCCCTGGGCATGGCCGCTGAGAGAGAGCCCTGCCGCCGGCTGTTGCGCGGGAGGAAGCAGTTGGAGGTCAAACTGGCCTTGCAGTCCGGAGGGGCGTTGCCAATCGGCGTCTACGACTCCGCTGATGATCGCGTGGGGATGGATAATTCCAATGGAGCCCGCAGACGCGGGGAAAGCGTTTAATAGAGCGCTGAGATCGAGCTTTTCAATGCGGCTGCGCAGGACGATTCGAGGTGAAGCCCTGGCGAAAGACACGTTCGCTTCGCCCCGGGCTCGGCCTTCGATCCCGGCAAAGACCAAATCGGAAAGCTTCATGTTGTTACCGGGGGTCAAGTCGTAGTCCGCGGAAAGACTGATGGGGCCGGGTTTGAATCGAGGCGTTTTCAACCTCAGCTCACGCACTTGCATGCGGCCTTCCACCGAAAGGCCCTTCTCGCCGTAATTGCCCTTCCCGTCGATATAGAGATAGCCGCTTTCAAGCGAAGTGGATTTCAGGGCCCGGGCCAGTTTCTGAAGGCCGCCATTGGTGCGGAATTCAAAACTTCCGGCAGGCTGAGGCGTCCAGCGAAGAGAACCGGCAAGGTGTCCTCGAAGGTTTTCGATTTGCCAGCTTAGAGCTTGCAGTTGCAACTGGTTGCTTGAAAGCGTGAATGAGGTGGCAAATGAAACAGGCGGAAGCGTCCCGGATTTCCAGGCGAAGACCACTGCGGACGAGGCTATCGTGCCAAGGTAATGGTGCATCTGGCTGATGTGCAGTTCAATCGCCAGGTTGCGGGCGGAGGCCCCGAAACGTATGCGTTGATTGTTCCAGTCCAGAGTGGTGTGGCCCAGGTTCAGGTGCTTGATCCCCAGGTTGAACAGATCCGCCAGACCTTGGCCCTGCCCCGGGGAGACGGTAGCGCCGGGCACATTCGTTGAGCCGTCAGGATAGGTACGAATGCGGAGGCTGGCCTGCTGCCACTGGAGCTTTCGGAGCAGGAGGCGAAATTCTACCAATGACTCCGGACTGATGTCTGCAACGACATCGCTTGCTGAGAAAAGAGGAAGGCTGGAATCCCTTTCAAGACCATGGATGACCAACCGCCGGGCGCTGACTCTCAGGCTGAGAGGGCGAAAACGCATCCCGTCGATCTCGACCTTTCCACCAGTTATCTGCGCCAGACTGTTTTCGATCCGATGCTGCAGGATGTTCCGGAACCACCCCGTTCCGGCCAGGCTGATGACGATAGCAGAGAGAACGACCAGGATTCCCGCCGCATAAATCAGCCAGTGCATCACTTTCGGCAATTTCAGATTCGCGAGTTTCACTCAGCCTTTCCTCTCGACTCAGTCCGAATGAACCGTCACGCGGTGAGTCGATTTCAGCCGGTCGAGCCAATTCCCCAACAGTTGATTCATTTTCTTTTGTATCAGGATTTCCTGGATTTGCTCCCGAACATCATCCAGCGAAGGCGGAGCACCCGAATGGCCTTTGGCGTACTCCGGCACAAAGATGTTTTTGTAGTAGTCCTCGACTTCGCCCGGGTCGGGCAATGCCGCGGGACGCAGGCGATTATTGATCATTCGCAGCGTGTGCTGATAAAGCTCCAGGCGGGTCAATACCTGTTGCTCCGTCATCCCAAGCAACTTGAGCGCCGAGTGGTACGCCTCTTGGCTGGAGAATTTCTTTTCCACCTCGCTCAGCGTTTCTTCGGCTGTTTTCCTGCCGTTGCTCGATTCCCTGACTGGCGTCCTCAGTTGTTCAGTGAGGAGCGCCTGGCTGATGAGCCTGTTCAAGACAGCTTTCCTCTGGGCTTTGCTCGGTGTGCCCTCCGGCGATTCGCCGTTAAGAAACCGCTCGAAATGGTACTCCTGAATCAGATCGCGCTGCGTAATGGCGTCGTAGCCAACGGAGGCGACCACCTTGTCCAGCATTTCAGCCTTTGCGGACACGGGCAGAAAGGCGGTGATCCCGAACAGCAGGCACCCCAGAATTAGAAGCTTTGCCCGATACTCAGGAAATAATTCACGTGTGATAATTGGCGCACCTCCGGACCATTTTGACCGATCACCTGGAACCGGGTTGGATTTAATGCGTAGCCCACGTCGAAACTCAGCGGCCCGACGGGAGTCTTGTAAAGCAGCCCGACCCCTAAGGCGTGAACCGTGTAGTCGAAATCGGTAGGCGAACTCTGCGAAACCTTGAACAGGCGCATCTTGCGAATTGTGGAATAGACGTTGCCCATGTCATGGAAAAGAACCAGCCCCAGACGGTTCTGCGCGAATGAAAAACGCAGCTCCAGCGAGTTCAAAAAGAGAGCGTTGCCGCCAATCGGGAAGCCGGTCTGCGGATCTCGCGGCCCGGCCTGGTTGATCGAGAAGCCTCGATGTGAGTTGCTCCCGCCCATAAAGAATCGCTCCGGGAGGGGGATTTCATGTGTCAGGAGTGTCTCCTTTTGCCCGTTCAGTTGCGTAACGGTCACATGCAAGAGGGGACCATACGGAGATTCGACCGCAAAGCGCGTATCTCGTGCAAAGACAAGGTGCGGAGCGATCCGGTAATAAGTGGCGTTTTGAGAGATGAAGCGCAAGAAGTTTGACTGGGATCCCAAGCCCGACCATGAGACGCCCGCATCAACCACGGTATACGAACCACGCGTCGGATCGACCGCGTTGTCCCGATGATCCTTCACGTAGCTCAGGGCAAACATGCCCACCCTGGCGGGCAGGCTCTCCAGCGGGATCTGGTCCGGGGAGATTCGATTTGACAAGTCCAGCGCCTGAACATTCCGGAAAGAGTATCGTGCGGAAAGGAACGTTGTCTCGCTCCACCGTTTTTCAAGAACGATGGAGGCCTCTTTGCGCCGCGCTGTAAAGGTCAGGACGTTCCGGCTGGAATCGACGTCGGCGTTCAAGCGGACGCTGACGTCGCGCCGCGCTGGGAATTGCGGGATGAAATAGCTGACCTCAGCGCCTTTATCGAGGGTTGAGAGCCTGCCGCGAAAGCTCAAAGTCTGGTTGCGCCCGCCAACATTGATGCGCGAGATATCCAGGGAAACCCTGGGGCTGGCTTTCAGTTGGCCTTGCGGTTCGTTACTGCCCAGGCGTTGCACCTCGAGGCCGCCGCCATACCCCACCGTCCACCGAGGCGCTTCCTCCAGGCTGACCAGAACGGGCTTGTTGGTTTCCTGACTGTTCGGGTTCTGGGGAGCAACCTGGACCTGGTTGAAAAGGCCAAGATCGTAGAGCTTACGCTGCGACTCGAGGAGTGCGCTCTCGTTAAGCGGCTGGTTGCGGCGGAATGTGATTTCGCGCCGGACAATTCCTTCCCTTGTGTGTTTGTTGCCCAGCAGAACAACCCGCTCAATGATTTCCTGATTTCCGGGCTCGACCTTGTAATTCACATTCACAATATGGTCTTTGTTTGCAGACGAACTGCTGGCGATGACTCTGGCATTTGAATAGCCTCGATTGGCAAAATAACGGAGAATTGAATCACGATCGGTCTGTTCATTCTGGGGCGAATAAAACTGCCCAGGTTTATTCGCCAGCCGTGGCAAGAGCATCTTTCGCTGCTCGGCGGTAACACCCTGCAGGTCGATGTTTCCCACCATCGTCCGCACTCCTTCCTGGATATCGATCGTCACGAAAAGATGTTCAGGCTGATCGTGATAGTAGTAGTTGAAATGCGGAACGATTTTGGCGTCCAGGAACCCCTGCGCCTGGTAGATGGCTTTGATCGAATTGGTGTCGTTGTCAAGCATCTTGCTGCTAAAGACTGAGCTGTGAAAGGGGAATTGCGCAGGATGAATTGTCATGACCGAATCGAGGCGAGTATCGGATACGTGAGCGTTTCCTTTGAACTGATACCCCTGGAAGCTGCCCTTCCGGCCAAGTTTCACGGTGTAGGTAACACGCAAGTGGCCGGCCTTCAGGTGTTCTACTGGTCCGACCGTGACGAAAGCCTGCAGGTAGCCCTCCTTCTGATAAAAATCGGCCAATGCACCGCTTCCTCTTTCGAGGGAAGGTTGATCGATCACTCCGTCCTGATACAGGGGAAGAATATCCCGCAGCTTGCGGCGTGATATTTTTGCGCCCCTCACGTGTACCTCGATTACCGGGCCGGCGTTACACTCGACGCGAAGGGTTTCCGTAACCGTTTTGGGATCGAAGACCCGCTTCTCGATGATAGTACTTGCCTGCAGGTAGCCATGCTTCAGGTAGAAATTGTGGAGCTTGTAGAGACCCTTTTCGATGTCGGATGAGGCGAGATGCTTGCCCGGATGCCAGTCGGCGACTGACCGCAATTTCGAGGAGGGGTAGGCCGGTTGGCCGGCGAAGACGACTCCATTCAGGCGAGCCTGCTGCCCGGGAGTAATCGTCAGCAGGATATTAGCTTCCTGGGTTGCAGGATCGCGCACAATCTTGTTTTGAATCTTGGACTCATAAAATCCATTGTCGTGAAGGACGCCCTGAATATTTTGCTCTGCCGTTGTAAGTTCATCAGCGTAGAGCGGATTACCCAAAGGCAGCCGGGCTGCGGCCACGAGAGTGGTGGAATCAATTGGCTTGGGTGTTCCCGTGACGTGGACAAGCCCGATAAAGTACCTGGCCTTACCGACAAAAGACAGGGCAACTCCACCGGCCACCGGCTCCCCTTCAGCCTGAAGATCGGCAAAACGACCGGTTGCATAAAGTCTCTTCAGGCTTTCATCCACTTTTCTGGGGTCCAGCGGCTCGCCCACTTGCTGGACAATTTGCTTCTTAAACTCGTAAAGAGGCAGTTCAGCGTCGGTCTTTAAGTTGATACGAACGACTGTCCGGCCCCACTCTGGAGGAGTAGCAAAGCTGCTTCGGGGCCAGCACAGCCACAGGCCAGCGATCAACAAAAACAGCACGCAGATACACTTGAAAAAATGGAGGTTACACTGATGGTTTGCCGGGCGTTTCTTTCTTGCGTCCGCGCTCCGTGCTGTGCAAGAGTGCCTGCCGCAAAAACTTTTCCAAGAGATCGGTCTTTACTCCCGAACGATTTCTGGTCCACGCAACAAAAGTCTATTATATCGTTCATTCTGCGGGGCGTCGAAAATAGGCGAGTTGCGTGTGAAAAACTTTGTCGCGAAGGCAACCACGGTTCCTGCCGGGCTCTCGCCTTTACTGACCCGGCTGCTTGTCGAAAAGTAATGGAAACGCAAATCTTCAGGCACGGTGTGCTACCGTCCGGTCATGAGCTGGTCATCGCACCGATGGCCCAAGCAGTTCTTTAAGCAGGTTAGTGGCGGGGAATCCCTGTCCGAGGTGCTGGCGGAATCCCTCCGCCCAGCGAAAACGTGCGCGCTTTCCCGCCTCGCGAGCCATTTTTCGCATGGTTTGGATCGTTTCAGGAATGCCCTGCTGGGTCTTGAGCCAGGCTTGCTGGCTTTCGTGGCAGGACAGCATTTCTTCCTTGCGCTTGAGGGTGGCGCCGATATCGACGGCGAGGCGTGACTCGATTTTGTTTCCCAGGATGTCGCGCCTTCCAAAAGCGTCGGCGTAATAGAGATGCGGGACGCCGGCGAGCGGCGGCGCCGGGTGCCGCGCGCCGGTCTTGTAGTTGGGAGCTAACGCTCCAAAACAGGCGCTTTGGCACAGACGACTCACTGTCTCGTGATCAATCATGTAGTCAACCGGCGAATGCGTCATCACCAGCGAAGGGCGCGTTTGCCGAACCAGTTCCATCACCTTGTTCAGGTGTGGGCGATCATAAAAGATCAGAAGGTCCCTGCTCTTCAGGCAATGATAGCGGGCGCCGATCGTGCGAGCAGCCCGCGATGCTTCCTGCTGCCGCAGCGCCGCGACTTTGGCCGCAGGGAGAGTTGTACTTCCACAATCCCCGGCTGAAAGCGTTGCGATGTGGATTTCGGCGCCGAGCCCGGCAAGGCGTGCCAGTGTCCCGGCACAAAGGAATTCAGCATCGTCGGGGTGCGCAAAGAGCGCCAGCACCTTGATGGTATTGGGCATTATGCGGGTGCTCCTTCTGTCTTGCCGGCGGATCTAAGGACTTCTCCCGGCAATCGAACGGTTATCGATATTGTTCAGCGCCTAGCGAACCGCGCTGAAGAATGCTATAAGACGAGACGTACCCCAGACGACTTCGATTACACCCTGACCTTGATGGCTGGAAACCTTGATGGTCATCTTTTCGACCGAATGTTGACCCATATCAAGCTTCATCGGCGTTTCTGCGATCTCGGAGCTGGCCTTGAATTCGTTGGCAGGCTTGGTGGATACGAGTAGAAGCCACTTGCCTCGTTCCACCATCTGGGCCAGCAAAATGTGTTTTCCTTTCAGCACTCGCGTGCCTCCAATCAGAAGATCGCGATTGGAATCGATCGTGGTCGGCGCGCCCGCGCCAAGCCGCCAAACCTGGCCAGGCTTGATCATTTCCAAAGGGTTCCGTCCCTTGAGCATGGGGCGTCCATATTCGATGGACACATGGGCTGAGTCGACGGTTGCCTCGGCTTTTCCCCGGTTGTTTCCTTGCGCGAGGAGAACCGATGTTCCCAGGCCGAACAGCGCGATGGTGCAGAGGTTGAGGCCGATGCATGTGAGGCGCTTCATCGATGTACCCTCCTTCAATCAATCACGTTTTTTCAGGTTCCCTGATGAAGACCTGTTGAGGTTAGATTACTGCTTGTCGGATGATTCGGCCATGGCCTTTGAAATCACCTCCCGAAGCGTGGCCAGGCTGGTGAACCCTACCCAATGGCCGGTGATCATGCCCTGCCGGTTGATGAGGAAGAGAGTAGGATAAATTGAGATACCGCCAAACGCCTGGTTGCTCGCGTGAGTCCAGCTAACGATGGGAAAGGAAATTCCTTCCTGCTTCGCATATTGGCGGCGGGCTTCCTTGCTGACGCCCAGCCCGAGCAAGGCGTCGGCATTCGCCCCGATGACTTCAAAATCCTTCACTTTATATTCGCGCTGAAGTTGGACGAGAGCTGGCGCCTCTTTCATGCAGGGCGGGCAGCCGGTAAACCATACATAGAGGAGGACGACCTTCCCGCTGAGCTCGGCAGAGGTGAGGTGGCCGCCACTGGCGTCCACAAGGTCGAAGGCCGGAGCCTCTCGTCCTTCCCACCCGCCAAGCTCATGAGCCGCTCCCTGAGCAAACTGGGGATCGTTGCGGATCATCTGCACATTGACTTTGGTGATTTCTCCCGTCTTCGGGTCGCGGGTTATGAACTTGGGAACGCGCGGATCAGTTTCCATCACGCGCAGCAATGTATCCGCTTCTTCGGGAGTCTTGAGGGCGAATTGTCCGGCAATGGTTTTCAGGCTCGGCGGCTTCGAAAACCGCTGCTGATATTGCACGATAAACATCGGAATCCGAAAGAAATCTTTGTAAAGCTTGTTCAGCGCCGCGTGGTCTTCCGGTGTGGTGAAGACGGTGTTGTACAACTCCGTGACCTTAACCGGCTGGCCGGCTTTCAGATGGCTGCGGATATATTTCAGGATCTTTGCCTGAGCGTTCGATTGCGCAAACAGGCAGCCGATACTCAGGCTGAAGAGTGCGGTCGAAACCAGAATGGACTGAAGTGGCCGTTTCAATGTGCACCTGTCTCGGTTGAAGCTGAAACACTTGAGCTTTCCTCAGCTTTCTTGAACCAATGCCACTGGTATTCCAGAGAAAAATTCATGTACTTGTCGAGAAAAGGCCATCCATGGCCACCCGGCCGCAAGGCATAGACGTGCGGGTAGTTTTCCTTGTCGAGGATCTCGTCGAGAACGGCTGCACCTTTTTCAAACCCGTAACGGTCGTGCGTACCGGCGTCGAAATAGATCTTCAGGCCGTTGAAGTCCTGGGGATGTCTGGCAAGCGTCAGGGGGCTGTTCTTTTCCCAATAAGCCTGGCTGAGCGGCGATCCGAACGCGTGGCTCAGAATGCGCGCGTAGAAGCCCCATCGGCCCGTTGTGGGTATGGGATTGGGGAAGTCGGTCAGAAGCACCGCGCTGTGTGCGGTGACGGCTCCAAAAAGGTCTGGATGACTCATCGCAAGATGCAGTGCGCCGTAGCCGCCCATCGAGAGTCCGCTAATCCCCCGCGCGTCCCTCGTAGGAATGGTCCTGTAATGGTGGTCGATATACGGGATCAGTTCCTGGATGAAGAAGTCTTCATAGGGATCGTTGCCGTCTTTCGCGTTGACATAGAACGTGTTGCGAGCATCCGGCATAACAACCAGCATCTGGCCGATTTTCCCCTCGGCGGTTAGCTTGTCAAATATCGCCTTGCCGCCACGATCTACCCATCGATGATCATTGCCGAACAGACCATGGAGGAAATAGAGCGTGGGGTAACGCTTGGCCGGAGATGACGCATAATCGGCCGGGAGATCAATGCAATAGCCCACGGGCCGATTCAGGATTTTGCTGGGAATAGAACTGCACTGCACGATGCTTGGCGCGGTGGCGGCAAGCAGTTTGTTGCCGCTTCCCGGGATCCACGAGAGGACCACGACAGCCACTGCACAGACGATGGCGCAATGCACGCGGGAACTCTTCGAACCACGGTTCTCGACAAAAGATGGTTTTTTCATTCGTTGCTAATGAGGGGCAGGCGTGCTTGCCTGGGTGTGCTGGCCTTCCACATAGATACCAAATTTGCCATTGCCCGAACTGGCCCCGACGGCGCCGCCCACTCCGTTCGCCCGGCCAATGGCCGAAGCCGTTGCCCCATACGCGCTTCCATGAATGTTTTTCAGCACAGATTTCTTCTGGCTCTTTACCCGGGAAATCTCCTTGGAAGAATCCCCCGCGAACGAACCGTTGACCGCGTGGAACTCAGTAACAGCACCATCTGCTTCCCGCTTGGTTCCCCTCAGAATTGATGTTCCCGCCCTTGTCTTGGTTTTCTTCGCTTTGGCGCTTGCTTCTTCGACTGCCTTTCGGGCTGCTTCAGAGGTACTGACTAACATCAGCGACTGGAGCGAGAGCTTGCTCGGAGCCTTTGCAGCCTTCAGCTTCTCCTGAGCAGAGACTTTGGAACTAGAGGCCTTCTTTTTAACTTGTGCTGCAACAACAGCAGGCAAGAAAAGGAACAAAGCTACAGCGAACACGATAATGTGCCGGGAAGTTTTGCACATGTTTTTCCCGCTCATTGCTACCATTCTGCTCGCGATAGAGGGCGGAGTCAAGATGCGCGAGCTTTTCCGCCGATGCCGTTGAAAGGTGAGGCAAGGTTATCCTCACTGTCAAAACGCGGAGAGAATTGCTCCGGCAACACGCGCCAGCCGGCAGGCGCTTCCGCCTCGCGCACGAATGTTGTGGAAACAGCAACGCGGTTGAGTGCAAGCGTGTTTCGAATCCAGACAATGCGCTGTTCCGTGGGGTCAGGACTGCCAAGGGTTCCCAGGACACAGTCGAGCGCCTCGCGATCGGATGGCAGGTACATGGGCACGCGAGCCATAATTGGGTTGAGCGCGGTTCGGGCGTTCATGTACACCTTTGTAAGATCGATCTTGCGGTAGAAACGCTCGTGGATGGCGTCCGCCAGGCCGACGCCAACACCGTTCCCATCGCTTTCGGCAGTCAGGTCGCGCACGTAAATCAGCCCGATTTCAGGCGCTTCGGGCGGTTGCGGGCTTACGCCCCGGCCGACAACCTTCGTGTCCATGCCCGTTCCGCTGATGTTCTTTCCCATTTCGTCCACCATCAGCACGTGGCATTTCGGAAAAGGCAGCCGTGGAACCAGGCTCTTTGCAATGGGCAGGGTCGCCTCCTCCATGGCAACAATCCCCTCGGGCAGCACCGCGCGCACCATTGCGGTCTGATGCATCTCGTTTTCAGCGACGGCGAGGCCGCAAAGAATCTTTCCCGTGGAGAGCGTGACCGCGGAGATCGCCCGGATCGCCTGCTCATAGCCGATTTTCCGGCTCCATCGATGAGTTTCGCTTGCCCCGTCGCGCTTGCCCAGGCCCACGGCAATCATCTTCAGCAGGCCACTCTCGATGCTTCCGCTGAAGCCGGTGTGCGGCTTGATGCGATTCAGCACCAGGATGCCGTCTGCTTCCCAGGCGTTCCGGTCCAGGCGGACCTGCATCCCTTCGGGCGTTTCACCCACGCGCACGGTGGCCATGTCGGATCTGATTTCAGCACCCACAAAATCCGGAATGACGCCGTACTCTTCAAGAATCAGCCGCTGGCCTTCTGCGGTGGCTCCGCCGTGGCTGCCCATGGCCGGAACGACGAAAGGATTGGCGCCCTGGGCCTTCAGCCAGTCGCAGGCCGTCTTGACAATCTCCTTCAAATTGGCAATGCCGCGGCTTCCTGCCGTCACCGCAATGCGCCGGCCGGCGAGGCGTTCACGCGGAATCGCGAGACCCGAAAGCGCCTGGCGTATCTCGCCCCCGATGTCTGACAGCCCGGGCATGGTGGGCGAAGTCCGTTCGAGGATTCTGAAATTACCAATAGGAATATGACCGTTGGTTGACATGTTGTTCTCTCCAATCTGAGCTTATGGAGGCGAGCCGTTCACGTCAAGCTGAAAACCAACGGTCAGGAAACGGGTTTCTCAGCTAGAGGCAGGGAATGTGGGGTGTTAGTTCGCTGCAAATTCTGGGCGCATTCTACGCTGGCGATCGTCGTCTCCGGCTGCTTGTTCAGTCCGTGTTTTTTCATTCTCACCATGGGAGACGAAGGAGCGGCCTTTGGGGGAGCTTTTTTCTCTGCTTGACTGTAAAGCTGGCTTGAAGGTTTATCTTTTGAAACAGGGACTCGAATCCCTGGCCAAGGCGGCTGGGGAATCGGGTCGGAAC
>JBJKQK010000133.1:0-3839 GCA_046705285.1 Terriglobia bacterium
CTCGTCGCCTGTGTTGGCAACGTTATGCCGAGTCGCCGGCGGGATATAGACAAACGCCGGTGCCGTGAAGCTAAGGGAGGGCTTGCCCGCGACTAGAGCTTTCCCGCCGCCGCGCAGAATCACCAACGACTCTTCGTGCTTCCCGGTTGTATGCCAGCCGACAGATTCACCAGGCTTCAGCCGAACCAATCCGCTCCTCATGCCCGCCGTCTGCGAAACGCCTCGAAGTAGGGGGCGAACTTTGACTGTGGAGGTGAGCTCCAAAGTCAACGGCCGGGGCTTGGGCGCCTGTGAAAACAAGGGTGCCAAGGCAAAGATGGACAAAAACAGGGCAGCTCCAGTGAGAGTTGATGTGATCCGTTTCATAACCGCTCCTCAATAGTTGTTTTTCAAGCCGAATTGAAGGTCTTAAAAGCTCAGGTCGAAGCCTCCTGCAGCATTCGTTCCCGGCATGGGGTAGCCCGCCAGCACTTCATAGCGCCGGTTGAAGAGGTTATCAACAGTGGCGAACACGCTGAGATGTTCCTTGACGGGTATCGTGAACCTGATGTTCGCGAGAGTGTACTGACCGACCGGAAAGGTCTGGCCAATTCCCGAATACGTGCGACCCACGGTATTGCCTCCAATAGAGAAGAAGGCGCGTTTCAAGTCAAGGTCGAGTGAGTAGATGAGCCTGTTCTGGGGAGAATAAGGCGCCAGGTTCGTAGAATGCAAATAGGCGTAAGCGACATTGAGGCTCGCGCTGTGCACAGGACGCCAGCGCGCATGGGCCTCAAGCCCCTTGTTGATGGCGGCACCGGCGTTTTGCATCAACATATTGGGATAATAGCCGGTGGCCACGATCAGGTTGTCAATATTGTCGTAGTAGCCCGTGATCCAGGCCAGCACCTTGGGGATGGGGTGAGCCTGAAAAGTCGCCTGGTAATTCCACATCATCTCCGGCCGCAGGTTGGGTGTGGGTGCGGGGAAAAGATAGAGTTCGCGGATCGTGGGATTTCGAAACCCCCGGCTGACTGATGCCGAGAGGGAGTAGTTCTCTCTCAGGCGGTAGGTGGCGCCAAATTCCGGAACCACTATACCGCCGGAATGCGAGTTATCGTCGTAGCGAAGCCCGGCGTTCAACTGGAGCTTGTTGGTTGCGACATAGCGAAGCGTTGAGAATCCGGCATAATCATTAAGATGGAATTCTCCATAGTTGAAATGCGAACTGATGTCGCGGGCGCTGCCGCCGTAGCGGATGAGATCGGTCCCAGCCTCTACTGTGATCTGGGGGGTAATGAGAAAATTCTGTTGCACACGCGCCCCCACGGCATTGTCCACAGACCGGAATCCGTCGTAGATCATATTGTGGCCAAAGCTTGAATAGACTCGTACCAGCCCCCAGGTACGGCCTCCGGCATTGTCGAGATTCCAGGTGAATCCGCCCCGACCGACCGTGGACCACTGCCCGGCGGCGGGGTCTTCCACGGTGCCCGGGTCTTCCATATAGAAATGGCCGTAACGGCCTTCGACTGAGGTCCGCCATCGTGGCGAGAGGTTATAACCCACCGCGAGTGTGCCATCCTGGTCCCGAAAGGCGGAATTCAGGCGCGCGCCATTTGTGTGTTCGAGTCCGCCGGTCAAGTTGTAGAACCAGCGTCCCAAACGCGCCCCGTTCGCCACCCGATACTGTCCCGTGTAGTAGGAGCCGAGGCTGGCCCTTAGGTCCGTGTGGACACCTTCCGAGGGGCGGGTCGGCTTGATGTCAATGACACCGCCCATGGCATTGCTGCCGTAAAGAACGGAGGCAGGACCTTCGGTTACCCGCAGAGTGCCAACATCGGTGAGTGTGTAAAAATCGGGCAGGGGATGGCCCATCAATCCCATAAAATCGGGCCGACCATCCACGACCACCAGAAGTTCGGTGGTGGGTGAACCTCCTATCCCCCGCAGGGTCATCGAACCGGACTCACCGATTCCCAAGCCGAGAATGCCCATGCGGGTTACGTAGGCACTCGGTATCAACTGCTCCACGGCGCCGAAGACCGTGCGAGCGCCGCTACGGTTAACTTCCAGAGCGCTTTGCTCGACCGTAGTGTCCGGCCCAAGTGTGCTGTGTACGATTACATCGATCGTCGTGTGCAAGGCAGCGGGTGTGAGCCGGAGCCAAACACCGCCCGGAGGGATGCGTTTCACGATCTGACGCAAAGTCTCGAACCCCGGTGCTGCGACTTGAATTTCCAGGGGGAAACGCGCCGTTAGAGTGACGGTACCCTGGGCATTGCTTACGCCGGAGAAAACGGTCCGATTTCCGTTGATAGTCCGGATCTCGATCGAGGCACGGGAGACAGCGGCATTTTGAGAATCGACTACCCGAAACGTGATCTTCTCTGAGTGGGCCGCCAGGGAACCCGAGATCAGGAGAGCAACTGGAAGAAAAGCACGGAGACGCATTGGCGGATCCTCTCACGATGGCGTAACACGAGTTATAATTTCGTAATACCGTTTCAAACATCATACTCGCTGCTCTGGAAAAATGAAAGCGAGAAGATGCCTGACGCTGCAAATGTTCTCCCAGAGCACTGTGTGCATGCCTTGTCCATGCATTGCTATTCCGCACGGACGTAGGCTCAGTCACGCCTCGCGGCGATTTCCGTGTAGTCAAAGCGGGAGGTAACCCGGGGCGGTGACGCACTCAAGCTAAGGAGCTTGAAGAAATTCAGAACCACCTCAACGGTAGGAATGCGAGAAGGCTGGATGACCAGATTCCTGGAAACGCCGGGAATGGTTTCCAAAAACCATCACCGGCACGCTGCAAAAGGACTGGCTTTCAAGGGAAAGTAATCGATGGGTGGTTTTACTTGAGCCCCCTCCCCTGGGTGGTCAGAACAAGCTTGCCGTGCTTGACGCCCCGAAGACTCAGAATCTGGTCGGCGAGGTGCTGCATCTCTGAGCTGGGCCCCTTCATAATGACCACCTCCAGGCAGTTTCTGTGGTCCAAGTGGACATGCGTGGTGGCAAGGACCTTTCCGCGTGCATGGTGCTGCACGTGGATCAAGCGCTCAGAAAGCTTGGGCCGATGGTGATCGTACACCATGGTCAGCGTACCAACCACCGTTCGATTTTCCTCGACGTCTTCGGCCACGGCATAGTCGCGCACCAGGTCGCGGATCGCCTCGGAGCGATTCTTATAGCCTTTCTTCCGGATCACCCGGTCAAATCTGTCAAGCAGTTGGCGTTCCAGCGAAATGCCCGTTCTCACTAACTCTGCCATCGATCAGCCTCCTGACAACGCGAAGATCCTGAGGGAGCACGTAGTCACGGCACCGGCTTTGTGATGTGTGCCTTTTGCAAGCCAGACACCGCGAACCCGCCCCCAAAAGGCATGTCACGGTTCCCACTTCAACATTCGTGATTCACAATCTGCTAATGGTTTTGCCCGAATTCTCTCAACAGAAGATTACAAAATACAGCGACATCCATCTTCTGTAGCGGCGCTCTATGGGCGGCCAAAGTCAGGCGGTCGCAGGCCCGCTGCGGCAACGCTTGTTGCCACTTTATTTTGTAGCGCCCATTAAGGCCACCCATCAGTTGCCTGGCGATTGACAGGGACGGTGCCCCTAAACGGCGCCGAACCTGCGTCAACCATGTGTTACTTTTTCATGAACTGGACTGTCCTGGCCTGTGGGGAGACATCGACGAGCGCGGTCTTTCCTTCGGTGTTGGCCGTTACGGAGCAGTTCAGCGGCTTTCCATCTGCGCTGGCGTTGCACGAATTCCACGGTGAGGACAACTTCCATTTGAGCGTCACAGGCAGATCGTAGATATTGGCGTCCAGGGGCCAGGTGAGCCTAAAGCTA
>JBJKQK010000134.1:0-8764 GCA_046705285.1 Terriglobia bacterium
AGCAGTTAAGAGGTTGCTCGCCGTGACGCTGGAAAGGTTTTCGCGCGTGGATGTCCTCTTCAACAACGCAGCCATTCAAATCAGCAAGACGATTGAGGAAACTTCCGTCGAAGAGTGGAACCGTCAGCTCGCCGTAAACCTCGGCGGCGTCTTTCTGTGCTCTAAGTTCTTCCTACCGGAGCTTCGCAAAACCAGGGGAACGATCATCAACATGTCATCGGTGAATGGATTCTTTGTCGAGCCCATGTGCGCTGGCTATTGCGCAACGAAGGCTGCCATCATAGGCCTCACCAAGGCGATGGCCATTGATCATGGAAAAGAAGGCATCAGGGTCAACTGCATCTGCCCAGGCTATATCGATGCCGGCTTGGCCGCGAGCTACTTCGAGGCCCAGCCGGATCCTGCCGCCGCACGGAATAACGCTGGCAAGCTCCACGCTCTCGGTCGAATTGGCCTGCCTGAAGAAATTGGCCGGGTAGCAGTCTTCCTGGCGACTGACGACGCCGGATTCATGACGGGCTCGGCGGTCGTTGTTGATGGAGGCTTCGGTTCAGGATTACCCCCGTCCAGTTGATCGCTTGTTCATGGTGTAGCCGGTGAGCTGCTTGCAGGCCTCGCGATTCACCTTTCTCCAGCCGAAATGATGGCACTGGAGGAAGGGTCCGCATCGGGTTTCATATCTATTCCGACATCCAGCAGCGACCGTAATGTACCACTATGAGTGGCCGAACGACAGCAAGCAGTTGCTGGGTATTTTTCTGAAACTCGACATTTGAAATAGGCAGTCCTATTCATAGTTTGGCGTGGGGCGTACTGCTATGAACAACCCATGCACTTTCGCAACAATCATATCTTCCACTGATGGCGCAAAGGGACTTGGTTGCCCATAGCAAATCACTGCATCTCCCCCCTCATAGCCTCCTTCCTGAAGGACCCGCAGAGAAGGAATGTAAGCAAACACGTCGTTGCAATAGCTGATGGGCCAGACTTCATGGTAGGCGAATTCTTTCTTCAGCCTTCTCGCGTAATCGACCACGACCTCGCCCGCCAGAGCGATTAGGACGACGGACGAACCCAGGCGCCAAACCTGCAGTGGGTAAAGATATGAGTCAGGAATAAGCCCTTCGCGATCAAGAGCCTCCAACATGGCGTTGGCCCAACGCTGACGATGCACGTTGTCACTCTGGGGGTCTGCCATGAGTTCCTTTCGGGTAGGTCGGCCTGCAAATGGAAGAGATATTTCCGCTAAGGCCGATGCCAGGGACGGTTCGACGACTTTCAGGAGGCCTTTAATGGACTTATCAACGGCGGCTGCAAGTCTTTCGCGGTGCTCACGGGCCAGCTCAAATGAGTGTGACAACGGAATTTTCTTCCAGATATTCGAAGAGAGAACCAGCACATCAGGGGGCTAGGGAGTAGTTATGCTGGCTGACGCCAGGTGTCAGGCGCACGGCTACTCGCAGCCGCTCGGACAGTTCTTCGATAGGCCGTGGCTCAGGCAAGGCCGCCCAGGCTGGTATCAAGTGTGGCCTCACATCGCGCTCCAGCGCCCGGTTTCCTGTGCGGACGCAATATCGTTCAAGTTCCCGGGCAGCGGCAGGCAGACATCGCTTTTGTGAAGGATACACCGATCAGAGAGCATCAGGACTTGCAGTTCCGCCTGGAGATCTTTAACCTGTTTTCAAGCACTCCCACCGGACAGCACTTTTTCAATTCGGGACTTTACCAGAGTCCACCGAACTGCACGCCTGGACCCAGCGGCAACTGTGAATTCGGATCTTTGGTTCCTTTAAATGGGGCGGGAGCCTTGAACTTCTGGAATCCTCGTATCCTTCAAATGGCGTTGGTTTATTTGTTCTGAGAACTGTCTAAGGGGATGAACCTGCCGGCTGACCGAATAGTTTTCGGTTGGCCGGCGAGGTAAGACTGCTCCTGCAATTAGCAATAATGCGCGTGCGGCTGGCAAAGGCAGATTTCCAGCCACGAATGCGACATATCGTTCCCATTGGCGCGACAGCGCGATCATTCCCACCTGAAATACTTAAAGAAGATTTTGCGACTTTACTCTGCCTCGTTTCGTGACTGTTCATAGGCACGGCCCCCATGTGCCGACCATCGTCATCTCGCCTCGCGCGCGGTCCGGGTATATTCTCCACCTGATTTAAGATTTAACACCCATACTCAAGTTCATCGAGGTGAGCTTCGGCTTGCCACTCCTCACCCGGCGCAACGCGCGAGCCAACGTTATGGAGAATTGCACCGACTTCGACCGGAACTCCAATCTCCTTCCGGGTAATTCCAACCTCCCGGCGGACAGCCCCCTCGCCCGCTTTTCGCGAAAGGGCAACGGGTTACTCGCACCGCCAGCCTCTCGCAACAAGCAGTGGCTTCAGCCGCCGCACCTCGCTTGTTGCTTTCTGCTTTCCTTTTTCTCGGGCCGTGCCGCCAGGATTTCTGCAACTTCAGGCGCGGGCTTCAATGATGGCCTTCCGGATTTCGCCGTCGGGATCATCTTTCACCTCGCACTGGTTGTTGAAAATCATCGTCTGCATTTTTGCCGGGTCGTAAGCGGGCCAGTGGGGCAGCCCGGGATGATTCGGATCCCCTGTGCGTGCAAAGTTGATCCAGGCGTCTGCCATGCGGGCGGCAAGGCTGAGAGCTTCGGGGCCTCCCCCCGTCATGGGCGCACAGACTTCCGTGTGGTAGAAAACGAAGGGAAGTTCCGAGCAGTGGAAAGCCCTTGCCTGGCCGTCCAGCACGGGCGTCTGCCAATGGAACCAGTAATTGTAGGCCGGCGCGCCGCCCTGCTCGGCTTTACGCTTGGCCTGCGTCAGCGCGCCCATTCGCATGGTCGCCATCGCCGAGATGATGGAGAACATTGTGAAGGGCGTGGCGTTCGGGTACGTCCTGCGAAACACTTCAATGACGTGGTCGGTACCCTTGCCCAGATTTGCGGAGAAGAATGAGGTACCACCGCTGCCCGCAAGCCGCTTTCGAGCCTCGTCCATGCTCATTGAGTCGAGACCGTTATCCTCCATCTGAACGCTGTTGAAAAACTCATTCAGCGTATTGCCCACAATCAGTGGCACATTTTTGGAATAGCCTGGGGCGTCTGGGGTCCAGGCGGCACGAGGCAGAATCTTTCCATCCACCACGGGGCCCCAGCCCAGGCCGTGATGGATTCCGTAAGCTCCTGAGACGCGCTGCGAGTGCACGGCGGCCTCGATAATTTTCTGGTACGGGACTTCATGAATCTTGCCGATGTTGTGCCTGTTCAATCCGAGCTCGGCCAGAACGCCCGCCGTCGTTCGAGCGGATTGTTCCCGGCTGCCGTCGCCCAGCATCGATCCGCTCTCCACCACCCCCCGGTGGAAAAGTCCTTGCGCCGAAGGCATGCCCATCAGCGTTGAAACCTTCCCGCCGCCGCCCGACTGACCAAAAATGAGAACCCGGTTGGGATCACCGCCAAAATTGGAGATGTTGGTCTTCACCCATTCGAGCGCCAGCACCAAATCCATCATGCCGACGTTCGGCGAACTGGCATACTGCTCGCCGAAGTCCATGAGATTGGCGAAGCCCAACGCGCCCAGCCGGTGATTCACACTCACCGCGACCACATCACCGCGATGCGCGAGGCCGTCGCCGGGGTACATCCGCAGTTCCTGATCTGACCCGAAGACGAATCCGCCGCCGTGAAGCCACAGCATCACCGGTCGTCTGGCATTGTCGTTGATGGACGGCGTCCAGACGTTGATGCGCAGGCAGTCTTCGGAATCATGCCCGTCTTCCCAATCGAACATGAAGGCCTCGCGATCGTGACTCCAGCCGCCGCGGCGCGCGTCCAGCGTGCTGGTGAAGGGCTGCGGAGCCACGGGACCCCAATAGAGCGCGCTTCGCTCACCGGCCCACGGCTCGGGCCTAGCCGGCGGCATAAAGCGGTTCTTTCCCTCGGTGGAAGCTCCGTAGGGAATGCCCCGGAAGCTCACGATCCCATCCTTGGCGTAGCCGAAAACCTTTCCGCTGTCCGTTTCCACCACGTTCTTGTGCGTTGATGCCGTGATCAGCGTGGGCCTTGCCACGTACGGGTGAGCAGCGGTCCGCTCCTCCGCCTGCGCCATCAACTTTGACGGAGCTAAAGCCGCTGCCGCCGTTCCCGCGGCCAGAACTGCCGTACCTTTCATCAGCGCTCGCCGGCTGAGACCTTTCGATGACCTGTCTTGCGACCCTTCTCTCTGTTTCTTCATGGGTTCGTCCCCCTTCTCAGTCTCGGTGCTACCTGAGGCAGAACTCGGCGCGGCGAGCGGCGCTAAGCCCGCCAGCAATCAACAGCTGAGCGACACTCCCGGGAAAGCGCCCCAAAGTCTACTTCCGCGTGGCGTCCTCGTCAAGGTGAAAGGATTGTCCGTCTAAGCTCTTTTGGAATGTCTCGTTTCTTGTCTCATGCGGGGGCCCCCCTTTTTGTACTGGATGATTCTTCCTGTTTCTTGCTTCTTCTGGTTCTGATTTCACATGGGACTTGGCCGCAGCAGAGGACAAGTTCCACGGACGCCGCCTGGCGACCGCGGTCATGTTTCATGCTTTCCGTTCTATCGACCGCCAGCCCGCCTCTCGCACGGATCGTCCATCTGCGGCAACCACTTCCACCGCCCGGCCTTCGGGACCGGCGAACCTGCTCTCTGGGAAGGTCGAGTTGGCGCAAGGAGCTCACGCTACCGCAACGCCAAGCCCCAACGCTCGATCCCTTCCTGCTGTCTGACCGTTCCCACACCACGACTTTACCCCACGCTGGTGAGCGGTTCCGGCTCTCCGGCACCAAGAAGAGATTGACAGCCTTCGATTCTTCAGTCGCCAGATCTGAACACGTTTTGATCGATGTGGCTGGGGTTCGAGCCCGTAATGGGGCTATGGGGTCGGGGTCTGGTGGGCTGGAGGCTCGTCCGACTGGGCCAGAGCAACTCCGGCCGGAAGGTGGAGCCGCACGGAAAAGCCCCAATCCTTGTCGGCTTCCTCTGACCTTACTACAACTTGGTTCCAACCCTTCCGGAGCGGTACTTTCACAACGCCGGGCGGCAAATCCGTCAGGTCGGCTATACCTTGGTTTCGGGGCGAGTTGATGATTTGCTGCTTGTTGATCCACACGGCAATGCCCTCAGCATGTCGCACGCTGACCTCGCACGTCACCGACTCCGGGGCCTTCACCCATGTCACGGCGACGGCAGATGCATTCTTAGCTGGATAGATTGTGGAAAGGTCGATCCACCGCTTGATGCCTGCCAGATTGTCGCCGCCTCTTTGATAGGTTTCTTTCATTGTCGCCGACTGCCAAGATTGCCACGAAATGGTCTTGCCGTCCTTGCCCACATATGACTTCTGCAAAGTTGCGCGGCTGATCAGCGTATTTCCCACTACGGGCGCCTTTCCCGTGGCAAAAGGACCAACCACGCTCCACTGATCGAGCAGCAGACGCTGAAGATTAATGCTGCGGCTCAGCGAACGCTCTGATCCGCCCGAGCGGATTTCGAGTGTCGCAGTGCCGCGATAGTGGTAGAGAGGATGCCGGGTGGCGTCCATAAACGGAAGGAAAGCATAGGCCGATCGCTTGCCTTCAGGCAGAGTGAACTTTCGCTGCGCAAGGCCCGGCATGTCGACGGCGAGCGTGCCGCCTTCCGCTGCGGGCAGCAGCACATGCAGCAAGACCCCGGCGTGATAGCCGGCAATATCATTCGGCCTTCCAAAAGTCTTGCGGTAACGAATCACGTTATGCGCTAGGACCCCTTCTTCGGCCTTGCGAAGTCTGACCCTGGCACTGACGAAGGTGCCGGCAAGCGCAAAGCCAGCAGCCCGAGCCTGCTCATTCTTATAATCTGCGATTCTGGTCTCGACATGCGCCATTTCAGCGTCAGCAGTATTCAAACCAGCAAGCACTTCAGAGGAAGAGGTTGGACCTAGTTCCTGCGCCGCGCGTGAACGCAGGGTCTGAAGGTTGAACAATAACTTATCCAGTTGAAACCTCCATCCCGCGCGAACCCGGCCTCCACCCGCCAGCGCGCGCCGCGTGACCGCGATGCGATTGACAATTTCCGGCAAAAGCCCCTGGACACTCTGCGAGCCCTTGAAAACCACGGCCACGTCAACTGCCTTGCGGATTGATGTGCTCGGCAGGCAGATCTCGGTTGTCACCGTGGCCGGATCATACGTATAGCCCGGCAAAACCGAGCTCGAGTCCGGTACAGCTGTGCCGTCCACCGTCACACTCTCCGGCAGGGTTGTGACCGGCAGCCGGACGATCACGCGGCGCGATTGCGGTTGCCCCACATACTTGCCGGAGGTGGGCCCGATGATAACCCGGACCCCCTTTTCACCAAGATTCTCGTAACGTAGCGGCGTCAGAGCATAGGCGCCATGCAGGTAATCCGGTGACGTGCCATCATCTTCATAAAGTGTAAAGTGACCGCTCGATCCGGGGTAGACCCGCACCACCAGTGGATTAACCGGCTTTTCCGCCATGCGCAGCTTCACGGGTTGCATTGGTAGCGGCACACCGCCCCGAACGAATACCGGGATTTGATCCGCGGAGGCCAGCACGGTTTGATCCCCCGCCTTGTCGACGCGCTCGTCGGTCAATAGATTCCACCACGCGCCTCCAGGAAACCACATATTTGCCGCCCCAAGCCATGCCTTTCCCATGCCCCGCGTGACAATGGGCGAAACCAGCAGAGACGGACCGAACTGGTACTCCTCATGATGGGTATAAGCTTGCTCGGCGGATGGATGATCCAGGTAGAGGGGCCGTGCCAGGGGAAGCGATTTCGTCCAGCACAAATAAGCGCAGGTATAAATGTAGGGGAACAGCCTGGATCGCAAATCGTAAGCTCGGCGCGTGGCTCTTTCCGCCTGCCGGCCGTAGTACCAGGGTACACGGAAGTTGCCGAAGCGGATTGTGCCATGAGTTCTGAACACCGGGCTCAACGATCCAAACTGGGCCCAGCGGGCAAAAAGCTCGGAGGTTGGAATGTTAAGGCGAAATCCGCTGACGTCGTTGGACCAGTAGTCGGCACCGACATTCCCAGCTGTGGATGTATACGGAACTTCGAAACGGAGCACACGCCACAGCGACGAGGTGTCTCCGGAGAACGAGACAGGATAGCGCTGGTCGCCCCATCCTCCCCAGCGGCTGAATGAGGCGCCGCGATGGCCCGTGGAGGGCCGCCCGATGTTCCAGAAGTCCATCGCATTGTCCCAGCCTAGATGAATCCCTCCGTCCAGCCACCAGAAGTCGACACCCTGCGCTTCCAGCGGGTCCATGAGCAATTTGTAATACTCGTGCATGAACTTCTCATTGGTGTCTTCAAAAGGAATGATTTTCTTCTTTGCCGGATCGATGCCCAAAGCACGGCAGAACTCGTCGTACTGGCTGTACCAGGGGCCCACTCCCCCGTTCGGGTGCCAATTCAACGTAACGTGCAGCCCGTGCTGATGCAGCCAGGCCAGGAGTTCGGTCGGATGTGGTATCAGCTTCTTGTTCCAGTCAAGCGAACCCCAGTGCGGCGTTGTATGCCAGCCCATGTCCATCACCAGCACATCCAGCGGGAACCTGTGAGCGTTGTATTCGATCTCCAATTGCCTGAATTGGTCACCCGTGTAGTTGTGATAGCGCGACCGCCATGCTCCCAGCATGTAACGCGGTGGAATCGGTATGCGCCCGCTTATGGTTGTCAAGTCTTGCAGCGCAGTGCGGTAATGCCCTTCGCCGTATCCGAAGAAATACCAATCCGCGATTTCAGATTTCGGTCGCGGCCGTATCCAGGGATCGTTGCCGTTGCTGACCAGAAAAGTGTGATCCTCCATCAAATACCATCCGTCGCGCGAAAGGACGCCATCCGGGAGCGGCTCCCGACCACTGCAACCATCGAGAGACCTTAAAGTGCCGCCCAGATTGCCAACTTGCTTGTCACCGGGGTGCCATGTTTTCCAGACACCGCCATTATTCAGAAACCGGATTGAAAGATTGCGGGCGTTAAACCCATCATCGCCGCCACGCCATGTAAGCTTCAGATGCGAAGTAGTGAGGGTCAGAGTTCCGGACTCCCGCTGCGTATGGTACTGCGGTGGCTTGACATCCCGGTGCCACGCAAAATAGGAGCGGCGGTTGACGAACTTCCCGTCTTTGCTGAACTCCAGACGGACCAGCGTGGGCGTGATCACGGTGAACCGCGCGTCGCCGTCAACAACCATTCCAGTAGCTGAAGGCCCGGAAGTCGCTGCGGAGCAAGGGAGCGCATACATTCCACTGATCATGACCATAAGTGCCAATGCCAAAGGGCGTCCCCATTTGGCGCACCGGAAGAAGTCCTGCGACAAACCCATCAAGATTCTGCTGCCCGGATGGAAATTCCCTTGCGTCACCATGTCGTCCCTCCACTGGATTGTGAGCACTCTGTTGTGGCTTTACGAACTTCATATCGCCTCAAATTTTAGTTGCCATTTCAAGGTCCTGCGGGTTGCGAGCATGAAACAGGCGATGTGACAAAGGAGAGGCTGCATAAAGCCGTGTCTCTCTCCGTGGACCCGCAACAGATGGATTGCACTCTTGCCCTTGCTGAATCCAATCACTTCTAACACCGCTGGGCTGGGCGGAGGTCCGATCACGATGTGAACACGATCACGCATCAGGCGCCCTTTTTCAATCCGACTCTGCTTCTGCTCCCCCCGACCGCCGGAACACCTCTCCGAGATATCCCCTCAACTCTCCCTACAACGGCTT
>JBJKQK010000135.1:0-8364 GCA_046705285.1 Terriglobia bacterium
CAAACGGATTCGGAGTTCTGTCAAGGAAACGCATCCCAATACTGCGAGGCACCTGAGTTGTGAAGAACGGCCGCTGTCTGGTGTTTAATGGGCAACTGTCGTCTCTGAACGTTGCCCAAGCCGGACATGAGAAGCCTGATTCATTGTCGGATGCACGTGTTCCTGCCAGGGGCTTCGATTCCCCAGCCCATGCAGATAACACGATTGATAGCTAGTGTGTGGAAGAGCGTCGCGCAATTTGCGATAAGGCTTGGACCTCAATTCCGTCTATTGTGTGGTTCCAAGGATTCATCGAGAAGGACGTTCTTATCGAGGGCCTTGTGTTCCGACAATCTGCAAATGCCTTGCGGGTAAGTCATCATTGCATCTCAGCAAGGAAACGTGAACCACACAAACCGTGGGCCAAAGAGCGATGTGGCAGGGCTCGATTTTAATGCCATTTCTCTGCGAGAACCCCGGGGGCATCCTTGTGTACTGATCCCAAGAACCCGGTTATCCCTTTGCATTTATTCATTAGAACTGGGAAGGATACTGGCGAATCCAACCGTCACCTGCGAAAGGACGATGCTGTCACAGTTGGCCCCGTCCAACCGGGTACGTAACCGGGTGCGATTTCCATGACTTTCGACCCAACGTCTCAAAACATGAGGTTCGATGAGCCTTCCACATTCATTCTGGAGCATACGTCCAGCCTGCCCTCTGATGAATTGCGATAAACCCTAAACCCTTTCTTCAAGAATTTCTTGGAGAAAACGCGGGTCGATGGACCATGCGCATGACAGGTCCGCGACTCAGGAACTGAACCAGCCACGTCGGAAAATCGTTGTTAGCCTTCCCGCACCATTCAAGCCCGCGGTCGGCCTGTCACGAGATGGACCTTGCACGGAACCAATCGACTGTCTTCTTCAGGCCTTCCTCATATCGTACTTTTGGCTCATAACCCAGCAACTTCCGAGCGAGAGAAATGTTAGCGTGCGAATGCTGGACATCACCCGTACGTGCAGCGTCATAACGCGCCGAGACCTGCCGCCCGAAGATCCTGTTCAACATCCCGATGGTTTCATTCAAGGTGTGGCGTTCTCCAGTCCCCACGTTAATCACCTTGCCAGCCGCATCCGGAGCCGTACAGGCGCGCAAGGTGGCATCGACAGTGTTTTCAATGTAGGTGAAATCGCGTGATTGCTCGCCGTCGCCGAAAATGGTGGGCGTCTGATCAGCCATGTATGCGGCAATAAAAAGCGAAAGCACGCCTGAATAGGGAGAATCCGGGCTTTGGTGGGGTCCGAAGATGTTGAAATAACGCAAGGCAACCGTCTCAAGGCCGTATACCCGCGTGAAGATCCGACAATAATACTCTCCTGCCAATTTCGTCAGTGCATAGGGCGACAGAGGGCGAGGTTCCTGCGATTCCACGCGCGGAAGCGCAGGATGATCCCCGTAAGCTGCAGAGGATGCCGCAAACACAACCCTCTTCACTTTTGTATCGCGCGCAGCAAGGAGAACATTCAAAGTACCGCTGATGTTGACGGCATTGGTCGTCAGAGGATCTGCCACTGAACGCGGCACTGAGGGGATGGCGGCCAGATGGATCACGTAATCCACTCCTTCGAAATCTGGACGAATGCTTTCGAGATTCCGAACGTCGGCCTCATGCCAGTGAATCTTCTGTCTGACTGCATCAAGGTTTTCTATGTGACCGGTCGCAAGATTATCCAGCACACGAACAGTCTCGTTACGCAGGACGAGCTCACCAACAATGTTGGAGCCGATGAAACCCGCTCCTCCGGTCACCAAATATGTAGGCATTGTTCTGACTCCAATCGTCTATGGGATTGTCTACCTCGGCACACGCTTATCGAACAATTTACAGAACACTTCTTTTGGATTGATAATGTCTCAGGTACAGCTTTTCACTAAGAGGCATATTGTAATTAGAACGTTGCTGGATTACTCCTCAGCATCGAAAAAAGAAATAGTATCGAAGTCCAGGTTCGGACTCGATGCAAAGCCCAGGGGCGCCCTCGGAATTATCTACCGGCCAGAGTGACCCGACTGTATCCATGAGCCTTCGCCACCACCCACAACGCTTCACAAATGCCGGCACTACCAACTTCTATTATTCTTTCGTTTTTCTGCCTCCTGAGAAGCGGCAAGCCATTGAGGCTGTTTACGCCTTCGCCCGGCGTAGTGACGACGTGGCCGATAGCCATCTGCCGGCGGAAGAGGCACGGCGGCAGCTTGAGCTTTGTCGCCAGGATTTGGAACGTTGTTACGAGGTTGCCGGTCATCCAGGTGAAGACCTGACCCCGGAGCTTGCCGCTCTAGCTCAAGCAGTGCATCATTTTGAGATTCCCAGAGAGCATTTCGACGAACTTTTACGCGGCATTGAGATGGACCTGAACCCACAGACCTACCGGACCTTCGAGGAATTATCGCTCTACTGTTACCGCGTAGCTTCGACCATTGGCCTGATCGCCATTGAAATTTTCGGTTACAGGAATCCCTTGACCCGAAAATACGCTGCCAATCTGGGAATGGCGCTTCAGCTTGTCAATATTCTTCGCGATCTTCAAAGTGATGCGCGCCGGGGACGCGTTTATCTTCCCAAGGAAGATCTGGAGCGCTTCGGCGTTTCACCCAAAGGCTTCCTAGAGGGAAAACCTGAGGGCAGATTCGTCGAGTTGATGCAGTTCGAATCAGATCGCGCACGTCGTTATTTCGCGCTGGCGCGGCGGGCTCTACGCCGGGAAGACCGCCGGTCAATGGTGGTAGCGGAAATCATGGGCGCTCTTTACTGGCAACTGCTCGCTCGCATCAAGCGGAGAAACTACGACGTTTTTGGAAAGCGTGTACGGCTGCCCCGTCCCCTCAAATTCTGGATTGCCCTATCTGTCTTTTGCGGAGGAAGTGGCTATCGACCTTAGCCAGAACCAATTTGCGCTATCCTCCTACCAGTTAGAGACCTTCATCCCCGCGCCTTCGGTTTTCTGCTCATGTCCACCGCGCGTGATAATTTCCTGAACGGCGTATGTGGCCTTCTGCTGTGATTCAAAATAAGTCCGAGTCACCATCTCGCCCACCAGGCCCACCGAAAGGAGCTGTATGCCACTCAAAAACAGCAAAGCCGCCAGGAAAAGTAACGGACCGTGCTGAAGCATAATGGACTGGCCCACGAACACTTTCTTGAAAACCAGAAAGCACCCAATCAGGGTTCCCAGCCCTACGCCAGCAAATCCGAACAAGCCAAAAAACTGCAACGGGCGAGTGGAATACTCCAGCAGAAACTTGACGCTGATCAGGTCAAGCAAAACCCTGATCGTGCGGGACAGACCATAGTTCGATTTGCCACTTGTCCGGGGGATATTCTTAATCGGGATTTCGGCGATCCTGGCGCCAAATGAGCTGGCGAGGGCAGGAATAAAACGGTGATGCTCTCCGTAAAGCCGCATATGCTGCAGTATCTCCCGGCGGTAGGCTTTGAAGGTGGTCCCGAAGTCGTGGATGTCTACTCCCGATAATTTGGCCATGATCAAGTTAGCAATCCGGCTGGGAAGACGGCGAGTCAGCCAGGTATCTTGCCTTTTCACGCGCCATCCGCTGACAAGGTCGTACCCTTCGTTTATCTTGGCGATAAACTGCGGGATTTCAGCAGGGTCATGCTGGAGGTCGCCGTCTAGAGAGATGATAACATCCCCCTCCGCGTAATCGAAGCCTGCCTGCAACGCTGTGGTCTGGCCGAAATTTCTGCGCAACCGGATAGCAACCACACGGCTGTCGTTCGCGCAAATTTCCCGAAGCAAGGCGTAAGTTCGATCGGAACTTCCGTCGTCCACGAAAACCACCTGATAAGGGCTGCCGACGGTATTCATGATTTCGACGATCTTCATGTAAAGTGGCCGAAGGTTGTCTTCTTCATTGAAAAGGGGAATCACGATTGAGTATCGTGCCGTGCTCGCGGTTTCCATCAAGACCTTCCTAAACGGTTGAATGCTGAGCCAAACAAATATGTTAACCCTTTCGGATAGCTTCCTGCACAGGTTCGTTGTATTTAGAGCGGCCAGGCGCTTCTGCAGAAGGCAGCTTTTCATATGAAATGAGTTCAATCCCTTCCCTGGCCACGAGCTGCCGGATGCCAAGGTTCGTAAGCGCACGAAGCTCAGCTTCACGCTCGGCTTTGAGCCTCGTGCGAGTTTCTAGCAGGGCCGCATCGAGATAGCCCGGATGGCACATCAATTCGCTGACCCCGTCAGGCAAGTTGCGAAGGATCTGTTCAAGGATTGCATCATCCAGAAAGCCCGTCTGACTGAGCCCGTAAAAGTGCTCCGGCCACCGCACTCCCACCTGTTCCAATTTTCTTACCTGACAGGCTGCAAGTGTCGAAAGTCCCCGCCCTAGAAGGTATTGCCTTGCCATCCGCGGCCATTCCTTGCCCCCGGACTGGAGTGGACCCATCGCACTTGAAGCGGGCTCAATGGGGCAACGTACGCAATCAATTCCGAACTCGCGTGCAAGCCTAACGACGACGCCGAAGATAGGAGGTAAGAGGTGTATGTGCTTATGGCTGTCGAGGTGGGTGATTCGAATGCCAGCCGCTGCGATTTTCTCAATCTGGCCTCTCAGTTCGATTTCGACTTCCCTAGGTTCGACTTTGCGCATCAGTATCCGCCGTGCCAGAATCCCCGGGCTCAGATAAAAGGAACCCTCCGAACCTACGATCGACGGAACGCGGCAGGAAGGGGAGACAGGCCGGCCCTGCGTCAAATTAAGGTGCACGCCAACACCCAGACCCGGGGCGCCCAAACTGGCAAGCACGGCGGAATCAAAGGCCATGCCGTTCGCCATCAGTGTCGCGCTGGTGATGATGCCGTTTCTGTGACCGTCGACAATGGCCCTGTTCACGCCTTCTGTCAGTCCAAAATCGTCCGCGTTCACAATTAACTTCTTCATTTTGATGCCACCACAACGGGGCCGCTCTCTTCGCTATTCTTTTTCAGTGACAGCGAATAGTGGTTGACCATAAACAGTCCTACAGCGACCCAGAACAGCGTGCGGATCTTTCGGATGATTGCCAAAGACACTCCTTCAACTGCCCCGTACCCCACCGTCTTCAGGACCAACGCAGCCCCGCCTTCATCTACGCCAATCCGCATCGGGACAAAAGAAAAGAACAGATTCACAACACGGTTGACCGTTTCAACCATGAATGCGGCGAACAAGGATGTTCGGTGCACGGTCAGGCTGAGAATGATCCAGGCTTCGATCACCCCGCTAAAAATCGAGAGTAGCTCAAGCAGCAGGATCAGAACGGACGCGGTCTTGTAAGCGTGCCAAAAACTGTAGACATTTTCTTCGAACAGGATCACCTTTTCCCGTTTTTCATGGAACCGGTCCAGCCACCGGATGTTCAAGCGTTTCAGCCTGTCCAGAATCCTGCTAGCCACCCGGTACCGCTTCTTGACGACAAGCCCAATCAGAGAACCTGCGAAGACAAGGACCCCAAGCGTGATGAGGCTACCTACCCGTACCGAGGAAGGAAGAGGAAAATCGGAGACGAAGAGAACAAGGCCGCTTACAATGAAAAGACCGACGGAAAAACTGTAGGCGAGGTTCTCAATCACCAGCGAGGAAGCGCTGTGCGCAGCAGTGACATGTTTTGAGAGAGTAACGCCCTTCACCGTTTCTCCCAGCAGCGGACCAAGGAAAGTCAGGTCCGTGACCGCTTCGCCCGCAATGCGGATTCCAAAAAGATCTCTGAACCGGATTCGCCGTTCTTGGTGCTCAATTGCGTTGTACCACGCCGCCGTTCGCATTAAATGCCTAAAACCTGAAATAGCGATCAGAAGCAGGAACCCTGCGCCAAAGTCGTAAACCCTGGCGGCGATTGTGGCTGGGCCGGTTTTCTCAACGAGAAGCACAAAGAGGCCCGCGCAAATCAGCAACATGAGCAGTTTGAATTTTCGCCTTAACATCTTTTGTGATGCCTTAGCCATGACCAGAATTCCAGCGGCCTGTTGGCCTGCGGTTCCCAGTTCGCAAAAGCAAGCATCAACCTAAATTCTTGCAGATCGGCTTCGGCCTGGGCATTGCCCTTTGATAGGCCATAGGGTCGCAGGAAGTTTTCGCCTTCATTTTCCCTGTCACCTTGTCAGGCGGGGGCTGAAGCACTTCGGCGTCGGCGCACTTCTCGCATTTTGCCGCTGCCATCGGGTATGGGGAGACCGCCCGGTCATCGACAATCTGTGCCTCCTTTAGCCATAGTAAGCGACCTGGGAGAAAAAGACGAGCGATTCGTTGGTTCGTACCAAGAAGGCTCAAGATGCCTCTTGGACATTGCGGAAAGCCCCAACACGGAAGGCGCCAATAAGTTGACGAGCCTTGAGCGTGGATTTAATATGGTCATTGGGTCAGTTCGTGCCGAAGCATGTGTCCTCAAGGGCCCCCGGCTCGAAGCCTATCCTAAGTTTCTAGCGAGACACCATAAATGAATGCAAACGATCTCCGGCCAGGAATGGTCATCAAGCACAACGGTGAGCTTTTTTCCATTCACAAAGCTGAGCACCGCACCCCAGGCAACTTGCGCGCTTTTGTACAGGCGCGGATGCGCAATCTTCGCACTGGAGCCATGATCGATCATCGGTTCCGTTCTGAAGATACGGTCGAACGGGCAGTGATTGACGAAGTCGATATGCAGTATCTTTACTCGGATGGCGACTTGTTTTACTTTATGAATACCAGCACTTACGAGCAGTTCCATCTTTCCAAGGAAGTCGTTGGCGACCGGGCGCAGTATATGATGCCGGACGTTATTCTTAAGATGGATTTCTATGAAGGCCATCCCCTCGATGTCGCGCTGCCGGCCACCGTGGATCTGAAGGTCGTGGAAACCGAGCCGGGCATCAAAGGGGCTTCCGCAACCAACGTCACTAAAGCTGCCAAGATGGAAACGGGACTTGTCGTTCAGGTTCCACCCTTTATCAACGAGGGTGAAATCATTCGGATCGATACTTCCAACGGCTCTTATCTCGCCCGTTCCAACTAGCATTGCGGTACCGTAGGGCTGTAATTCATTCAGCGCCAGACTCCCAAAGCGGGTTAGAGCAAGCACTGAACGAATCGGTGATTTCCTCCCCTCTATAGTCAGCCTGGAAACATCCTTCCTGATAAATTGCCGATAACTGCGAGAATCGGCAGCGTTATAATGGGTTTGAAGGCAAACAAAAAGCGAATATGAGCCTTCAAGCCTCTACAATCCGGTTCGGTCCAGCCGGATGGTCCTATGAGGACTGGTGCGGGATTGTGTACCCGGTTCATCGACCACATGGTTTCCATGAAGCCGAGTATCTGGCTAATTTCTTCGATACGATTGAGATCAATACTACTTTCTATCATCCACCTCGATCTGAGGTTACCCGGAGCTGGGTTCGCCGGGTCCGACATAATCCTAACTTCCGATTCACGGCCAAGTTGTGGCAACGGTTTACCCACGAACGGACAGCCAACTTGCAGGACGAAAAGGCCTTCAAGGAAAGCATTGAGCCGCTTCACGAGGCTGGCTTGCTCGGAGCTTTGTTGATGCAATTTCCATGGTCTTTCAAAAACAACAAGGAGAACCGGGAATATATTGGCGGGTTGGTGATGCAGTTCATGGAGTTTCCGTTGGTCCTGGAGGTTCGTCACGACTCGTGGAACAAGCAGGAAGTCTACCAGATGCTCCACGAACTGGGTGTGGGCTTTTGCAACATCGATCAGCCGGTCATCGGCCGCTCTCTTAGGCCAAGCGACCGTTCCACGTCGCCTATCGGGTATGTCCGGTTACATGGCCGGAATTACGAACACTGGTTTACCTCCAGTGAACGCCCCGAAGAACGTTATGACTACCTTTATAGCATGAGCGAGCTTGAGGACTGGGCTGAGCGGATCAGGAACGTTGCCAAGTCAGTTGATGCCACCTACGTCGTTACCAACAACCACTTCCGGGGCAAAGCTGTTGCTAACGCCTTGCAGTTGATTAGTATCATCCGGAACCAGAAGGTAGCGGTCCCTCCGGGGCTGGCCGTTGAGTATCCAGGTCTTGAAGCTATCTCTGCTCCCACCCTGTTCCCTGCTGCCCCTGAGCAAGGGAGCTTCCTCTTCGAGGATGGCCGGAGGAACAACGATTGACAGTTGTAAAGGGCAGTTGCTAGCATAATGGATTCTGCAGATCACGGGGAAGTTCGTACGAGAGTTACGTCACAGGGTCCTTGCAGATCGAGATGCCTGTTTGCCCGTGAAGTATGCAGAGCCTGGGTCCCCGTCGTCTAGCCCGGCCTAGGACATCGCCCTTTCACGGCGGTAACGCGGGTTCAAATCCCGCCGGGGACGCCA
>JBJKQK010000136.1:0-3317 GCA_046705285.1 Terriglobia bacterium
CCAGCGCTGGCCCGTGCCATGGATAACGATCCGGGGCTGGAATTGATGGACAACAACGGATACTTCGACATGGCGACTCCGTTCTTCGCCACGCTTTACACGCTGCGTCACGCGCCGCTGCCGAAAGGCGCGTGGAAACGCATTACGACGGACTATTACCATTGCGGGCACATGCTTTACCTCAACCCGAAAGTCGTGCCCGTGCTCTGTCGGAACATCAACCAGTTCATCTCACAAGCCTCAAGTAAGCAGTAAAACAGCTGTCCGTGCTCGTGATATCATCGTTTGCCGTGGATGCCGCCAAGCGCAAGATTGAGAGGGCATAGTCCAATGGCAGGGTGTGGCCTGTCCCTGAGAGTCTTCCATGCGCAATACGGATCGCGACAAGACGTTACTCTTCACATCCGTGAGCCTTAACAATCCATATTGAGGAGCCAACGGTGAAACGAAGAAGAGGCATTGACCGGCGGGAGTTCCTGCAGGGGTCTGCAGCGCTGCTGGGCGCCGGATCGATTTATCCTTCGACGAACGGCGCCGTGGCCAAGGCTACCGGCCGGGGATCGACCAGCACTGGCATCATCGACAACGGCCGGTTGAGCATGGGTTTCACGGTGGGAGCAAACCGCAAGATCTGGATTCTGGCTCCGGCCGAAGCCGGCTTTCAGGAACGGCTGGCCAGCAAAGAACTGGCTCGCGGGCTGCGAAACCTGGGGTTGGCGCACGCTCCGATCGAAGCAGCGGGATCGGGTGCGGAAGCCGCCGCCGAAGATGTCGTCTTCACGCTGCGAGTGGAGAGGCAAGCCTTCAAGGACCCCGAAGCTTATGAAATCCGCCACGAGGCCACGGTGGATAGGGAGGCGCGAATTCGCCTGACGGGGGCGACCGGCCAGGCGGTTCTTTACGCGGTTTTCGATTTTTTGGAACGGCAAGGTGCGTTCTTCGGACTCGATGGCGACGTCTATCCTTTGCAGCCGGCGCGTGACTTGAATCTGCCCCCGATGAACCAACCTTGGCGGGCGCAGCCGCGCTTCAAGACGCGGGGGCTGCTGCCCTGGCCCGATTTTCTGAATTGCATCACGGTCTACAATCGGGAAGAACATCGCGCCTACCTGGAAGCCATGCTGCGGATGCGCTTCAACACGCTGGGCATCCACGTTTATTCCAGCGCCAACCAGTGGACGGAATCTTTCCTCTCGTTTGAATACGCCGGTGTCGGCCACCTGGCCTACACGGATACGACGGCAACCAATCGCTGGGGCTACATTCCCGAAAAGACTTCCCGTTACGGCATGGGAGCGCCGGATTATTTTGCCGGCGAGGTTTTCGGCTCTGAAGCCACCACGCGCGCCACCAGTTGCTGGGAAGACGAGAAGTTTGCGCAGCAGTTGTGGGGCGAGGCCTTCAGCTACGCAAAGAAACTGGGCATCCGGACCGGCGTGGGGTTTGAACCTTACCAGATTCCCGACGAGATCTACCGCGCGACTCCGCCCGAGGCTCATTACGTCAGCCCGAATCCCAAAGTGCCCGGGCCGCGCATCAATCCTGAAACCGTGGCCGCACGCGACATTCTGGAAGCCCGCCTGGGCAGCCTGCTGGAGGCTTATCCGACGGTTGATTACGTCTGGTTGTGGGAAGACGAAGCGATGAACTGGGCCAGCCAGAAGGAACACGTGCCGCTCTCCGTCACGCCTTACCGGCAGGCTTACGATTTTCTCAAGCGACACGCGCCGGACAAGCGGCTGGTGATCTCCGGATGGGGCGGCGTGGTGCGCCACTTTGCACAGTTCCATCAGCAGCTGCCGCTGGACGTGATCTTCACTTCGCTGAACGACAACCTCGGATGGGACCCGGTGAGCGAGGAATACGGAAAGCTGGGCGAGCGCGAACGTTGGCCGATTCCATGGCTGGAAGACGATCCGGCAATGTGGCTCCCGCAGTTCCACGTTCATCGCGGGAGGCGGGATATCGATCTGGCCGAGAAATACGGATGCCAGGGCGTGCTGGGGATTCATTGGCGGAATCGCATGATGAACTGTGACGCGGGATACCAGTCGCGAGCTTGCTGGGACCGGACGCTGGAGCCCGCCGAGCTTTTCCAGGCCTTTGCGGCCGTGCAGGCGGAAGGTGCCCGCGCGCAGGAACTCGGCGACATTCTGAACCTGACAGACCGCGACCGGCTGATTCTGAATTCCTTTACCGGAAAAATTGTGGACGGCCACCACCAGGTTCACGCCTACGCGGGCGACTACAGCGAGGCGTTCGAGTTCTGGGCAGGCTACGAACCGCCCGAGCAGGTTCTACTTTCGCAGGCCAAAGTGGCGCAGCAGCTTCGGGCGCTGACCGGCAAGGCAGCGAGCCCGGCGGAACGCGAGCGGCTGGATTACCTGGCCCGCTACGTGGAATTTCTGGTGCCCTATTCGGAATCGTGGATTCTGGCATCGCAGCTTCACGAGGTTTTGCAAGAGGCAGAAAAGCTGAAGAAGAGCGGCAATGCGGCGGGGGCTCGGCAAAAAGTTCTGGATGAGGGCATGCCGCTCTGGAAGAAGCTGGCGCCACAGGTGCGCGAGGCGCTGCTGATTTATCAGCAGATGGTGAGCGAGCGGAACGAGCAGGGCGCACTGGCGTCGGTCCACAACAAGTTTGAACGACTGGCACTGATTCGCCTGCGCCTCTCGATGAAAGAGTATCTCGGCGAACTGCCGGCGGACGTGGAGACGCTGTTCCAGGAAGTTCGCAGGCCGGACGCGCAACTCGGTCCGCGAGTGATCATTCCCACACGGCCTTCGGCGCTGGGGCAGGGCGAAAAAGTGCGAATCTTTGCGGTGGCGCCGGGTGGAAATTCCGCGCCCCAAGTCAGATTGTTCCTGCGCCGGGCGGCCGGCGAAGAATGGCAATCATTCTCTATGGAACCTGTGGGCCGGCGAACCTTTATGAGAGAGATCGAGGGCAACAAGGCCGATGTGCCGATCCTCGAATATTACGCCTCCGCAGAATTCACGGGCCCCGGCGGCAGCCATACGCTGACCGCACCCGCCGGCGCGCCGGAGCATTGCTACAGCATCACGCTGTTGTAAGGTGGCCTGCCGGGTTGAAGCCCGGCGCTGCAGCGGCGCCAAAGGCCAGAATTTGCCATGGTTCGCCGCGGCGAACGGGTATAATCCAGCCAAGAGGTAGCCATGAAAACCAGACAAAAGCTGCTGCTGATTGCGATGGTGCTGTCCACTCTGACGCTTCCGCTCTGCGGACAGAGTTACCGGACAGAATCTGAACGGCTGGCCAAGCTGCTCGACTGGCATGCCGGCAGCGTGGTGGCGGAA
>JBJKQK010000137.1:0-3297 GCA_046705285.1 Terriglobia bacterium
GTCCAAGGCGGGCGCCGATGGAGGAAGCTGAAGAAGTGCTGCGGCTCTACCAGGAGAAATATGCGGACTTCAACGTACGTCACTTTCATGAGAAGCTGCGGGAAGAGCACACGATTCGGCTCAGCTACACGTGGGTGAAGCTGGCCTTGCAAGGGGCCGGACTGGCGGCGAAGGGGAGGAAGCGTGGCGTGCACCGGAGGCAGCGAGCGGCGGTTTGGAACCTGGCAGGGACGATTGCCGCAGGAGCTGCGTTTGGCCAAGGTCACCACATTCGAGGAAGCGAACCGGTTCGTGCGGGAGCATTGCCTTGTAGAGATGAACCGGAAGTTTGCAGCAGCGGCCGAGCAGCCGGGCGACCCCTTTGTGCCGGTTGAGGGCCAGGATCTGGGCCATATCTTTTCGGTGCAGACCGAACGGGCAGTCAGAAAAGACAACACGGTGGAGATGAGAGATCGCTCGTGGCAGATCGAGCGGACGCTGTGGCGAGGGACGCTGGCGGGCTGCCGGATCACGATCTGCAAACATCTGGACGGGAAGGTGCGCATCGTCTATGGGCCGCACGTGGTGGGGCGCTAGCGGGCTGACGGCACGCCTCTGCACTCGGTGCGACGGAAAACGCGCCACGAGAAGCCGGCGGTTCGGAAGGGACTCCTTGCCGTTAACCTCAGTCGCCCTACGGGCTCCTTCGGCGAGCGGCAAAGAAGAACCACAACCGGACATCTCCACGTGCTAAGAATACACCCGCTGCCACGCCCCAGGAGTCCGGACAGGAGATCCTCATCCGGTCCCACGGCCTCCGGAATTGCCGGTGGACCACTCCTGAGCTGCTCCGAGTGGCTCCTTGCTGCCGGAATAATCCAGACTGCAGTTTTTGATGGTGCGGTCGACGAATGTGTCTTCATCGAGAACGAAGGGCGGCTTTCGTAGGATTCTTTTTCACGTTGGGTTTCGTGCATCCCCTTATCCATATTGATTGACGGCTGGCATGGATCGAGCGCGTAAAAGGAGACTCTCGACGCCGCCGATTTTATGTCTCTGGCCAATGTTGTGCCGCCGCTTCCGTCACTTGTGACAAAACGTCCATCCGCCAACAGGAAGGCTGCCGGCAAACTCGCGGCCGGTGAAAAAGTCAGTTGGAGGGAGCGTTGGTCAGGGCCATCGCATGAGGGAGCCCTCGCAGGCACATGCTTATGGCTCGTGCCACTGCATACTGACAATTTCCTGAGTTCCCACGTTTTTGAGTACCAGTGGCGCGTCATCCGGAGTAAGGCCCAGCCACTCACCAAAGACACCTGTGATCTGGAGTCCTTTCAGACTCGCAACTTGCTCGACTTCTCCGCCTGGGACTGTGACCCGCGCCACCGACCCCGAAGAATTACGGATGAAATAAACGAAACGGCTGTCATGAGACCAGTTGGGAAACTCCGCGATCCCTTTGAACAGGGTGCTCCATCTCCGAGTCTTGAAATCGAACAGCGTCAGCCCGCTGGAATCCTCCGGCATGGCCACGAGGTATCGCCCGTCGGGCGACCAGCGGGGAGAGAACAAGCCCTGCGAGCCCGGAAAGAAGGACACCAGGTGTGTTTTCACGTCCACAATACGGATCCCAGTTGATGAGCCGCCTCCGCCCCCAAAAACCACCGACTTGCCGTCCGGCGACCACTGGGGATCGATTTGTGGGCCCGAATAGTTGGCCGTCAATTCCTGAAGCGCGCCGCCGCCGGAAGGAACCAGGTAAATCCGGGGCAGCATGTGGGCCTGATATCCATAGAAGGCGATCTCTTTGCCATCGGGTGACCAGCGAGGTCCGACTGCGTAGAGAGGTGCAGAACTGAGCTGGAGCTTGTCGCTACCGTCCCGTCTGCTCCGCCAGAGGATGCCCTCAGGATAGGTAACATAAGCAACCCATTGGCCGTCTTTCGAAACGGAAATGTCCTGGGCCGAAATTCCGCCCATATAAGGCAGGAAAGCTTTCGATCCGGTATCGTAGCGTTCGAGTTCGCCGCGCCTGTAACCAGCGACGGCAAAAAGCCTTCTGCCATTCCTGCCCGGTACAGGATCGCCATAGGAAACTGCTCCTGCCGTAAGCTGCACCGGCTTACGGCTCACCTTGTGCAAAAAACTGCCCGCGTCGCGAACAGCCCAGAGCTGGGAAGACGCTGAGCGCTCTCCATTGGAGGCCTCGAAAACAAAGTACCTCCCATTTGGCATCCAGGCGCCGCAGCATTCGCGCTGCCTCTCGTGCCAGCCGGGGAACATCTCACGGAGATTCTTTCCGTCGACCGAAACCTCCCAAAGACGAAGGGAATCCGACTTGGGATCGAGGACGGTGAGGCTGATCTCCCGCCCGTCGGGCGACCATGCCACACCACCTGCAAATCGACTTGGCAGATCGGCCAGCTTGCGGGCCCCGGCGCCGTCGGCGTTGGCCAGATAAAGCGAGTTGCCGCTCGTGTAAACCAGCTCCCGGCCATCCGGCGACCACGCGCCACGATTGCCGTTGATGTCCGCCAGTCGAATGGGCGAGCCGCCCAGAGTTGGCACAGCCCACAATGGCGCGGCAGCAAAACCCAAATTATTCCTTTCCTCGATAAGCAGTTTGGATCCATCCGGAGAGACACTTGAAATCACGTAAGGCATGCCCCGAAGACCGATAGGGATTGGCGCTTCGTTTCCGCCATTGACTGACATCTGCACTGGTCCAACACCACTTTCGTTCAAATAGAGCCGCGAGCCATCGGTGCCAATCAGATCTTTCGGTACCGCGTTGCTGGTGAGCTGCGTGTAGCCGGAAACCGTAGGCGGCGCCAATGTGGGGCGGAACAGGTAAGCGAGCACAGCAATCACAATGAACACTGCTGCGACGGCTCCGAACAAAGCCTTCTTGTGCCGCCTGACCAGCAGGGAAACTACCTGCGAATCGGAACTGGAGTGCTGGGTTGGTTGTAGGGGCGACCCTGGTGGCCGCCCTTCGGCACTCTGCGAGGAATCATGCATCTGGGCGGGCACAAGTCCCGCCCCGACTGAATGTGTGGCCGCCGAGCGCCCGGAACCTGTGTCGCGCTTCAGGCGCTTGAGATCGGCACGAATCTCTGCCGCGTGCTGGTAACGAAGGTCGCAGTCCTTTTCAAGGCACTTGCTGATTATTCGGTCAAGTTCAGGCGGCAGGTCCGGATTCAGGGCTCGCGGCGAGACGGGCTCTTCCTTCAGAATTTGCGAGAAGATCACCGCCGTGGTTTCGCCAGAAAAGGCCTGGCGGCCTGTGGCCATTTCATAAAGCACCGCGCCGAAGCTGAA
>JBJKQK010000138.1:0-23861 GCA_046705285.1 Terriglobia bacterium
ACCCCGATTGGGTTGGCTACCTGACCTTTGCCGGGCGGCTGGGACTGGGCCAGTACGATCTGTCGAAGATCGACCTGGCAGGGGGAACGACCGTTGCCTCGGTCGAGAGGAAGTATCGGCTCCACGATAACATTCAGCAACAATTGGAGTGGAGAGGGCCGCTGACAGAACTGCCGCAACAAAGGAGCAGTCTGCACGACCCCTACGATTACCGTCTCGGATAGCTTTCTGACAGGGCCTTGAAAGGCTTTCACCGCCCCTACTCGGTCGCGGACCGGTGAAATAACCTGCTCAAAGTCTATGGGTGAGGGAGACAACGGCAGATTCGGACTGTGTGCCCAGGCAAGGATGCTTTGGTGCAGGCCATCATCACTCTGGCTGGCTTCCCAACCCTCACCGCTTCAACTTGAAGAACCATAATGCAGGATGTTTACTCTCAAGCACCATCAGCCTCCGGGCGGAGACTACCTTCGCTGGTCGTCTCCTGAAGAAGAGAAGATGCGACCTGCAAAGGCAGTCTGAGGATCCGAACCCCACCACCGGGGCTGAGGCACCCCGTTACAAGCTGAGGCAGTACGCCCAGCGTTGCTCCCATGGCATGCGGTCGTAGCAATACCAAACCTCTTCGCGATTAGGGTAAGACCAGGAGTGGAGAGGTATCAGAGCTTAGGGAGGGGTTGTTGGCAGCGGATGTGACCGCCGGGAGAAAAAATCTGGTCACATGCACAATTGAGTGTATAGTTTTCAGTCGTGGGGAGGACGTCAATTCCGGTAAAGACGCCAGCGCTACAATCCGGCGCATCACAGTGGGCTGCAGGTCCTTCATAGGAGGCTGTTATGGAGCGCGAGTACGCATTCGAGATGGTGACTTCTGCCATCCGATACGGCGCCGGAGTCACACGCGAAGTGGGCGCGGAGCTATCAGACATCGGCAAACGGCACGTTCTCGTCTTCACGGATCCTAACCTGCGGAGCTTGCCTCCAGTAGCCACAGTCCTCGAATCGCTCGACGACCACAAGATTCGCTTTTTCGTGTTCGACCGGGTGCGCGTGGAACCGACCGATGAATCCTTTCGGGAAGCGATTGGCGCGGCCCAGGCCGATGACTACGAGGCTTTCATCGCGGTTGGAGGTGGCTCAACAATGGACACCGCGAAGGCAGCCAATCTCTACTCCTGCTATCCGGCCGACTTTCTGGAGTACGTCAACCCGCCGATCGGGAAAGGCCAGCCCGTTCCAGGACCGCTCAAGCCGCTGATAGCGATCCCAACCACCGCAGGTACTGGCAGCGAGACCACCGGAGTGGCTATCTTTGACTACGGAGCCATGCACGCCAAAACTGGTATCGCGCACCGGCGCCTGAAGCCAACCCTGGGAATCATCGATCCCGAGAACACCCGGACGCTGCCGCCTGCGGTGGCTGCATCGACAGGCCTGGACGTGTTGTCCCACGCCATCGAATCCTACACGGCTCTGCCCTTTGACCAGCGTCCGCGCCCCGAGCGGCCGATCTTCCGCCCGGCCTATCAGGGTTCCAATCCCATCAGCGATGTCTGGAGCATGGAAGCACTCAGACTCGTTGCAACGTACTTGAACCGAGCTGTAGCGGATCCTTCCGACGCTGAAGCGCGTAGCTCCATGTTGAGGGCTGCCACGTATGCCGGAATTGGATTCGGAAATGCCGGCGTACATCTGCCGCACGGCATGTCATACCCAGTCTCAGGGCTCGTGCGGAATTACCGGCCTCGCGGCTACGCGGAGAATCACCCGATGGTGCCGCACGGCATTTCGGTCATTCTGAATGCGCCGGCGGTCTATCGCTTCACAGCTCAGGCATGCCCCGAGCGCCACTTAGCGGCAGCGGAAATGCTCGGTGCGAAGGTAAATGGGGCGCGGCTGGAGGATGCCGGCAAGATTCTCGCAGACCGAGTGACCGAGTTCATGCGAGAGCTTGACGTACCCAACGGGCTGCAGGAGGTTGGCTACGGATCCTCAGATATCCCAGATCTTGTGGAAGGCACTCTGCCCCAGCACCGGGTCACCAAGCTTTCCCCGCGGCTCGCAGGAGCGGATGACCTGGCTCAGTTATTCACCGACGCCATGGTTGCTTGGTAAGGACAGGCAGGCAATATCCTGTGGCTTCTTGTCAGTTAGATGAATTCGTACTCTGATGTGCTGCAGGTCATCACGGCCTGTAGGGTTGTTCAGTCACCCAAAGTGGCCCGCGTCACAAGGCTCAGGCCTGATCGGCCCGCTCAAGCCGTCTGTCAGCTACCAGAATCACGAGCAACTCTCCGCGTGGAACTTCCACCCACTAGTGATCAGTGATCTGCACCATTGGGGCGCACTGACGATCGTCGGCCAGGTGTCGCTTAACAATTGGCATTGAACTGAAATGGATAGGAGTCCGCCGCCAGCCAAGCCCGCGTATTGGGTGGGCAACATCCTATCGCAGGAAGTAGGCTTCATAAGAATTCCTCCAAGCAGCATGCGAGGCATTAATGAAGCGCAAAAATAGACTGGGGATGGCAGATTTTATAGCTCAGCGGCCCAAGTTTCAATCAAACGTTAGTGTTGTCATTTCCGGCAGCAGTTTCCATCAGAACTTCCGGCTCCACTCTCTCGGCCAGCGCTCGATCACAACTTTCTCTGCCGTGTAGAATTCAACGGCGTCGCGCCCCTGGGCGTGAAGAATCCCGAAAAAGCTTCCCTTCCAGCCGCTGAACGGGAAATATGCCATCGGTGCTGCGACTCCGACGTTAACGCCAACATTGCCAGTAGGAATCTCGTTCCGGAACTTGCGCGCAGCGGCACCACTCGCTGTAAAGATGGAAGATGCGTTGCCGAATGAATTCTTTCGGATAATCGCTGTTGCTTCATCAACACTTTCAGCATGAATGAGGCTGAGAACTGGTCCGAAGATCTCGGTTTCGGCCAAGGAGCTTGACGCGGGGATTCCATCCAGGACTGTCGGCCCAACAAAATTACCACCTGTTTGCCCGGAAGGGCCTTTCCCCCGGCCGTCGAGCAGTGGTTGGCCCCCTTCGGACGCGCCTTGCGCGATCAATCCTTCGACGCGTCGAAGGCTGGCGGGAGTGATTACCGGTCCCATCTGGATGTCAGAGTCAAGCCCGGAACCAACTTTCAGAGAAGCAGCGGCATCTGTAATCGATCTTGAAAACCATCCCTGTGCCTCTCCCACCGTCACAGCAACTGAAACCGCCAGACACCGCTGTCCGGCGCAGCCATAGGCACTATCGGCGATGATCTTCGTCGTAGAGTCCGGGTCAGCATCCGGCAGGATCACAACATGGTTCTTTGCCCCGCCCTGGCATTGAGCGCGTTTGCCGTTCGACGCAGCCCGCGCATAGACATAGCGGGCCACCGGCGTGGAGCCGACAAAACTGATGGCCTGAACCGCCGGATGATCTAGTAAGGCATCCACTGCCGCCCTGCCTCCGTTGACAACGTTTACGACACCCTTTGGCAGGCCGGTTTTCTCAATGAGCTGCATGATTCGAATCATGCTGAAGGGAACACGCTCCGAGGGCTTCAGAATGAATGTGTTGCCACACGCAATGGCGTAAGGCAGAAACCACAGCGGTATCATCGATGGAAAATTAAATGGGGTAATCGCCGCAACAGCGCCCAGCGGTTGCCGAAACATCGATTCATCAATTCCGCGAGCAACATCCTCGAGATTGTACCCTTGTACCAGCGACGGAATTCCGCACGCGGTCTCGATATTCTCAACCCCACGCCGCAGTTCGCCTCGCGATTCAGCAAGGGTTTTACCATTTTCAATGGTCGTGATCCGCGCTATCTCTTCGAAGTGATCCTCGAGAAGTTGCTTCAGACGGAAGAGGTATTGGATTCTCTCACCGGGGGGCGTGGCGCACCAGTCAGGAAACGCTGCTGCTGCCGCCTCGACTGCTGCAGACACGTCTTCTGCTGAGCCCGCTGGTGATTGTGCGATGACCTGGCCAGTGGCTGGGTTCAGCACATCGATAGCAGGCTCCGACGAAGGCCGCCGCCACACTCCCCCGATATGGTCCAGAACTCGACTCTTGAATACCTCGACCTCCATTCCCTCACCTCGCATGCGCGGTTATTTCATCCCCACAACTTCTTTGAAAAGGGCCTCAGCCACGTAGCCCTTCAGCAAGCGCTCCCGGTTCATCGAGTGCACCGTCGCATCCCAGACCGCAACGTCCATGTTCAGTCCCACAGACGAGCGGAACAACAGGTTGTAATCCATCTGCTCCATCAGTAACCGTTCGCTGCGCCCCGTGTACAGGACCTGCAGGAGCAGGGCGCGCAGAAGCTTCTCGGGCGGGACCGAGGGCTGACTCAGCCGTGGGTACATCCTAGCAAAGCTCGGCAAAAACTTCTGGAAAACCTGATCGACCAGCGGCCGCACTTTTCGCAAGGGATGATCCCGAGTTGACCAGCTTCCCCATTAGGACGACCGGCCCATATTCGCCAGCCGCCATCAGGTGAAACTGGTTGCGTACACGCTGCCACCCTTGGCCCGCGACTTCGAGGAGCACTCCTAGCTCTTCGTCAGTAACGGCGAGCCAGCTTCGCGGATGGTTGTTGATATATTCAAGAGGCCGCGCAACTGGACAGGCAAAATGTGCCTCGTCGATTCGAACTGGGAGAGAATTCCCAGCACGTCTGCCAGACGTCCCTAATGAGAAAACGCCCAAGACCGCAAGGGGCATAACTTAGTTTTCTCGACCCCGACAAGCCATTGAGGTCTGACATGGCATCCTGCTTCACAGGAAAACTTGCCGCTGTAGCAATCGACCTACACTGGACTTGCTCCACGTTTACCACTTGGGTTAGAAGGGACTTGCCAGAAAAGCTGCACTAAGCGATCACCAGGTTGAGTTGAGCAAAAGGTCCTGAGGATTCCCACAACGCCAGCTCTGGGAGCAAGAACTTCTTCCAAGCAAAGGCCTGCCAAATCGTGGACTGATCCTAAAGCGTCTCCCTTTTTAACAACATCACCGGGGGCTACTCGACTTCTAAAAAATCCAGCATAGCTTGCTATGCAATCGGTGTGGTCGATAACTTTGGCAGTCGGAGAAGGGGAATCAGTGAAATAATCATTCTCGGCTAGAAGATTAAAATGCACCAAGAAGCGGTAAACAATGCTCCGGTAGGTCTTCTGTCCGCCAGGCGTCACGGTCCCCATACCGCCGACCTCTGGCTCAACGGAAGGGATGCCGTTACGGATGGCTGAGGCAACTAATAGTCCGGGATGCCAGCTATACGGATGGAGGAACTCCAACCCTAGAGCAGCAGCGGCGTTGAAACTCTTCCTGCTGGCAGCATTCTGATCAGCCGAACATTCAACGTAAGGGATAATCGTAGCTTCTTTACTCCAGCAATGCATCGACAGCACTGCGCTATTTCCAAGGACCAGATTCTGAAAAAGCAAGTCTGCAACTCTTTCCGACATCGTCCCATTCCGCTTTCCAGGGAATGATCGGTTCAAATCTCCCAGATCGACTGGATTCCTTCGTGTCCCCGCGTAAAAGGCTTGAGGATTGGCCACAGGTACGACGATAACCATGCCTTTCAAGCTCTTCAGGTTGACTTCTCTAACAAAATCCTGTAAAGCCGCAACGCTCTCATATTCATCGCCATGTACTCCTGCGATAAGGAGAACACGAGGTGTACGCGCTTTCCCGACTAGAACATGAAATGGAATTTCAAGGCGAATACCACCGGTGAATCCTTCTAGTTCCAAACTGAGCAAGTTCCGAGTTCGTAGTTTAAGCTTGAACGGGTCCCACTGCAATCGGGCTGGAGTGCCTCGGCCCATACTCTCGCGTGCTCCTTTCTCTTCGATTTCCTCAATGGAGTGTTTATCTACAGAGCTGAAAGTTGGCTCAACATGCGGCTGCCTGTTGATAACACTTCGTACCCTTCATCAGTAACGAGAACGTTTTCCTCAACGTGAAAGGTACCATATTCAGTGGCGACTCCTGGTTCAAGGGTAATCACCATTCCCGGCTCCAGAATTGTAGAGTCTAACTCGGCAACGCTCGGAGGCTCAGTGACTTCCAATCCCACACCATGTCCAACTCGACAGGCCAAGCCGGAAATGGAGGATGAGATCGGGAAATTCAGTACGCTGAGTCGCTTGTTACAGAGTTGAGCCAATTCCGAAACCTTGATTCCGGGACGTACACTTTCTACGGCTTCCCAAGTGATCTGGTGGATTGCTTCTTGCGCGTTCCTCTGTTCTAGGGAAGGTTGGCCCACCACCGCCGCACGGGAAAAATCTGACCAATAACCTGCAACAGCACAGCCCGCATCAACCCAGAGCAAGTCCCCGCGTTCGAGCGGCCGTGAGTCTGGCAGCTTCGTCGCCAGGTCATAGTTCCCTCTCCCTGATGTAATCAGAATCCAACTGTTGCCCGCACCTTCATCTTCAAAGTGTCTCCGCAAGTGGTTTGCGACATCCGACTCCGTTGTGCCTTCGCGGGCGATAGAGAATGCCTTTGCATACGCATCGCCTAAAATCTGACAAGCCCGCCTCATACAAGCGATTTCTGCTTGCGACTTAATTTTACGAAGTTCCCAGAGGATTTCTCCGGCGTCAACGAGCACAGAATTTGGAAGGGCAGCCTGGAACCGACAGAACTCAAGATATGGCACATCGAAGGATTGCTCGATGCCAAGCTCCATGCCGATTTTACCCCCCAATGCACCACACCCCGCAATAGCATCGCGCAGCAACTCAACCGGAATGCGTGATAGTTCGTTATAGTCTCTAACGTCCTTAATCCACGAGAACCGAAGGGCCTCCGCCTTCCTTCCGCAATGGGCTACGAAAACCGGATCACCTTCGAGGGGCAGCAACAAGAAAAAGGGGCGTGAACCACCGCGAACGGGTGAAGGGTAGCCGCTGAAATATTTAAGGTTTGTCCCCGTCCCAAGTAGCACAGCCTTCAGGCCTTTCGCATCCATTAGGCGGCGAAGACGCGCAAGCCGTTGCGGGTACTCCTGTTGCGGAATTTGTGGGGTGTCCATCGAAGTTCCTTTCACTTGTACTGCGGGTATCGAAACCGTTTTGTTCGTTACCTGTCTGCAAGCCAGTTCAGGATTTGGTCTAGAAATCGCAATGAGAATCCCCATTGCAGGAAGCTCGAACCCCAATGCGGAGCGATACCAGTGGTGATGGCCACACTCCGCCCATGTCCGTAACTCCAGACTACAAGCATTGGGTCCCCCGTCTCCTCATATCTCGCAAGTACCTCAGCCTTTTCCTTGGGCTCAACAAGGTTATAACCCGTAAAGATCGGGCTTGGAGACCATCGAATACCGCGCATGATAGGATGTCTTGGCAGCATAGCCTTGACGGTCACCCCTTCGGGGGCCTCAACCCGATCGTCATCTGCCCGAAGGCAATTGACAGGTAACGCTTCTTCAACGGGCGTTCGATGGAAATTTCCGGCGTTATGCCTGCCGGTGAAGCTGAAGTATCCGCCCACCATCAGAAGTCCACCTCCCTGGCGAACGTATTCTCGAATCGATTTCAGGCGATTGGGTCCCATTGGTGTTCGGAAGAGACGATCGCCTGCGTACAGCACCAGTGAATCACTATCGGTATCGTTAAGGATTAGGACGTTGTAGTCACCGAGTTCCTCCGGAGTCTCAGGAAACTTTGCAAGAGCATCCCAAGCCGTAAGGTAGTCGACATCGTAATGAGGGTTCTTTCGCCATGCAGCAAGCAGTCCCTCGGCAGTATTCTCAACCGCTGCACCACGCAGGTCATAGGAAAAGCCACTAGCGGTGCTGAGGGTTATGGCTGTCATCCACGAACTTCCGACATAGAGTATTCTAAGTTTGGCCCCACGCGTTGACATGGTTTGTATCCTCAATGCAATACAGGGTTGGTGAAATACATTTATAGGTTAAGAGGAAACCGCGAGAGGTTATCGACCCCATCTTCGCGAACAATGTAATCGCATTCGAGTCTTACGCCGCCCCGCAGAGCTTCGGAATAACACCCAGGCTCAACGGCAATCACATCACCTATTTCAAAAACATGGTCACTACCAGGAATTATCCATGGTGGCTCCTGTGGGTCGAGCCCAATTCCGTGTCCTGCATGATGCCAGAAAGAACCCCGAACGAATTCAAAGGAATCTATATAGTCACGAAGCCGTCTCCAAACATCCCTGGCGGCCACTCCTGGCCGAATAGCATCTTCGGCTATTGTGAGCGAGTTACGGGCTATTTCCCATGCACGCAATTGCGCTTCTGTTGGGCTCGACGCAGCAAATGTCCTGCACAAGTCCCCGTGATACCCGTGGTAACTGGGGTAAATGTCTATTATGTATAAGTCGTTTCGAGAAATTTCCCGACGAAGCGGAGTACCACCCTCTGTTATTGCACGCGTTCCGCATGCGAAGTCAGCATCAAACTTCAGGTTGTATCCCGCAGAACGTACAATCTCCCCGTGCACTTCCTTGAACACATCGAGTTCGGTAGCTCCAGGACGGATGGCGGTACTCGCCACCCCATACCCCGCTTCGATTGCTCTTACACACTCCTGAATAAGGTTGATTTCGTCCGGGTCTTTTCTCTTGCGTAACCTGTATAGAGAAGGCCCTACGTCAAATTGATCTACAGCAGGAAAACAGTAGCCGATACTCTCTAAAGCAAGCGCGCTAAGGCGATCCTTCTCCAGTCCGAGTCTACGTATTCCTGTCCTCTTCATACCCGAAAGGACATCTGTCAATGCCCTGACAGCGTTTTCGCTAATTCTGGGGTAACTAGCAGGCCAGTCAGTCGAATAGACTTCATACGTGACGATTTCATCGGAGGTACAGCGTTCAGGCTCTTTATCTGTGATGAGAACTGAATTGTCCCCGGCCCCTACAATAAGAAACTGTGGAAACTCAACCTCCCGAAGATGCCCAGAAAGATAGTAGATGTTCCTATAATTTGAAATTACGGCAACGCCGATTTTATCCTGGTCGAGTATCTCACGAAACCTTGAGAGCCTTCTCTGACAGGCCTCTTGAGTAAGCATATGCCCTCGCTTGAGTGCTGGACCCAAACGGGCCCCATATTGCTCAGACAGTCTGATATACAGACGGTAGCACTTGGTCTGTGTAGCCGCCAGCAGCCAGTTCTCCGCCATCGATCACAATGTATGAACCTGTCATAAAACGACTTGCATCAGAAGCAAGAAAGATAGCGGTTCCCACGATCTCGTCCGGCTCACCGATCCTTCCGAGTGGGATCTTGGCAAGAATGGGCTTCATAAGTTCGTCGGAGTCCAGAAAACCTTGAGTCAGAGCAGTTCGGAAGAAACCGGGAGCTATGGCGTTAACGCGGACTTTGTATTTGGCCCATTCGATCGCCAGAGTACGAGTCATCTGCAACACGGCACCTTTACTAGATGTATATGCCACTGCGGTAGGATGACCCAGGAAAGACAACACAGATGCAGTATTAATAATTGCCCCACCACCCTGAAGAATCATCTTCCTTGCCGCAGCCTGGTCGCACAAGAACACGCCCTTTGCATTGACTGCTATAACCTTCTCCCAACCTTCTTCAGTTTCGTTCTCGGCTGCTGCACCACCTGGAATTCCTGCGTTCGCTACCATGATATCGATTTTGCCGAACCGCTTGCACGCTTCATCAACTAAAGAATCAACGGAACTTTTTACAGAGACGTCTGTCAGCTTAAAATCCACACGGTCACCGATTCGAGATTTCGGTTCCTGAATGTCGGCTGCCAAGACACTCGCGCCTACCCTGCCAAATCCTCGAGCTATTGCCCCACCTAGACCGCCGGCAGCACCAGTCACAACAGCCACCTTACCTGTCAAGTCGAACATCTTTAGAGTTTCATCAGACATATTCGTTATCCTTCCGCATGTGAAATATCTTGCATCGAATCAAGTCCAGCACTTTGAAACGCTGTGAAATCCGTCATCTATCTAAATCGCACATGTTTTGTGCCTCACGGTTTTTCTGGTGCATGATCTCTTCCAGTATCTTCAGGCCGGTGCTTTGGTCGACAGGAATTCTGAATACCTCTTCCCTTCCGTAGAGCGTACCCGTTTCACGAAAACCCGAGCCTGTAATCACCACAACGACAGTCTCGCCAACTTCAATTCTCCCTTCACGTAATGCCTTTAGGAGTCCCGCCAGAGAAGCCACGCCAGACGGTTCGGCATAGATACCATCGCAGGCGCCTAATTTTTTCTGAGCTGCAATTACTTCTGCATCCGTTGCGTAAACGATTATTCCATTGGACTCGCGAATTGCCTGAATTGCCTCCAGCCCATCCGGAGGGAAAGGCATCGCAATCTTGACTTGCACAGTCTCTGGAAGACTTTTCCGCGCTAATAAACGAAGGTCGTCCTCAGTCTGTACGCCGGCCTCAGATGCAGTTTCCACCAGATCGTACCCTTCCGGGAAGACTGCTATGAGGCGAGGAAGTTTTGAAATCCGGCCTTGTTCTCTTAGCTCATGAAATGCTCGGTAGATTCCAGCAAGAGTTCCACCACCACCAACAGGAACAGCTATCCAATCTGGGACTCGCTGCAACTGATCAAAGATTTCGAGGCCGATGGTCTTCGAACCTTCCACTCCATACGGATTAGCGCGGCGATACGTAGATGTTTCATAGATTCCGAGAGCCCGACTTGCTTCATGCACCCAATCCAGAGCCTCAAGGGGCCCGCCCTGATATTCAAGAATGAAGGATCCATACACCATCAGAGGGTAGAGACGAAAAAAAGGTACACCTTTCGGGACTACAGCGATATTTTTCAAGCCGGCCCTGGAAGCATATGCTGCCGAGGAAAGAGCTGCGCTCCCATCAGAGTAAAGTATGATGGTGTCATTACTGAATTCTATGGCCTTAGTCACGCTGATTGAAAGACAACGATCTTTGTGCGAGCCCGTAGGGTTTAGTGTTTCATCTTTCACATATACCCTATACGACCCGAATCCACGGGATTCTCGAAGCGGAGTGTTGCCCTCTTTCAGGCTAATAATCTTCGAGCCTTGACATATTGGTAATAAACTTCGGTATTTCCAAATCGAACAATTGTCGCTCGACCTCTCTGAGGCCTGCCCTGAGTATCGGAAATAAAGTAGTCCGTTACATGCAGGGCACGCCATCCTATGAGATGCTACTTCTAGTCGCTTGCCACAGCTTCCGCATAGAATCTCGTACATAGAATCAACTGTCACTCGCGGATCCCATTCCCCTGTTCGTATTCTGAAGCAAGCCACAAAGCGAAAACGCCCACTTGTTGATTCTGCTTGCAACCACTCCTATCTCCGACAATCTCCTAGGAGCCGAACTCCGCTAGAACATAATTTTCATTGCAAACTGGATGTCACGTCCTGCGCTAGCAGTTAGCGGCCTTGAGAAGGTGGAGCTCTCGAGTAAATTGTCTGGAAGACCGAAGTTAGGGTGGTTGAAAAGATTAAAGAACTCTGCCCGAAATTGGACCCGCCTGTCCTCCCCAAATGGAAACTCCTTGAACAGGCCAAAATCAACATCAGCAAGACCGGGACCTACCAGGATGTTTCGACCCGCGTTGCCAAACTGTCCTGGATTAGCGAGGGTGAAGGCCGCGGGATTGAAGAAGCATTCCTTGGATTGGTGGCCTACAGGGCAACCCATGGCTGCCTGTTGGGATTGCCCATAAGAGAAATCTAGCGGGTTCGCCACCAGATTAGGGCGCGCAACGCCTTGATAAGTAGGAGAATTTGCCGGATCTGCAGAGGTCACTGGCGTGAAGTGGTATCCACTCTGGAATTGCAAGAGCCCAGTAAGTCTCCAGTCACCGAGAGCCTGATTCTTAAGGCCTGACCAATTTCTCCCAAAGGCCTCGCCGCGTCCCACAGGCAAGTTGTATATAAAATCGCTAGCAAGGTGATTTCGAACGTCAAAAGAAGAGTTGCCGCGGTCAATCTGCCGGTCATAGAAATTCCTGAAGCAGTCTCCGCCAGCACCTGTATTACCAAGCAGCACACAAAGAGGGGACGTATCAATTGAGTGCGACCATGTATAACTGACAAGATAGGTCAATCCGTTCGAAAATCTCTTTTGCAGTGAGGCTTCAAGGGCATTGAAATCGGAATTTCCGCCGGGAAAGGCATATCCGAAAGAACCGAAATTGGGATACGGCCGCCGTGTCGCGGGATTGCTACTCGCATCGGCTGATGGCCTTGGCTGATTGGCGTCCACCCCGGTTATTAGATGAGTCCCTTTTGTTCCGTCATAGCCAACCGTCAGGACCGTATTCCGGCCAAGGTCTTGTTCCACCGTGAAATTCCAACCGAGTGTATACGGCCAGTTAAATTTCTGCGGCGTCGTAGCATAGAGAAAGAGCAATGACTGAGAAAAATCGGTCTGCAGGAGGTTTGACGGGAACCCCGTGGTGATGTTCGTGACAGGTTGGTTGGGTTGACCCGTTGCGAGGTCGTAAGGACCGGTGTTTGCGGGTTGAATATAAGCTATATTCGCCCATGGTGGATCCAGTGGCATAGCTAACGTTCCTGCGTTGTAGGCGTACCCATAGAAAATTCCAAATGCGGACCTAACTACCGTCTTTGGAAGCACATGATAGGCAAAACCCAGGCGGGGCATGAAATTCTTGTTGGACGAAAGGAGGAGGCTAGTGTCATTTGAGTATTGAACGGGCACGCCGGAAGGGAACTCCGGAGGGATTCCCTTTCTGGTTATTGGAATGAGAAACTCTCCAGTTTTGAAATTGATGGAAGTTACGCGATCAAACCTTTCATGCTCGGTGTTCCCGAACGCCCATCTGAAGCCAAGGTTCAGAGTTAATTTTTGAGTGATTCTGTAATTGTCCTCCGCATAAAGAGCGCTGCGCCACGCACCGTTGTCAGAATCAATACTGTTGCTGAACGATGAAAAGTCCGGCATACCAAACAAGAATTGAGCAAACCCTGAACCAACGGAAGCCCCGCCAGGCGCATTCAGATCCGAAGTGAATATACCGCTGAAGGAGTACTGACCGGTGGGAGCCGGTGACTCAAACTGGGTAAACCAAAACTTGTTGAAATCGCCTCCGAATTTAAAGGTGTGCTTACCCCGTATCATGCTAAGGGTGTAACTGTAATCGTTATCCCTGGCTGTGGTCAGTGTAGGACTCCAACCGGGAGCACCGATCCCAGTGACATCCGAGAAGGAGAGCTGCGGAAGACCACCAAGCACTCCCGACTGAAATGGGAGCCCTCCGTAGCCCAAGGTGGCAGGATTGAGATTGGTGCCGAAGATGGCGTTATTGTTGGCGTTGCGAGTATACCCGTAACGAAACTCCCCGACCGTGCGGGGGTTGAAGATGTGAGTCCATCCAAATTCTACACCTTGCTGGCGACTGTTGTTGATAGTTCCACTTCCGGCCGGCCCGGGAATATTGGCGACACCACCAGGAGGGCTTTGACGGAATGCATATCTCCACGAAAACTGGTCGCTATTGCTGAACTGGTAGTTCATCTTGATATCGAACTGATCGAAATCGTTTCTCAACACTGGGCTGCTCGTATATTGGCTCGAGCCGACATTAGGCACAGGAAGGAGCGCGATCGTATTCTTCGCTGCATCAACAATCGAGCTTGGGTTAACAATGTTTCCAACAATAGGGTTACGCTCATAGCCGGTACTACCGTTGGTGCACGTCACTGCATGGGTGGTCGTTGGATCAAACAACTGACCGGTATCATAAGAATTTCCAGTGCAGGAGTCTACAAATGTCGTGCCCGTAAGCAAGTTGCTGAAATTCCCATTGCGCCAAGGCGCCGACGGAAGTGTGACAAATTGCGTTGTGCCCCTCCGGGAACGAAAACCTTCATAGTCCCCAAAAAAGAACAGCTTGTTGTGGACTATGGGACCGCCAATACTTGCCCCAAATTGGTTCTGGTTATATGGTGGCCTAGAGCTGGCAAAAAAATTCCTAGCGTCCAGCTTTTCATTGCGGAAAAACTCGTAAACATCACCGTGAAACTTGTTAGTGCCGCTCTTTGTAACGACATTTACAATCCCACCGGCAGCACGGCCAAACTGTGCGGAGAAATTGTTTGTTTGAACCTTGAACTCTTGGATGGCATCTGGCGCCGGCGCCAGGTTATAAGCTCCGCCAGAGTTGAAACTTCCCTGATAGTTATTGTTGTCCACTCCGTCGAGCAGATAATCCTGCTGTTGGCTCGGTTGTCCGCTGATACTTACCCTGCCATCAGGAGAAGTTGATGCGCCGGGGGATAACGTGACGAGGTCGTATATATCTCGGCCATTGAGGGGCAGATTGACAGCCTGAGCGGTATTCACCACCTGGCCTACAGAGGATGTATTCGTTTGTAGAGCTGGGGGAGCTCCGGTGACTTGGACGCTTTGAGTAGTAGTGCCGAGCTCTAACTTAACATTAACCTCAAGCGTTTGCTGGATATTAACCTCCAAATCATTCCGCACCAGTCCCTTGAAGCCTTGAGCATGAACCGCTACTTTATAGGTACCTATAGGAAGAGGCGTAAAAACATATATCCCGTCAGCGTTCGTCATCGTAGTACGTTTGACCCCAGTGTTCACGTTCGTTAGTATTACGTTCGCCTTGGGGATTACAGCGCCACTTGGGTCTCTGACTGTACCCATGATAGTTGCGGATGTCTCCTGGGCGAGCAAAAACGAGCCACAACACACAAACGCCAAAGCAAGCAGGATCAATCGTTTCGTTAGTCTGGCCATCTTCCACCCTCCTTGCGGCCAGCGTCATCGATGGCGCAACCGCATTTAGCGAAGTATTGGTTTGCAGTCGACTGAATTAACCTAAACCCATAGCAAACCTTCCCCAATAGCAACTAGGAAAGCATGATGTATTACCTATCATACCAGTCATGCAGTGTCAATTCGTTTTTTTTAATCATTGTTATTACCTTGTTAAATATCCGGGTGAGTCAGCAACTGATCTGCCCGCTGAAACCGGGGAAACAGAGAAGGAAGCAGTAGAAGGTTATCTCCAGCACAGTCTGAGAAAACAATGACCCGAACATTGCGGCAATGCGCTGCAGAAAAAGCTACTTACGCAGCTTGTAAGTGAACATCTCAACATCCTCCGACCTTACTGTCTCCTTTGTTCCTTCTGCCTTCAGCTTTTCAAAGAGCTGCAATTCATGTTTCGCCTCCATCATGTTTCCTTTAAGACGATACAATTGGGAAAGTTCATAATGGGCTTTAGGTAGGGCCGGTTTGAGCTGGACCGCTTTTCTCAACTCGACCAGAGCGAGAGACCATTTTTTTTCTTGGAAGTAGAGTTTTCCGAGCTCAAAGTGGGAATCCGCATAGGTGGGATCAAGTCGGATGCTCGTTTTGAAAAGGGTTTCTGCCCGTATAAGCCGGCTAAGCGCTGAACCTTGGAGTGCAGATCGGACTGCAAGGCGCCCGAGAAAATAGTAGGGCCACGCATCTTCAGGATGTTTACGAATGTACGCTTTCAGCAATACCTGGGTTTCACTCAGGTCTTTGCCGGTTGTGTCAGAGGCAGCTGCCAGGAAATAAAGTGGTAATGGCGCATTAGGAAACTGCTCAGCCGTTTTCGAAAAGCTCTTTAAAGACTCACTGTACTGACCTCGTCCAAATTGGGCGGCACCTAATGCCAAGTGAATTCTCTCCGACTGGGGAAAATCAGCCACTGCCGATTTCGCAATTAGGATTGCGGCTCCATAATCATGGTGGGCAAGAAGATCTGCGATGAAGTCAAAACGATAGGTTTTATTGCCTGGATCCTTGTCGGCAGCCTTTTGAAAGGATCTCACAGCCTTGAGATATTCCCGCTGCCTTTCATAGACTTCGCCGAGTAAATTTTCAAGTTCCGCCGTATCGTGCTCTTGAGCTAACCTCGTGAGGACGACCGCAGCTTGGGTCGGATTATTAGCTCGAAAATAGGCTAAACCCAGATTGTATTGGGTCCTGTAAGAACCAGGGTGAAGTTCGTTCGCGCGTCTAAAGTCACCGATGGCGCCTAAATAGTCACCCGACGTGGCTTGCATTGCTCCTATGTTGTCATAAAGATCCGCAGAAGGCGGAGCAAGCCTACGGATCTCGCTAGCCGTATGTCGAGCGGGTACGAATTCCTTACGGGCAAGCTGTACCTTGAGCAAATCGAGCAATGCTGCAAGGTCATGCGGATCGTGGCTGAGTGCCGCCTCAAATTCCGCTTCTGCTCCTGCGAAGCGTCCCGTCCGTGCAAGTACCAGACCGAGGTTACTGTGAGCTATTGAATTGCCCGGATCAAGCTTTAAAGCGTATCGAAATTCCTTCTCGGCTGCGTGTAAATTACCATTCCCTGCGTAGTACTTTCCCAGATCAATGCGGAAGGAAGGGGTCTCGGGCTTCAGTTCAACCGATTCTTCGAACTCTCGTTTTGCTTTCGCTGTCTCATTCTCTTCGTCATATATAACCCCTAGCAACATATGGGCAGTCGCGTCTCGTGGAGAGGCAGACAGGTAAACTTTAAGTTTAGTTTTGGCCTCGGAAAGTTTTGCTTCACGGATGAGGCTCTCAATTTCCTTATAATTCAGAATCGATTGTGCCGAACAGAAGCAGGCACTAAGGAAAACAAACCCGACGGCGAGAAGCCTCAGATACCTATGATCAAAAGCACTCTTGGAATCTTGGGTCCTCTGTAAGAACGGCTCCGTCGGCTTGCGCCTATGCATCTTATTTGGCTGACCATTGCCGATTGGCGAACGTGCTTCCATGATCAACTTTCGGGGGAAACGTCGTGTAGCGCTGAACGTCTTCTTGGGGCAACGATCGCGACACCAGGCTCACCGCTGACGTGTCGCGATTCATCGCACGTGTTTCCATCCGCGATTACATTAAGCGCTATCAGACGTTTCCTTTCATTTAGTCAACGAAAAGCTCCTGTCGACACTAGGCAGAGAGAAGAACTACTGCGACCAATGCGCAAATCACCCCAAGCAAGTCCAGCGGTGTGATCGACTCGTGAAGCACAAATGGAGACAACGCTACTACAATTACCGGGTAAAGGGCGACAAATGGGGCGACAATAGATGCTTTTCCGCCATTCTTCAATGCGGCGAAAAGTCCCCAAGCACCAAGGTTGCCAAGGACTCCACTCAATAACCCATAGATCAGCCCCCGTGTAGGGTAGTGGAACAGCACATTGCCAGGATAAACGGCAGGCTCAAAAATCATCAGTCCGACAATTAGCCATACTAACGTCGATTCAGCAGAGATGTAATTTGTCGCGAGCTTCTGGAAAATTCCAACAACGCCCCACGCGCTGAGGACAATGGCTGCAAAAAAGAACCAAGAAGGTATATGCATAGGTCACGAGAGCGAAAAAATGACAAAAGCAACTGCCGCAAAACCCAGTCCTATTATTTGAGTTCTGGTAAGCCTCTCCCGAAGGAATATGACTGCTAGAATGACAGTAACCATAGGATACAAGCCGGTGGCCGTCGCGATAACAGCAGCATTACCACCACTGCGGAATGCAGCAAACAATGCCAACTGTCCAATCGCTGACAAAATGCCTACAATCAATCCGTACGTGATACCCTTTATATCCTTTTCAACACTAAAATGGCGTCCCGCCAGCATGACCAAAGCAATGGGAACACCGCCAATCGCAAACAGAAACTCCATTCCATTCGCCGGAATATCCCTTGAGCCCAGCTTCGAACAAAAAACCCAAGGCCCCCAGCAGCCCAAAGTGAAAATGCAATACCAGAACCACTTCGCCCTAATCGTGTCACGTACAGCCATAACTTTTCCCCTATCTCTCGTCTGTGAATCGGACCCTTCACGAACTCTGTGTGAGCCTCATCTCAATTCTGTAACAGCCACGCGAACTGTTCGGACTCGACAGAGGAGGGTGCACCATCTCCCCTTTTGTGCCGACTAGTCGGAAGTCTACACGTGATTCGGACAGGCCTAAATTGCTTTCGGCAACTTCTTTCACCCGTGCAGTGTTCTGAAACGGCTTCTGGACACAAAACTCTCATAGCTCCTGCGTCGTTGTCAGCCTAACAGGCACTGCAGTGTGATAAAAACTATTCGATACCCCTCGCACCTTAGGCGCTAGCTCCAAGCTTCCAAACCCGTGCGCCTTGAGTGGTCAAACGCACAGTCAGCGTGCATCAGGAACCACCTCGTCCTTAGCACCTCGTAACGTATCAGTTCCCTCCCATGAGCAGTCAATTTCAAGAAGATCCGGACGCTCATGCCTTTATTCAGGTACCAAGATTGCTCGAAAACGCGTCAAGCCCTGCCGCATCCTCTCTACGGCTTTAGGCGCCTGGGTAAGGGGATAAGTCTCAACTACAGGCCGGATACCAGATCTCGCTGCAAAGGAAAGAGTTTCACGTACATCTATACGGCCGCCAGAAGGTAGCCCAACAATGCGACGACGCCCTGCGCACATATAGTCGGCGTGAACCGGAATCGGTTCGTTAGGAACTCCGATCCAGACCATGAGCCCGTTGGGTTTGAGTCCGACCAATGCTTCGCTGATGTCGCGAGCTGAAACCGTCGTAGCAAGGATTAATTCAACACCGCCGATCCCCTGAAGCAAATGACCAGGGTCCCCTTTGCCGGTGTCAAATACGTGGTGCGCTCCAAGCGCCTTGGCGAGTTTGATTTTTTCCTCTCCACCTCGGGTAATAACTGAGACTTCGCAGCCAAGAGCGGCGGCAAACTGCACCCCTAGAGATCCAACCCCTCCCAGCCCTAAAATAGCTACGCTGCCACCAGGCCTCAATTCAGCCAACTTAAGCGACGAAAAAGCTGTCATGCCGGCACACATCATTGCTGCTGCATTTTCAAATTCCATATTTGGCGGAAGTTTGTGGAGGTACTCTGGACGCGCCAGAAGGTATTCAGCGTGGCCCCCATCGATATTCACACCAGTACCAACCTGGTCAGCACATAGGTTTTCGTCGCCCTCGATGCAAGAATGGCAATGTCCGCATGAGCCTTGCAGCCAACCTATTCCAACATGATCCCCGAGTACGAATCCGGAAACACCGGATCCCACTTCCGCCACGGTTCCTGCTACCTCGTGCCCAGGAATTAAAGGAAAACGCGACAGTGGATATTCTCCGCGTAAGATTTCCAGGTCGGCCCCACAAATGCCGCTCGCCCTCACGCGGACTAATACTTCCCCAGGTCCTGGGAATGGAGTAGGGACGTCGTTCAGCTGCCATATGCTTGTTGGTTGCTCAAATCGATAAGCCTTCATAATCCAGAGCCCCATTCACAATAAGAATGAACCAACTACTTATCATGCCTGTCATACCGCGTCAAGCATTTTAACCAAGAGGCTCATTTTTGCGGTGTCCGGCTTCAGCGGACGTAAGACTGTTGTTTGAGGTCTTTTGCGCTGTAGTTTTGCCCTGGTTCACCCCCGGGCCGGGGGCGTGCTGAAGGGAGTTTACCGGAGGAGCGAACGGCGAGGCTGTCGGCTGCTGGGGCTGAGCCGATCGAGTTGCCGCTACCAGCCGCGGCGCGGAGAGGAAGGGGTTCTGCGCCAGCGGTTGAGAGGACTGGCGGCAGGGCTGGGCAGTGAATTTGGAGGCAGGTTGACCGAGCCTACCGGTAGGAGCAGTTGCAGGTAGGCAAGTGTCCGCGGAAGCGCGTGGTGAACCAGCCGCGCCTCCCGCTGGCCTTACCCTCTGCCCCAAATAAACGGTAGTCGATGGATTTCATGACGTCTCATAGGTCCTGAAGCCGGACAACAACAGCTAAACTTCTTTCGTTTGTGCTTTGCGGAAAGCTTCCGCGATTAGGGCTTCGGACGCCGTAATGTGTTTCTGCATAGCGTTCCTGGCATTTATAGCGTCACGACTAGAAATGATTTCATAGAGTTCGCGATGGGACGTGTACTCATGCTGCTTAAAAGCCTGTGGATTATCAACTGTTGTTTCCAAGAAAATGCCTGCTTTCGCCATTAAGTGGTTGAATGAGCTCACGAGTTTATATAAAACAGAATTGTGGGTGGCTTTCGCCACTGCTACGTGAAACTCTGCAGCCGGACTAGCAACGCTCTCTGCTCTCTTTGCCGCCTTTTCAATGCGATTGACAGCGTCTTCCATGAGCCAGAGATCTTCATCCTTTGCCCGCTGCGAGGCCAATGCAGACGTCTCTGCTTCAAGGATCTTTCGGGCCTCAATTACCTCAAAAATAGCTTCCTTTTCAAGCAGAATAGAAAGGACATCTGCATTGACGATGTATTCGGACGAGACGTTCCTAACATAACACCCAAGCCCTGCACGGATCTCGATCAGGTTTAGAGCCGCAAGAATTTGAAGGGCTTCACGTATTCCGGTACGGCTGACACCCAGTCTTTCTACGAGCTCATTCTGGGACGGTAATTTAGCCCCGGGTTTCAAGACACCTTGTTTCATCCAATTCGTAATTTCTTGAACCGTCTTGTTAGTTAGGGTTTCGTGAACTGCAGGGCTAGAAACCTCAAGAACACCGAACATAGTATTTGTCATTGTGCACCATTATTGCTTTATCTATTCCATTTCAAACCTGACTGACATGTGTTAACGCTATACCAAAGTACATATACAGCATTATATCGTGGGATAGCATATTTTGTCGGTATTTTGTGTTTTCAACAAATCTTTCTTGTGAAGATTTGATGAGCCGGTGCGCATTTCCAAGTGAGGTGCGTGCGGCCCAGTAGTCGTCGCTTTCAGAAACCGATGATGAAGTCGGTAGTTTGAACCGACTGGAGAAATCCAAACCGGCTTCCCTATGGAGCGGTTAAATCACCTCGAAATAGCAAGCCAAGTGAAACTCGCACGAAAGAAAGTTCGTCTGCCTCTTCCACCCAACGGGACAGACCAACAAGTGATGCACAATCCCTAAATTAGGAAAACAGCAGAGACATTGAACCTTAGCGGCAATTCATGTTATGTGATAATAATCTCCATGTTTTCACTAAATTAGAACCGTTTCCGAGAAGAACAAGCATATTCCACTGATCTACAGGTCTTTCCTCGTCTTCTCCACCACGCCCAGGCTGGTAGCAGGTCGAGTTTCAAGTTCGGAGGCGGTTTGGCTTCCAGACCTGGACGGGTCCAAGTAAGGACGGTGCCAATACCGTCGACCAAAGCGTAGGATCGGAACGGGGAGATGCCGGCGAAGCGCCGGAAGATGACCAGCAGCTTCTCGCGCAGGATTTTCAGGCTCAGTTTTTGCCCCAGGAAGGTAATTGCGAGAAAGCTGCCGCGATCACCAGCACGATCAGGTTCTTCAGCCGCTGATAGCCCAAAAATTCGAATGCCTTCCATCTGATAGCTCCGTTTGAGCGAACGAAAGGCCTACTCAATTCTCCAGCGGGCGAGCTAGATCCGCACAGCCTAGTACAGGGTTTGCGAGTCCCGTGCTCCGGCCAGATTGGTCAGTAGCATCGGCTCCCATAACCTAACTTTGATGCCGGAACCGCAACGAAGTATTACAACACCCGCAGGCAATACGCCTTGCCTCATCCAGCCGGGCCATCGTAAGGCAGGATTTCAATCTCTCCCACTTTATAACGCCCCTCTGAATCGCGGCCTTCGATTCCTAACGCAATTCGCGGCTTTCCTGTTTCATCCACCAAGGCAATGCGCACATCGTAAAAACCTGGCGCCAGGTTTTTGGGTAACTGAAAGACGCTAATCATGGAGTAGGTTTCTCCCCTAATCCATTGCCTTTCATCAAAGCTGATGTCCACTTTGCCGAACTCTTCCCCGCCATTCGGATCCGTAAGATACAACTTGAGGGGATGCCATTCGTACAGTCTACCAACATTCCGATTCACCCAGCGCTGGCGGAAGACCAAAAGGTTTCCCGCCGGTAGGGCACTCGGCCAAGTAAGCGAGGTCGGCACCAGACGGTAACCAAGACCACCTCGGTCAAGGCCGTGCTCGAGGAAAGTTCGGTCCTGCGCCATCTCCAACTTGTAGGCAATGGCATCGGTGTAAAAGTGCGAGTAATTCGCGTGCCAGTCAAGAGCTACATCGAGATTTTCTATTGGAGTGCCATGGATCTTTTGTGCTTTCATGTCCTGATAGCACCAGTTGCCTTCGGCAACAATGGGATCTCTTCGCCAATACTCTTCCATTTCGTCATGATCCCATCGGTCTCCGAGTCCATCGATGAAACCCGTCCATATTAAGGCGAATTTGTGTGCAACCGCAATGTCAAGCGCCTTGGAGTACATCCTTTCCTTAAGTGTTTTCATCTCAGCATGATCCCAGTCCCCCGCTGCCATCTCCATCAAGCGGATATGCTTGAAGATGGAGATGTACGTGTACATGATTTCCCCTAGAATCTCATGCTTCGCCTCGAGGCTAGGAAATTTGTAGTGAGAGTACCATGTCGCCCAGTCCGCCCAGGCACCGTACCCCATCACTTGCAGGAGAGCAACCGGCGTGTTGACGCGATCATACTGCGCAGCGAAGGATCTAAGGAGGTTGCTTAGGGCAGGAAGGTAGATTTGTTTATACGAAGGATCAGCATAGTCAGGTTCTCGCCTCTTAACGCCACCCTCACCTGCATACTCCAGATACCGGACACCCTTCTTCCATATCCAACTTGGAACCACCTGCTCCCCAGGATGCCCGTTCCACCCGGGATCTTCCGATACCCAGAATCGAACAACAAACTGCTTACCACGTGCTGACCAGTACTTGATAATAGCGTCAAATTCATCCCATTCGAATTTTCCCTCAACCGGCTCGACCTTATCCCATGGCCAGTCTAACATTACCCAGTTGAAGAGCGGAGCATCGTCCCCGAACCTGGTTGTGTTATCTGCTAGGGTGTAAGGTTGCCCGTAGCGAGCAGCAGTGAAGTCATTGTAGGCACCTGCCCACAACCCCCAACCCATGTAAGGATTGGCAATGGGCCCGTCAATCTCGACGGGCACGACAGTCGTCGTCTCTTCACGATTCCTCACTTTCTGATGTATCTCATCAGCGAGAACCCCGGCCCCCCGAGATCCCGCCACCGGCAAACTCAGGGCTGATAAGGCAGTTGCGGCGGAAGAAAGCTTAAAGAAGTGTCTTCTTGTGAGATGTGGTGGATCCAATTGCCGTTTCCGACCGTCTTTCATAAGAATGCCTCCGTTGTTTACTGAACAGCCGCTATATTGAAGTCAAGGAGTTTGGAGCTTCGGATATTTTGCTGTTTTGTTCTCCAAATTCATATGCTCATCGTTACGGTTGCGCCCTTGACGGCAAATGGCTGATGACCGCAGCCAAGGTGCTCATACCGCCGACCTGAACTTTGCTTAGAACTATAAGGGATTCCACAATCGCCGACCGTGAAACCAAGAAGCACCCGATGCACAAGTTTCCCAACAAGAAAGTCGAAAAGAAGTTCACAAATAAACAGCAATTAGTGACCCGCTGCTATCAACCACCGATCGAGTGGAACATACGTACATAAGAGCGAAAACACCTGTCCAACGTATCATACGGGTATGTTACATGCAATGCGCTTTCACAGAACGGAGTGGCAAGGTGAACTCATCTATGAGGTCGTCGGCGTTGTCAAGGTACACTGCATGCGATCCGACGAAGTTACTCCAGAGGATTACGCCCTGCGACAGTGCTGTAGCTTCTTACCAATCCTCCCCCTTAGTCCGATCCTTCTCCTCTGTCTGCCAAGGCACCTAAATGTTCTCACGGGCAATAGTCCTTGACGCATCCAGCCACGTTTTCGGGTGGCAATATGCGGATCACTCCCACCTTGTACCGCTCCTCTGAGTCTTCTCCTTCAATCCCAAGCTGGATCCGCGGATCTCCCTTCGCATTCACTAGCG
>JBJKQK010000139.1:0-24442 GCA_046705285.1 Terriglobia bacterium
ATCTGGATTACCTGGGGTATACACCATGAATCGCCGAACTTTCAATCGAATCCTCGCAGGCGCGGGTCTGGGCAGTGTAAGTGCTCCCTCTGTTCTTTCAGCCGCGTCGCCAAAATCTGCCCAGGAAGCGACGGCCCGTGCGCCTTACAAGATCTCCATCATGTTGTGGACGGTTTTTCGCAATCTTCCCTTCGACGAGCGTCTGGAAAAGGTGTCGGAGGCGGGCTACCACGCTGTCGAACTGGTTGGCGAATTCAAAAAATGGACGGACGCCGACTATCGCCGGGTCAATCAGAAAAAGCGCCAGCTCGGCATCACCTTTGACACCACTGCCGGACTCAGCCACGGCGTTGGCGATCCAGAGGAGCGCGAGGCCTTTCTGAAGGATTTCCGCGCCATGCTGCCCATCTGCGACCGGCTGGAATGTTCTCATCTGATTGTGATGTCCGGAAACATCGTGCCCGGGCTGACCCACAACCAGCAGCATGCCAGTTGCATCGAGGGGCTGAAAAGGGCGGCGGAATTGGTGGAAGGAAAAGACATCACCGTCCTGATTGAAAACATCGATCCGGAAGAGAATCCGCGTTACTTTCTGACATCGGTTGCGGAAGGATTTGAAATTATGAGGGCCGTCAACCACCCGCAAGTGCGGTTCCTCTACGACTTCTACCACGAGCAGATTGCCGAGGGAAACCTGATCGAGAAACTGCAAAAGAATATCGATTATGTTGGCCTGTGCCACATCGCCGACGTGCCCCACCGTCACCAGCCAGGCACGGGCGAAATCAATTACTCCAATATCTACAAGACGCTGGCAGACCTCCACTACGATCGCTACATTGCCATGGAGTTCTTGCCTGAGGGCGATCCCGTCAGGATTCTGCGCACCGCCCGCGAGCAGGCAGAGCACGTCATGGCCGCATGCACCGCTTGAGTAGTAAACCCTGCTTTTTTGAAATCAGCGCCCCTTCCGTTCCGGGCCGACCAAGCCTATTCCTACATCCCCGGGTTCTTGAACTTCACCGGCGGTGACAGCCTCTCGGGACCGTTCTTCGCCTTCAGGAAGTCGAAGTCGCACCCTTCGTTCGCCTGCAGGATATGGTCAAGAAACATTCTGCCGTAACCGCGTACATAATGCGGCTCAGGCGGTTGCCAGGACTTCATGCGTTTCTTCAGATCCGTGCTGGAAACCTTTAGTTCCAATCGCCTTCCAGGAACGTCCAGTTCAATCCAGTCACCGTCCTTCACTGCCGCCAGCGGGCCCCCTTCTGCTGATTCTGGCGCAACATGGACAATGATCGTCCCAAAACTCGTGCCGCTGATCCGCGCATCACTCAGCCGCACCATGTCGCGAACTCCGGCTTTCAGCAGTTTCTGCGGAATGGGCAGGTGGCCCCACTCCGGCATGCCCGGAGCGCCTTTCGGCCCGGCGCTCTTCAGCACCAGGATGCTTGATTCATCGACGTCCAGTTTGGGATCGTCAATCCGCTTGATCAGGTCGAAGTTGTTTTCAAACACCACCGCTTTTCCGCGATGTTTGGCAAAGTGCGGCGAGATAGCCGATTGCTTGATTACCGCGCCCGCAGGAGCCAGGTTACCCCGAAGGATTACTGTGCCGCCTTCGGGCCGCAATGGCTCATCCAGCGCCTTGATCACCTCCCGGTTGAAGGTGGCCGCCTGGGCCAGATTTTCAGCAACTGTCTTGCCGGTTACGGTAAGCGCCTTGGCCTGAAGCAGCGGCAAAATCTCCTTCATTAGAGCAGCGATCCCGCCCGCATAGCTGAAGTCTTCCATCAGGTAGCGGCCGGAAGGCCGGACGTTGGCCACCACCGGCGTGGTTCGTGAAAGCTTGTCGAACTTTTCAAGCGGCAGATCAATTCCCAGCCGGCCGGCGATCGCCACCAGGTGCACGATAGCGTTGGTTGAGCCGCCGATTGCCATGTCCACACGAATAGCATTTTCGATTGCCTGCCGCGTCATAACGCGTGAAGGCCGCAGGTTTTCCGCCACCATTTCCACAATGCGCGCACCGCTTTTTTCAGCGATAGCCAGGCGCCGTGAGTCTGAAGCCGGAATGTCGGCTGACCCCGGCAGCGTCATACCCAGCCCTTCGGCCACGCACGCCATGGTTGAAGCCGTTCCCATCACCCCGCAGTGGCCGGCGCTTCGTGACACGCAGGATTCGACTTCGCACCATGTCTCCTCGCTCATGCGGCCGGCCCGCACATCATCCCACAGGCGGCGCATGTCGGTTCCGGCGGCGAGTTCCTGGCCGCGCCACGTTCCCCTCAGCATCGGACCGCCGGCCACCATGATGGCTGGAATGTCTGCGCTTGCCGCGCCCATCAACTGTGCAGGAGTCGTCTTGTCGCAGCCCGCCAGCAGAACCACACCGTCCAGAGGATAAGACGTAATGCACTCCTCCACATCCATGGCCATCAGGTTGCGATAAAGCATGGTGGTCGGCTTCATCAGCATTTCGCCCAGTGAGATGGTCGGGAACTCCAGCGGAAAGCCGCCCGCCGCCCACACTCCACGCTTCACCGCTTCCGCCACCTGGCGCAAGTGCGCGTTGCAATTGTTCAGTTCGCTCCAGGAGTTACAAATCCCGATCACCGGTTTGTTCTGAAACACCCGCTCGCTGAAGCCTTCCGCGCGCAGCCAGGCCCGGTGAACCATTCCCCAGCGGTCGTTTTGTCCAAACCAGGCTCTGCTTCGCAGCGGCTTACTGCTCTTCGATCTTGTCTGTGTCATTTTCGCTTTTCCTTCCTGCCCTCGCCGTCGATATGGATTGTTGGCTGCTTCCCAATTCGCGCGTATTATGATACAGCAATCGGATACTGGATGATCAATGGTCGGACGATGACAGCCGTCAGCGCAGCCTCTCTTATCAGACCCGGAGGAACGACAGGTGGCAATCGGTAGCTCAAACGAAAAGATTGACAGGAGGCAGTTCATAAGAGCCTCGGCAATGGCCGCCGGTCTTCAGGCGCTCGGTCCGCGTGTCTTTCGGGTCCCAGGCAACACGGGAGCAGCGCTCCCTACCACCGGCATGCACACGTTTGGCTGGCATGGCCGGCATTTCCTGCTTGACGGCAAACCTTTCCAGATCCTGTCCGGCGAGATGCACTACGCCCGCATTCCGCGTCCGTATTGGCGCGACCGCCTGAAAAAACTGAAGGCCATGGGCCTGAACACTGTATCCAGTTACATGTTCTGGAACTTCCACGAGCCTCGATCGGGTGAGTTTGACTTTGCGGGCAGGCACGATGCCGCAGCCTTTGTCCGAGCGGCCCAGCAGGAAGGCCTTTGGGTAATTCTACGCCTCGGCCCTTATAGCTGCGCAGAATGGGACTTCGGTGGTTTCCCGGCATGGCTGCTGGCCACACGCGACATCAGGGTCAGAAGCACCGATCCCCGATTCCTCAACGCTGCTAGGCGTTACCTACTGCACGTCGGCGTCGAACTCGCACCGCTCCAGATCACGCGCGGAGGCCCCATTATCATGGCGCAGGTTGAAAACGAGTACGGCTCCTTCGGCGACGACAAGGTTTACATGAACGCCATCAAGACAATGATCCAGGATGCCGGTTTTGACGTCACGCTCTTCACCGCCGACGGCCCTGAGCCGCGCATGCTGGCCGGGGGGACGTTGCCGGACGTTCTCTCTTTCATCAATTTCGGGTCTGACCCCGCCAAGCAGTTCCAGCGCTTTGCCAACTTCCGCCGCGACGTGCCCCGAATGTGCGCCGAATTTTACACCGGCTGGTTTGACCACTGGGGAGATATTCATCACCGGGGTAACAATCAGAATCTGATGGAAGGCGTCGACTGGATGCTCGCGCAGGGCGTTTCATTCAATCTTTACATGTTCCACGGCGGCACGTCGTTCGGTTTCATGAATGGAGCGAACTACGGCAAAGCCTACGAACCTGATGTCACCAGTTATGACTATGACGCTCCACTCGATGAGGCGGGCCGACCTCGCACAAAGTATTTTGACCTGCAGAAGCTGATCCAACAACATTCCCCTGCGGTCAACCTACAGCCGCTGCCTGCTACCCTGCCGGTCATTGAGATTCCGCCCTTTCAACTGACGCAGGCCGCCCCGCTGGACGATTTGCTGATGAACCCTGTCCGGTCTGACTTTCCGCAGCCGATGGAGTTGGTAGGCCAGTCTTATGGATTCATCCTGTACCGCTGGTATGTCGAACGGCCAACAAGTGGCCGGCTGCATATCATCCATATGAGCGACTATGCCCTCGTTTACCAGAGCGACAACAAGCTCGCCGAGTTGGACCGCCGCTTCAACCAGGATGCCGCGCACGTGGATCTGGCTCCCGGTCAACCCCTCGACATCCTGATTGAAAATATGGGCCGAATCAACTACGGCCCGCGTATGGTGAATGACCGCAAAGGAATCACCGAAAGAGTCACCCTGAACGGCCGGGAACTCAGAGGCTGGGAGATCTATCCGCTCCCCTTCAAAAACCTTTCGCGGCTGCGATTCTCGCCAAAACCCCAAAGAGGTCCGCGTTTTTATCGCGGCGCCTTCCAACTCGAATCGGTGGGCGACACTTTCCTCGACATGCGCGGCTGGGGAAAAGGGCACGTCTGGGTGAACGGCCACCATCTGGGGCGTTTCTGGAAAATTGGACCGCAGCAAACGCTCTTCCTTCCTGCTCCCTGGTTGAAGGTGGGGGAGAATGAAATTATCGCCTTTGAACTTGAAGCAAACAGCACTCAAGTTGTCCAGGGGCTGAAGAACCACGTCTATGAAACGCTGGAAATAGACTAATGCCGCCAAGCTCTGCGTTTCGGTCCGGCGTCATCTGGGCTCGGCCCCGTCTTGCACCGACTCTCTGCCTTGTGCACGCCGACCACGCCAGCGCGCCATTAGGGGGCCAAGGGCATAATAAACCAGGTTGGCAACGCAGACAGCAACTGCGACGGGAACCAGCAGGGTGAGGGACACGTTAGGATAGACAGACACCTCCAAATAGTGGAGGAGAAAAGGGCTGTGGAAAGGCGTGAGTCCGGCCCGTTCCTCCAGCACCTGCTCAAGTATCGTCAGCGGGCACGGCGGCCATGGGGCAACTTCAATAAAGATGCCATAGGCCAGCGAGCTAATGTGAAACCATTTTAGCCAGTGATGACGCCGCACCAGCAGCACTCCGCCGATCACCCATAGAATGAACAGCAGATGAACCACCAGCACCGACTCCGCCAGGGCGAGGTAAATGTTCATCATCCAGCTTTCAGAGTACTCGACTTGGCGCGCCGTGGCTAACTGCCGGAACAAGTCCTGTGAAGTCCGTTCCGGCTGGCCCGCCTGTCCGTGCACGGTGTACTGTTCGCAAAATTCTACAAAGGCGATGTCCAATAAACGAACGGAAAGAGAAAATTCTGACGTGCTCTTTAAAGCTTGTGATCGTCGCTGGTTTTATGTTCCCCACTCCGGGTGCGCGGGCCCAAACCTCCGGGGTCTTCAGATCCAGGGACGATGACTACGTCGTCGGTACAATGGAGGATGGTGACAATTGCCTCCTGCGTTACCAGGCGACCGCAGCCATGAACGGCCCCATCCCGGCACACCTTGAAGGCCGATACCGATCCACCGGCGGCACGGGCAACCTCGCTGATTTGAAAGGGAGTGCCACTTACAAGGCCACGCCCACTCCTGACGGCCGCAAGGTGTTCACCATCAAAGGCAAGTACGCCCTTCGCAGGCGTCCGCCAAAATAACGCGTTGCGGGTTCTGCGTCGTCCGTCTGACAATCAGCGCTGCCTTCGCGCGAGTCTGAACAATTGTACGTGCTGCTACGACAAAGAATATGATCGTCCGCAATCTCGTTGACATGGTGCTCAACAGGGGGGAAAATAAACTCAAGTTATCGGTGGGTTAGGCCCATGTGCTCTCGAGTCGTATACCGCCGGCTACTCCTTGCCTTGACAATACTGCTGAGTGTATGTCCGTGTTTTGCCGCTGAGAAGAAGGGCGGGGCTGCGCAAGCGAAAGCTCAGTCCCAGGCCACTTCAGGACCGGCCAAGGCCATAACAGGGATGGGCTCAGTCGTTGTCCACACCCTTCGCAGGATTCGGCCCCACCTGGGTCCGGTCACGCTCGGCACAGGGTATGACACATATTCAGGGCCAATAGCTCTGCCGCTTTACTACTCATACGCTTATTCAAGGTGGAATTATTACAGCTACGGTCCGTTCTGGGGCAGTCCTTTCTGGGGTCCCTCATCCTTTGGTTATCCACCGTACACGTCCGTCCTGAGGGCCGGTACCGATGAGGGCCATGTCAGACTGCGAATCGACCCCGCCACGGCGGAAGTGCTGATCAACAGGGCCTATGCCGGCACGGTGGCGGGCCTCAAGGGTAGTATTTGGCTCAAACCAGGCGCTTACGACCTGTGCGTCAAGGCGCCGGGATACGTTGCCTTCCGTCGCCGCATTTACGTGCTCAGCGGCAAGAAGATCGAAATCGATGCCAGGCTCAGTCGCTCCGGCTCCAGCGAATGATTCCCAAAATGGGAGAAGCTATGAGAACGTCACTGGGATTCATACTAGTGGCATTGCTGGCAGCCCCCCTAATGGCCAGTGAGCCTTCCGGAACGGTACCCCGCAACTCTGCAGTCGAATATCCGGCTCATACCAAAGCGAGTGGCGTGGCAATCGGTGCACGTGCCCTGACGCCGAAGCAAGTGCACCACATTTTCACCACGGATCTCAACCACTGTTGCCTGGTGGTTGAAGTGGCAATCTACCCGTCAATGGGCCACTCACTCAACGTTTCCCTGAACGACTTTGCCTTGCAGATTGGCAGTGGTGACCATGCAGTCAAAGCCTCTAGCGCGCAGTTGCTCGCGGCCCAACTGCAGCAACGCAACGCGAAAGCGGCTTCGAACCAGACAGGAGTGACGGTTTATCCGGAAGCCAACGTGGGCTATGAATCGGGCATCGACCCCATCACCGGGCGGCGCATTCAAGGTGTGACCTACGGCGTGGGTGTTGGCGTGGGCGTGGGCCGCAACTCCAGCGTGGATCCTAATCTTCCTGCGCGGCCGGCATCAACACCTGCCGATCGCAAGGTGATGGCATTGGAACTGGGGGCAAAAGGGCTTCCACAGGGCATGACAGCCGTTCCGGTGGCGGGCTACATTTACTTTTCCCTCTCCAAGAGAGACATGAAAGCCGTCCACCACCTGGATTACACCCTGGACGGCAAGAAACTGTCGCTGAAGCTCAACTGACTTTCATTCGCTTGGTGTAACGGTCTCTGGAGGCGTGGCATGCAGTGCGCAGCCTGTGGCTCGTGAGGTAAAGACGCCTCTCACGAACCTGCTACGTCCTGCCGCAATGACTTGAAGACAATGTGGCGTTGTTCAACTTTCCTCTTGCCGGAAGGCGATGGGTCGGTGACTGTTTTCAGATTTCCAGCCAGCTCCAGATAGTCGTAATCGCCTGGCTTTTTCCCTGCCCCGCGCTTGACCGTCCCCGAAAAACGATAAAGCTTCCCGTAAACTTTCTGAGTCTTGAATTCCAGGTGGTTCCTGCTTACGGAGCCTGCCGTAATGTTATAACTCAAAAGCGGTTTCGGAGTCTCACTGAACTGAAACACATCGACGTGGCCCTCCAGGCTTCCATGCTGGTCGAGGAGCGCCAGCGTATCGCCAAGGCCAAACTGATAGTAGCCGGTGATATTCGTGCTTTTGGGTGTCGCCGTCTGTGCATTCAGACCGGTAGGCAGGCCGAAATTCAGCGTGAGCGCAATGATTCCCGCCATGGCTCCTGACAGCCACCCACGCCGAAAAGATGCCACACACACGCCGATCCCTTGCCTGGACACAACTTGATGATTGCCAGTTTGCATGGGCTTGCTCCCCGAAGTCTTCCTTCGATGTACCTTCTCCCCGTGAGAGAGCCGATCTTAGCACACCCTATCGCAAACGCAAGGCGCGAGCTTGCCCCATAGGCCTATCAAAAACGGCGATGGATGGGCCACCCTCTTCAGAAGGAAACGCCAGCCCCCATCAGAGTCAGCCCCAGAGGTCCTCTGTATTGACTGGCTTGTCCTGGAGCTTCAGATAATAGAAAAGCTGGCTCTTGTGCCGCTCGAGATGCTGGATCATCTGAAGAAGTTGTTGACCTAGGGGTAACCCCACACCGGGAGCCCACGGAGCCGTAATCTCCTGACCGGCCAGATCCTTTTCGCCGGCCTGCTCGATCATCTGAAGGGCGAGCCTCTTGTCCTCCGCAAGCAGCCGTTTCGCTTCCTCGACACTTCCGATCCCGGGCATTTTCTCGGCGGGCGGAAGCATTTCCTCTGCAGGCAGGTCTTCCAGTTTCATGCCGGGTGGCAAGCCCCAGTCGCCCGATACGAATCCCTTGCAGCCGGTCCCGCAGGCATTGCTGATGTGTTTCAGAAGCTGGCCCACAGTCATCCAGTTGTGGCCGCTCGCCGGCTTCCAGTCGAGGGTGTTGGCGTCCACTTTATCCAGGAGTTTTACGGTGGTTGTGTAGGCCCGTTCGACTTCGCTCTTCAGGAGGTCCGTCCAGTTCATGGCTCCTCTCTTTTTGCGGGGATCTCGCGGCCCCCGTGCCTCCACGACTGAAAACGAACGGCACAGCACTACCGCGAGCGCGAGTGGCCCGTCGATTGCTTTTCATGCGATCAGTGTGCGACGGACCACCGCGATCCACCGAGGCTGGCGATTTCCTCAACCGGCCTTACCGAGAAGCCCTGACTTTTGGGCTGGACAAGGCCATCAACTGTGAGGTTGCGCCCAGATGGTTAATGTCCATTTTCAGCGCTTCCTGAAATTCTTCGCGAGCCCTATCCGTCTGGCCTTTGCCGAGATTTCCCAGGCCAATCAGGTAGTGGGCATTGGCCATCCGGTAGCGTTCCGACCGCCCGCGCCCGAACTTCGCGAAGAATCCGGCCGCTGCGTTTCCGGCCATCATCTTTTCGCCCCGTGCGATCAGATTGTCAAACAGTTGCTGTGCTTTGGCGTTCTGCCCCAGCTTCAAGGCCGCCAGGCCCTGGTAATATTCCATCTCAGGGCTTATGTACCGCGAGTGCGAGACCATCGCCTGCCGGAACAACTCCTGCGATTTTGCGGTGTTCCCAAGCTTCTCCTGGGCCGTACCCATCAGATAATCAACCTGCGCCCGTCTCGGCTGCCGATAGGGCTCTCCCACCTCCAGGTTCGCGGGGTACAGAAGCGACGCTTCGTAATCCTGCAGGGCTTCCTGATATCTCCCCGCCCGGAATTCACTTTCCCCTTTCAGAAGGTGGGCGTCCATGTAAACACCGTGGATATCGCCCTGGCCCTCCCAATTGTGGAATTGGTGGTCCTTCAGCAGTTCGATCGCCCGATCGTACCGGCCCAGCAGAACGTTCACCCGGATCTCCTGCGTCAGCGCGTCGGAACGCCTGGCCACTCCCGCCTGGTCGGCTTCAAGCGACGCCAGCCGTTTCTGCGGCGAGACATTACCCTCTTCGTACAGCACGTCAAGTTCGTACCGGTAATAGGCGTCGCTCTTATCCAGTGCCACCGCTCTCTGCATGGCCGCAATGGCCTTTGGTGTATTCTTCTCCGCGTGCTCGTAAGCGAAGGCCAGGTTGCGCCATGCCGGCGCGAATGAGCTGTCCATCGTCGTTGATTTCGTCCACATCCTGATGGCGGCAGCGTGTTGCTCAAGGAAGTACAGGGTATTTCCCAGATAGTAAGGTGTCAGTGCGTTCCCGGGATCCGCTTGCATTGCTGCTTCCAGCACTTTCACAGTCTCCACGCGGAATGGGAACACATACGCCGAAGGCATTTCCCTCGCCAGCCGGAAGTATTTTGAAGCTTCGCCCGCCTGCTGACGCTGCTGCGCAAAGTAGCCAAGGTAGTAGTAGAGAAGCGGGTTGACGCGCTGTGGATCGGGGCTCGCGGCAACCAGGCGCTTGATGACTGCTTCGGACTCGCCTGCCAGCCCTGCGTGGTCATAGTCAAGCGCCAGCCAAAGATTCGCCTGCAAAGCGTTGCCCAGGCCGATCTGCGGCTGGTCACTGGCGTTCATCAGCTTCAGTTCATTCGCAGCCCAGAGGTCAAGAGCATTGATCGTCAGGGCCTTCCGGGCGGCCTCCTCGGCCTCCTGGGTGTGTCCCAGTTCCCTCAGTGCGACGGCCTTCAGGTCCCAGGCCTTGGCATTCTGCATGTTGTAGTCGAGCGAGTGGTCAAGGTATGCGACTGCCTTCGCCCAGTCGCCTTTCTGTCCTTCCAGCTCCGCAAGTTGGAAATAGCTCGCGGCCGTCCACGCCTCGCTCCACGCGGCCCGATTAAACGCGTCTTCGGCCTGCTGGTGCTGGCCCTCGCCTCGCAGCGCAACGCCCTGATAATAGAGGGCTTCCCCGTCCTTTGGGCGCGTGTAGTTGTCAGTCGCCCGATGGAGAGCCCGATTCAGGTACTCCAGGGCCTCCTGCCACATTCCCCGCTCGCAATAAATGCGGCCCAGAGCCGTGTTGACTTCGTAGTTGTTGGGATCGCGCCGCAGCGCCTCCTCGTAATAAGGAAAGGGTGACATCGTTGCGTTATGGAACTGCTCCAGCCGCAGTCCGGTGTGATAAAGCTTGTCAACACTCTTAATCTCGGCCGGCGGCTTCGGGGGAGTAACCGTGGGCGGCATCGCTTCCGGCGCAAGTTTCACCGGCTGGTAGCCGACCAGTTCGTTGCCGTGCGAATCCAGAAGAGCCGCTTTCAGATCGTACTCGGTCATGCCCGCAGGCATGGCAAGCTCGTGAGTGAAGGGCGTTCCCGGATTGATGTTGAGGGTCTGCTCAAAGAGCGTTTGTCCCTTTCCCGTCAGAATCACCTTCGCGCCGTCAAAAGCCTGCGTGGTGGAGAAGCCCAAGAAGACCTTTCCTGAGGGTTCCACCTCAAGGTTCACGGCTCCGTTCAGGTTGGCGTTCTTCGCCCCGCGGATGCCCCGAATGGGATACCAGTACTGGTCAGCGACCTTTGTTTCGTAAGGCTGAATCCAACTGTAGTCAGGCTGGTTATCGGAGTAATTGCCAGACATCAGCTCAAGATACGGCCCCTGGCTGTCGAGAATCTTGTCCCACAATTCCCCTGAGGGCCCGTTGCCCCATTCAAAGAACTTGGCGCCCGGCGAAACATGATGGTTCTGGATGCAGATGGTGCCCGCGTTCACGCCGTGATCGTAACCGCCGAAGAAATCACCGTTAAAATTCCAGGCGAAAAAGGAGGAGCCGGATGGATTGTTCTTCCACCAGCTGATGTTTACTCCGCGCGTGTAATCGACACCCATGTAGACTTCATGCGAGATCGGCCAGTGAGTGAACGCCACCTTGGCGTGGTATACGGCAAACTGCGTGTCAGGCGGGAAAATCACCTGGTAGTTCTTGTTGACGTGCATCGCGGCGTTCGTGAAATCCAGGAAGGACTGCACAATGGGTGCGCCATCCAGCAGTTTGGTTGTGACCTTCAAATAGGATTTGCCCGGGTAGAGCGTCAGTCCCACAAGCCACTGCATCTTGGTCTGCAAATCCACAGCACCCACCCAGATCGTGCTGCTGCCATCGGCATTCTTCACCAGCCGATGCTCCACCGGAAGGTAGCTGGTGGAGCGATGATGGCTCGGAATGTCCCATTCCATGCCGCCGGAGATCCAGGCGCCAATCATGCCAATCAGCGCCGGCTTGATCTCCGTCTGCCGGTAAACGTACTCATAGCCATTCGTCCTGTCCGTCGCCGTCAGCACTCGCCCGCCAAGTTCCGGAAGGACTCTGATCTTCACGTACTGGTACTCGACTTAGTCGGCCCCGTAGGTCTTGTCGCCACGAATGTCGAGAATCCGGTCATACAGCGGGTAAGGATAAATCTTGCCGGCCGCGCCCTGGTAAATCCGCCCCGCAAAGAACATCGGCGATTGCTCAGGCGGGCCGATCTTATAAGTTGGCAGCGTCAGCGGAGCTTCCCAGACGCGCACCGGCGCCTGCGCTTGCGCCCAGACCATTGAGGATGACACCAGAAGAAGAGCAACCCATAACAGATGGAGCGACTTCACTTGCTTTGCCATTTCATGACTCCTGTCAGCCGAATTTTCCGCCCGTGACATCGGGCTGGGATCCCATTGAACCGGCGGTGCCGGTGATACTTCCCTCGCTTCATGATCCAGCAACTCTGAAACACGGATGCCTGTCCGCATTCACTGACGGCACTGAAGTGCTCATATAGTTTCGCTTCCTGCCGACAGGCATTTCGACTACCTTCACAACACCATCCAGACCCTACAAACTGGTCCGAACGGTATGAGCGACCCGACGCCCAACGGACCACATCTCCTTTGGACCAGCTCACGTCCTTCACCGACCACCTTGCCGGGCGTAACAAGGATCAAAAATACTCATGGGCCATGGCCTTCATGGCATCGTAGGCTGGCTTTGGCTTCCCCTCGACATCCAACAAGCCCCAGCCACACTCTGCCGGACAACCCTTGGTCCCGCAGTGATAGCACACAGCCTGGTCTTCCCAATCGTAGAAAAAGCAGCCTGCCACGTTCGGGTAAGTGGCAAAGATCTTCATGGCAATTCGGATATACGCAGCCTCCACTGCCGGAGTATGTCCGCCACCCCATTCGTGGTTCCACTTCTGTTGCTCGCAAACCGGGTTTCCGACTTTCCGTCCCAGCGGCTTTCCGCTCCCCTCCAGGGACGAGTAGCCCCATTCATTAATGAGCACCGGCTTTCCAGTGATGTCGTGGATTTTCTCGATCACCGGGATCCAGTCCTGCGGCCCGCCGGGTTCCCAGGACCCGAAGTAACCGTCGATACCCGCGTAATCGAACGGCGTATCAGGTATGGTGTAGAGAGCCCGGTAAAGCGGTTCTCCTGTATCAAGCCCGGCGGGATTGATATCGGCCTTCACTTCCGGATTGCCCTGCTTCAGTCCCCGAGCACCCGCGAGCAGGAAGCGCTCCGCCTGCTGGATGGAAAGGGGCCCCCTGAAGACGGTGATGTCCATCTCGTTGGAGACCTGCCACATTTGCACGATTCCCCTGGTTTCCCGGCCGAGTTCCTCGCAGGCCTTCTGGTACGTGACATAGTAACTGTCGCTGTTGATCGAGCCTGCCCAACTCGGAATCCTGGGTGTCCATTCCGTCTTGTTGTCTTTCTTGCTGTAATCCATCACGCCGGCCAGTGGAGTGACGCCCATAATATTCAGGCCAAGCTGATGAACTTTTTTGGCTTCCGCCAGGTCCTTCAAGAAATCGTCGCTGAGTGTGCCACCGATTTTATCCTTATACGGAAACGCAAAGCTCAATCGTACCCATTGAATGCCCGCCTCTTTGATCATCTGGTAGTTAGGGTTCGACCAGGGACTAATCCCAAGGATCCGCCTGGCAGGAACAACCCTGGACTGCTGCCGGGCAGGTTGGGTCTTGCAACCCGGAAACATCACACTTGCCAGCACCGCCAGTGTCACGCCAATGCAAAGGTGTCTTCTCACTTCCCGATTCCACCCTTTCTCCAGGTTGCCAGCGGCCTTCTCCGTGTAAGCCGTCGATTAGAGAGTCTTATGGATTTAGATTTCAACTGCGCAAATTGCACCACGATCAATCGGGGCGATTCCAGGTTGTTGAGTAGCGCTATGCCTGGGCAGCGGCATAACGGAGGATTGGACCACCTGCATCCTTTCACCGCGAATGGGCGCACAGACCGTGCTCTCTGCGATGGATACGATTCCAAGTTGTCGAATATCGCCATGCCTGGGCAGCGGCGTGGCGGGTGACTGAACCTCCTGCATTCTATCACTGCAGATGCGAAGTGAATTACAGTTTTTTGGGATTTCTGCGAGCCGCAATTTGGATCATTTCAGGCTAGAAGCTTGACCGACCCCGGCGGGGTAGCGACGGCGTCCCGCGTCACGAGGTCTTCGCGAATCGCCACTTTGGAAACTGCTTTCTGAGGAAAGGGAGCAGGCGGTTCCAGGACTTAGCACCGGTAACTTCCAGCGGAAGCGCCTTGACGGGTCTCTGTTTCGGCTTGTCGTATTCAATGTATCCCCAACGGAAGCCCAGAAGACGAGCGACCTCCTCGTCCCTGGACCTGATCGGAACGGTCGTCAGAAAGGTGTCGGCTACCCACCGCAGCCGCGCGTGTCCATACAGGTTCTTGCAAGGAGCGTCGAACAATTGCGGAAGGTTGCCGAACGCCGCGAACGGGCTGCCCAGACCTTCCATCGAAGGCGCCATATCGGCGGAGACGACCGTCTTGACCGGCGCCCGTGCGGGATCGTAGGAATCATAATAGCTGCCTGTGATGACCTGCACCCACCCGCAAAATGTCCGGTAGCCCGTTCCATTATAGGTGCCAATCACTGCCCGCATGGCGGGGTAGCCGCGACACAGCGCAATGTCGAAGTTGATTCCGGGAATGATGCCAAACCCCGCTGATTCGGGGTCTTCGCTCCTTCCATAGAAAACGGTCACGCTGCCGCTTCGCCCGTTCAGCGTGAAAGGAATTCGCTTCTTTACGGTCGGGTAGGGCGGCACACCGCCTCTGCCTGTGCTGGCAGGCAATTCCCAGGCCTCCGTCGCGTGCAATGGCCGGAGCCCCACGATCCCTGGCGCCAGTACGGCCGCTGATAATCCGCAACGCCTGATGAAACTGCGCCGACATATCTTCATCGACACCTCACGCCGGGCCGCTTGCAGTCCGGATCGACGCGGTCACACTGCCACCCCTGCACGCGTCGAAACATTGCCATCGCCATCGACGGCCACGATTTCATAGCGTTGATCGAGGCTCGCGTCCGGATCAAAGTAGAAGGTCCCAATGGCTACGTAGCCTACCCGCTTGCCGTCCCGCACGACTTCGTAATATGACACCAGGCCGTCGTCCTGGCTGGGCTCCCAGCGCACCGCAACCCCCCTGCGCCCGTTCCAGGTTTCCATCTTCTTCACGGCTTTAGTGGGCGTTGTGGGCGGCGTGTGATCGGTGCCGCGCCCGGGGGCATCCTCCAGGTTCAAAAGGATCATTTCATAGGGGTCATTTGAAGTGAACCTGATCCCCGATTTCATCAGCTCCGCGCCACTGCCTGTGCGCGTCTCTTTATTGAAGCGGAACGCCACGCTGTACTGAGTGTCCGGAACCAGCGCCTTCGGATACACGACAACTCCGCCCGCGGCCGCCTGGCCGCGCCGAGGGTGCCGGAAAATGATCACCGCCTTGGTGCGCGTGGCATTAGTGAACTCGAGGAAAGAGTGAGGCGTGGGCGCATTATCGGCCCGCGGGTGGTAGACTCGCATATAGCGGTCGTAGATGCCTTCTTTCTGCAGAAACCTGCGCATCACGCTTTCGCGGCGTGCCGTCGCGTCGTCCATTCGGCTGTAATCCCCGCCGAATCCCATAAACTTTGTAATCGGCCAGAAGTAGCTCAAATAATAAAGATCATCCGGGCCGCCGCCATCGGAACCTTGCTGGTCCTCGATCAGCTCAAACTTATCCCAGTTGGCCCACTCGCCGCCTGAATTGCAGCCCTCGATGCCCATCTCGGGGTTGGCAGTCTTCACCTGCCGGAAGAGATCGAGGTAGCTGCGGTATTGCGCGACGAAAGGCTGCCGGGGCGGGTGGCCATGTTTGTCGGAAGCGCAGGGCGCTTCGATCCAGCCGTCCACACGCCAGAAGAATGTGCCGTAACGCTTCTCGCGCCGCAGCATGAAATCGCGCATATAGTCGTGCGCGCCCGGCGCAGCAACGCAGAAGCCCAGGCCGTACCAGATTGTGACACCGGCCGGGACCTTGGGAACGAGCTCCCAATCCGGGTGCTCCAGATCCACCGGGGTGCCCACGGCAAAGTGCTGGGGCGGCATCCACAGCTTGAAGACGATGCCCGACTGCCGCAGGTAGGTAACCAGTTCCGTCCAATCCACACCTTCCCACACGCCCCGCCCACGCTTGTCAAACCAGAAGTCGTCCTCGTGCGCAATTCCGGCCCCGGTCGCACGGCAGCGGTCTGCGATCTCCCACATCAGTTTCTTGTGCAGTGCCGGCTTCTGCTTGTAGGCCGGATCGTTCCAATGGGTGTCGTAAATTGTGCTTCTAAACAGATACTTTTCGCGCGTGTAGTCCCACTTGTAGGTCGCCTGCCAATCCTGCAACTGCTCGTTGGCCGAATCCAAGTCACCCTTGTAGACACCGATAAAACTGTTCGGAACTTCGAAGCTTCCATGGGGCTTGAGTGGCTCGGTGTGCAACTCCAATTGAGATTGAATCGGGAAAAGCGCGCCTTCACTTCGTAGCATAAGACCATCCGGGTTCCAGATCCGCACCGACCACGGGCCCAGATAATTGAAGCCGAAGAAAAAGCCCTCGCCCGCCTTGGGGTCCTCCAGAACAAAATAGGGATGGTAGCTGGAAGTGCCGTCAAAAACATCGTCGGCCCGGTAGTCCATGTGGCCGGCCATCGAATAGAAAGTCCGCGCTCTGGTCCGGGTGAGGATCTCTGACTCCAACAGGTTCGTGTTCTTACCAGACCCTCCACCCACCCAATGGTGTAAGGTGAATCGATTGGAGCCTTCCGACTGCAAGAGCAGCCGATTCATGGTGATCTCAGTCAGCGGCTGCACTTCATTAGTGCGGTTCGTTACCCGGTACCACTTGCGAATCATGCCCAGTTGCGTACGCGGAGTGGAAGCGAAAACGTCATAATGCAAGCTGATCAGAAAAAGCGGATGTTCCAGGTTAACCACCAGCGTGACCCCAGGATCGATGCCCGGCGACGCTTTTGGCACCGGCATGCGAACAATGTCGTAACTCGCCAGTTTATAGTCGCCGGAATCGCCGGTGTATTCCCGCCCCCCAAACACAAAATGAAATTCGTCCGAGTCGACACCTTTATTTTCCGGATATTCACTACCGGTCAGCAGGTTGGTTTGACACGATCCTTCGGCCGCCCTGTTAAAAACCCTACCCCTTATGTAATGGGTGCCGGTGAGCCGGTTCATCAGGTGCGCCAAATGAAAATGTCCGCCCACTAATTCAAGCTGCTGCTCGATGAGCCCGGTGCCGATGGTCCAGGTTTGCGTTGAAGCGTCAAAACGCGCGTATGCGTCTCCGGAAGTCAGCGGTTCCACAGCCGACCCCTGAGAGTGCGCGGACGATGGGTCAAGCCCCGAGGCGGAATGGGATCCTTCCGCAGCCGCTCCCCCGCCCGGCCCGGGTCCTTGACCAGCCAGCGCCGGCGTGCCAAGTGTCGACGCAATCGCGCCTCCGGCCGCAACCTCTTTCAGAAAATGCCTGCGCCCATATTTCCTCCCATTGCGCTTTTCGGCCATCGCATCCTCCCTCTCCATTGGTTTTCGCAACATTATAGGGCAGTGTCAAAGCCAGGCAACGTCACTTTTGCGCGGACGGGTGGCCGACGCTCCGTTTTTTTGCGTAGTGCATGAGATTTCCACAGCGCAGAAACGCTGTCAAGCGGGACCGCCTCAAAGCCCCGTCTGCCCACCGGCAGTCCGGGTGTATAGTGGAATTATTGAATGCGGGCGGCGCCCAGTTGCGCCCATCGACAATTGCCTCTGTCCCGCATTAAATTCTTGTGGTACCGGCTGCTTTGAAAGAGTCCTGCCCAGGCCGAACCGCAATTCGTCCCTGACGCGTTATCGCACGGGAGGCCTCTCATGAACAATTTCCGCAGTTCCCTTCTTCGCTCACCCTGGCTTGTGATTTTGCTCTTCCCTGCCCTGGCCCTCGCCCAACAGCTTAAGCCGGTCAAATTGCCCCCTCCACAGACGACTGGCGGCATGCCTCTGATGCAGGCTCTCAAGGCGCGCCATTCGACGCGCGAATTCAGTTCGCGCAAGCTGTCCCCACAGCTACTCTCCAACCTGCTGTGGGCGGCCTTTGGGATCAACCGTCCGGAATCAGGCAAACGCACGGCACCCTCCGCCATGAACCAGCAGGAGATTGACATTTACGTCGCCACCGCCGATGGACTTTACGTGTACGACGCCAGGAACAACCGGCTAGATCCCGTCCTGGCGGAAGATGTTCGCGCGGCGACCGGCACGCAATCTTTTGTTGGTGAGGCACCGGTAAACCTTGTTTATGTCGCCGACCGCTCCAGGATGAGCCATGCCTCCGCAGAAGATCTGGCCCTTTACAACGGCGCCGATACAGGTGTCATCGTCCAGAACGTTTATCTCATCTGCGCCTCGGAGGGGCTGGGGGTGGTAGTGCGCGGCAGCGTCAACCGGTCCGTCCTGGAAAAGGTCATGAAACTGCGCCCTAACCAGAAGATCATCCTGGCCCAGACGGTCGGCTACCCCCGGCATTAGGGCCCCACCAGCAAGGAGTGCCACGGGCGGTGCTTTCCGCCACACATAGGTTCCAGATGCTTGCATAGTACTGTTGGCGAGAGGTTCCCGGGGCCGTCTGGCGCACAAACGGCCCGTGTGCCATGCGTACAAAATTAAGACGTCAAGCCTTCTGTGGCTGCGACAGACGCCCCAGAAAACGTGCCATCAGCAGAAGGCAAATCAATCTTTAGCAATCGCCATGCGAGTCCGCAAACATTGAAACTACAACAACTTACGTATCATCGGAAGGCGGTGGCCAATAGTTGTAGCACCAAAGACCGATTGCCACCGGATGCAATTCAGGGTTCAATTCATGCCGGAGAGGGAAATGCTAGAAGGATGCAACGCCATAGCGATTATCCCAAGTGACTGTTTCCGCTGGGTAGCCCGGGTTCAGTTCATAGAGTCTTTCCGGACGCGGGCGGCAGCAATCAACTTTGCGTCCCAGCAAGGTTACAACCTGATTGTGGAGCGCAACGAGGGGAGCAGCGCTCTTTTCGACGTGATGGATGATCCCGATGGAACTTGCACAGCTGGCCTCGAACTTGAATTGCTCAAAGCTGAAGACGTCTTGGTAGAGCCCCCACCCACCGGGTGGACCATGCTCATGGTTTGGACTCTCTGGGGTCTTGCCAAACGGTTTGCCACGCTCTCTGCACGCTTGTATGTCCGGCAGGTCGTCCCGCTCTTCGGGCGTGCTGCCGTCGTTGCCGGCACAAACCTCCGGGCAGTCCCGCCTCTATCAAAACGGTTTGCCGGCCTCGTCGAAGACCTATATGTCAGAGAGATCACGCCATTGTCGCGACGCATATTTGCCTTCGTAAGCATGCACCTTCGGAAGGCTGCCCCGATCTCTCAGCGCGCCGCGGCCGTCGCAAGTGCGTATCTCCAGGAGAGCGCTCCGATACGTCGGGGCATGGCTGCCCTTGCGGGCTTGTACCTTCAGGGGATCGTCTCGCGCCGCCACGCCGCCAGCAGGATTTGGTGGTCGGACCGGGGAATCGCTTTTCGCCGTGTTTGGCGGAGACACTCGCATGGGACGGCTGGCGACCTCGCCAGGCGCTTTGCCGCCATCAGCAGCGTCTACCTCCGGGAAAACACCCGTCGCCTGGGCGATGCCGTCAGGCGGTGCCGATGGTCAGATGTTGAAGCAGCACTCCGCCAAGTGCGGAGCAATGCGCTTTCGACGGGCTGTGACCTCGGCAGGCGCTTTGCCACCGCCGCGAACACGTACGTCCGGCAAATCGCCCCGATCTACCGGCACACGGCTGCCTTTGCAAGCCTTTTCCTCCGGGAAATTTCTCCACTCTCCAGGCGCGTCTCCGCGGTTGCTAGAACCCACTTCCTGGAAATCGCCTCAATGCTTCGTGACGCCGCCGCCAAGTGCTGGTCGGAGAGTAAGAGTGGCTCACACCATAGCTGGGCGGTTGCGACCATACGCCATTCCAACCCATCGCAGCTTCGTTGATCACCCGATGCATCAGCGCCCGCCCGCAGAGGTTCGTGTTATATTGTGTACGATAAAGGTATGAGGCGTATCGAATTCATTACTGTGTTGAGCGCTATTGCAGTTTGCGGCATCGTCGTTACATTTCTGCCGTACGGCCACCCCCCGAGCAAGCCAGTCGCCAGGACCGTGGTGGCGTCACGCCATTCGTCACCATCCGCAACGGTGAACCCGATCGCTTATGAGGCAAAGATGCTTGCTTTGGCAAACATTCATCCGCGGACTGGCTGTAAGGAGCCCAACGGTGCGGCCTCCGCCATGTCGGCACCCGCGAAAGTCAGGCGAACCGCACCGGCAACACGGCCGGCGGCTTTCGTCACAAAGGAGGCTACACTGCCGCCGTGTCCGCCACCGCTCTGGCCCGTGCATACTGTCTACCCCGATGCCGGGGCCATATTACCCTTCAAGCGCATCGTCGCGTACTATGGCAATTTCTATTCGCCGCGCATGGGTATTCTGGGCGAATATCCTCCAAACCGGGTGCTGTCCAGGCTCGCATCGCAGGCGGCAGCATGGGCCAGCGCTGATCCCTCGACGCCGGTGGTGGAGGCCCTGGACTATATTGCGGTCGCCGCCCAGAACGTGCCGGGGCGGGATGGGATGTACCGGATGCGCATGCCGCCAGGCCAGATCGAAAAAGCGATCAGCATGGCAGACCGGATCCATGGGCTGCTGTTTCTTGACGTGCAACCTGGCTGGAGCACTGTGCAGGCCGAGTTGCCGCGTCTCGCGCCCTACCTCAAGCTGCCGAACGTAGAACTTGCCCTCGACCCGGAATTCGCCTTAACCGAGGGAAAGCGGCCTGGCGCCTGGATCGGTACGATGAGTGCCGCGGACATCAATTTTGCCGCGCGCTACCTCGCGAAGATCGTGCGGGAAAATCACCTCCCTCCCAAAATCCTGGTGGTTCACCGCTTCACCCAGCGTATGGTCACGGACTTCCACGCCATCAAACCCCTGCCTGAAGTGGAGATCGTCATGGACATGGACGGGTTCGGGTCGCCAGTCCTGAAGGTCTCGACTTACAAGGACTTTATCGCGAGCCAGCCGGTACAGTTCACCGGTTTCAAGCTGTTTTACAAGAATGATGTGAAAATCGGCGGCCACCTCATGACGCCTGCTCAAGTGCTGCAACTCTCACCACGGCCGAGCTACATCCTCTACCAGTAGGAGCCGGTTGCCGCAGTCAGTGCCTTACTGGCCGTGGGTTTTGGGCTCCGACAAACCAAAATAAATGCGGACTTCGAATCAACCTAGCCTAGAGACTGAAAAAGGCCACAGAATCAACCATGCTGCGCGCGGGTAGTATCTTTCACCGGTAAGTGCTGTCGTCAATCCGGCTGAAATTGGCCTCGTTCATAACTCCGATTGTGACGATAATGAATGTGAACACCTGGGTACCCGGCTCCAGATGCCCTCCGATAGCCCTGTCAGGCGTTGCCAGCGTGAGGTGTGCATGAACCCTGCCATTGATGATGTACCCGTTCATACTGACTACATCTGCCGGCCCAGTAGGATTCTTCACGAAGGTGTCATGCGGGGGGAAAGTGCGGTTGCTGACCTGATGGATTTCGTAACCCCGCACGGACCCGAGCGCCGCCAGAATCACGCCATTTCGAATATGTTCCTGCTTCACCATTTTTTCCATGCCCGCAAGCAAGTCGGTTTTGTACTTCAGGCGGAGAACGACAATTCGATTGAAATGGCCCGTGATCGAGTAGACATCGGGAACTTTGTCGCTGTTCGCCTTCGTGTCATCCGCTGGATTCGGTGAAGCCTTGACGGTTGTCCAGCGCGTTTCCTGAGCAAACAGCGCACCCGCCGCCATCATAAACAAGACGAGCATTTTCATTCGGGTCTTCATCATTTCAGAATCCCTCCTGCCTCGGTAGTTTATGGGTGTTTGTCTGTTTCTGCAGCCTGCGGCAGGCGGTGCAGATGCTTGCATTGTAGCGCCTGCGCCCTCGCAAGGCGAAACGCTCTTACGGTCGCAAGAATCCCTTCGCGCAATGGCGGGAGGTTGCCCGTGACAGACGCGCGTATTCTTCAAGACAAACGGGTAGCGGAGAGGTGTGTGCGGCAGCACACACCTCTGCGGCTCTTTACTGCGAACTGGCGATATAGCTCAAGTCCGGGCGATAGCGAATGATCTCACTATATTCGCCCCGAATATGCGAGTCAAAGGTGTGTGCCAGCGCTTGAGCTCCGGCTTTTCCGTAAGCCTGCGTGAGCATTTCACCCAACGATGGAGAGGGTGCCTGAAATCCGGCCCAATTCATATGGCCAATGGAGAGAACAAGCTGCGGCCCTTCGCCTCCATCCGCAAGCGCGTACCACTCTCCGGGGCCATTACCTTTCCAGTGGGTCTTCACCATAGCGGCATTCGCCTGCTTGATCGCGTTGATAACGGGTTGCATGCCCCCGGGCTTCACGGTAAAGAAAGTCACCTCCGACATCGGCGTTGGCGGCTGGCCGGGAGTGATCGGCGAGCTCAGGCCGGGCAGGAACGCATAGTAAGAAATGTCCACCGATTCCGTATAGGGCGCAACGGTGCCCTGAACCTCCTTTCCGAATCCATCTTCAGTGCCACGCGCTTGCATGGCGTCGAAGTCCTTCCAATCGTGCCCGAAGCCTCCCACCACGTACTCGCCCCCCTCCTGTCCGGAAATCACAGACCAGGTGTAGAAACTGCTTGGATCATTTTTCTGATGCAACCAGGCATTCAGGCGCTTCATGCCGGTTTCCCATTGTTGCCCCTCGCCCGGACTGACTTTGATTGTATAGATTCGAGCGATCGTCTTCGGTTGAGATTGCGCACCGGCGGGCAAAGCAACCGTCAATGCCACCAAGGATAGAAACACGAGTATCTTCCTCATGGAGGTCCCCTCCTTATTTGGATTTTCCCTGTGTTCGATTGGTGCCCCAGTTGCTGCCGGCAGAGTATCACTGTGGAACTGACGAATCAAACCAAATCAGCACGACGCATTCGTGGCGGATGACACCCAGTTATAGAGTGCTACCATATGTGCGGACTTCAAAGGCTACCAGCGCCGCGCCCGCCGTTCACCACAACCCGGTTCTTTCAAGCATCATTTGATTTTGGGAGAGCCCAGCTCAGACAGGGGGATGCGCGATATGGCGACATCTTCCTTATTGATGGAGTAGATCACCCACAGGGCGTTGCCTTCGACCAGGGCCGAGGGATACTGGAAGCCGCGATTCTTATGATCTCCGGGGTACCTCAGGGGTGGGGTTCCGTGACGAATCGCCGCTGCCCAGTCGAAGGTCTTCCCGTCCGGAGAAAGGCTGATCACCAACGGGTCGCGAAAACCATGGGCGCTTTCCGGGATCTGGTTGCCGATCAGGTAGATCTTCCCGTCGGGCAGTGTTCCCGACACGGCCTTGGAGGGACTGTCTGGAATGTCGGTTCTCACAGGCGTTGTCCACGTTTTCCCCTCGTCCCTGCTAAGTGAAGCATAAAGCCGGTGGGACTGGTTCGGGCCACAATCGCGACTCAGTTTCACAAGCGTACCGTCCGGCCGCCGGTAGACGCTGGGCTCGCACATCTGATGGTTGTCGACTGAACGTGGGCGCGTCGTATGATTCAGGAAATCCCAGGCAGGCATGTGCAGAGGGTTCGCGAGATAGCGTTTGATCCGGCTCGCAACTTCGCGGTAATGAGGATCGCGTGCGTCAGGATATTTCGGAAAGCCTTCCACGGGGGCCGGCGGGTCATTCACCAGCCAGAATATCGGCCCCATCTCTCCATTCGTACCCACCGAACGGGCCACCCTGCCCCAACCCACTCGCCCGTCAAAGAGCATTCGTTTCTGGCCGGACTCGGTGGTTTCGTAACCTGACTCGATCTTGTGTTCAGGTCCCGGCCTGTCATTGACGCCGCCAACCACATACATTTTGCCGTCCACGATCACCCAGGCCTCGGCGGTCAGCACGCGCCCGTAACGGTCAGGTTTTCTCATCCCGCTCATGGAAGGCAGGCAGACAAACGGATGCTTCCAATCCTTCCCGTTCGGGGAAAGGGAGCAGAGGACTCGCTGTCCCGGTCCATCCTCACCCCATTCCTGGTTGCTCCAGCTTGCAAAGAAAGTACCCTGGAAATAGCCGATCTGCGCGTGATGACTGTAAACGCCGGTCAGAGGTGTTGCATGGTAGATTGGAAAACTTTCCACACGCGGAAGAATGGGATATCCATAGTCAGGCTTGCCTTCCTGAGGCCACGAAACGCCCCAGTGAACCGGGCTTCGACTGGCTGTCCGTGTCTGGCTGTAGCTCAAGGTTGGAAATCCACCAAGACACCAGGCCAGCAGAAGCGTCAAACAAGCTAAAGGCCTGAATGGCGACAATTCCCTTAGTCTCATCTTGTTTCCTTTTCGCGCGTGGCGCATTCCAGCACGCGTGCAGTGTTGAACTGTCAAGCGAGCGAGTACGGTGGCCCTCCGAGCCTGAGGACCGCGATTCGTCCGGGCGTGTGGCGCCCCGAATCATCCGGACGATCCTGGCGATGGCGCATACATCGCGCGGTTTGCATTTGTGCGATAT
>JBJKQK010000140.1:0-6201 GCA_046705285.1 Terriglobia bacterium
GCGCAAAAGGTTGCCAGCCGGGGCTCTCAAGCAATTGCCAGAACTCCCGCTCAATCTTGCCAATGCGGCGCAAGGCCGCTGCGTCCCGGTCATCGATCTGGTTCCAGATTCCCCAGATATTTTCCCAGCTCTCGTACCCAACCCCGTTGAAGAACGCATACTGAAGATCGTTGACCTTGTTCCGAGCCCAGCGGTCGCAGACGTTGACCATGTAGCGCGGCTCAAGCCACTTGTTCTTGCTGATCATGGGCTCAAACGGATATTGCCAGTAGCCCCAGCCCATGTTGTTCCACGCGATGGCGACGTCGTTTTCGCCATTGTCCCCGCCCTCGGGCTCAAAGACGATGGGATGTCCGGTCTTGTCGGACGCAATGCGGAAAGCTGGTGGGACTGCACCCATCGTGTCGCCGTTGATTCCGTCGGCACCGATCGCAGCCATCAGCTTCGCCACCGCACTCCAGTCGGAACTCCCTTCGGGCCGCGTTCCCTGATCCCAGGGATTGTAGGGGAAAAATACTCGCACGTCATGCCGATGAAAGGACGCTACCATGGCCCGCAGGCCCGGTATCCCGCCCGGCATGTCGCGGATCATGTCGAATTGATTCCGGTTGTCAATTCCAATGTTGGGATAAGTAGGCCAGATCAGGACGGCATTAATACCGCCGTAACGCTTCTTGAGATCAGCCAGATAGCGGCCAACAGTATATTTACCGGTTGCAGGGTCATAGAAGTACCGGTCGCACACCATCATCTGGGTTTGGATAAATGATCTTTGCGTCCAACGCAATGCCGGCCTGTCATATTGTGATCCGTTAAAACCTATGCGAATCCGTTGCTCGTGTCTCCAACGCCGAAGGTCCGTCAGCCATGCTTTCCAGGCTGACATCGAAATCGGTCTCTCGCCTCCCACTGCACAACAGTGGCCGAGAGCCTGTGTTGGATTCGCAGGTCCCGCGATCTGCTGAGCCTGAACTTCAAGCTTGATGTCCCGGGCAAACAGCAGTACCGGCAACAACAGAAGAATAAAAGACGCCAGAAGAATGAGCTTTTCCTTTGCTTCCATATCACTCCTTGGCAGAGTTCCAAAGTGGGAAATTCAAGGGACAGTAACCAATAAATTGAGCAAACTTCTCAAACATTATCGCATCCCGAAAAGGCTGATATCTGCGTTCTAATATGAGCGTAACCAGCCCATCCTACATACTATGCGGCGATTCCCTGGCACCCGCACAGCAGCGGAACAAAGAAGCTCTCGAAGCAGCAGGGATCCACATCAACCAGAGTTTGATCTGTGACGGCGACTTCCGGAAACCGACAAGATGCCAACTTGCACGGAAGATGCTTTCCCGCGCTAACAGACCGTCAGCTCTGTTTATTTCCAACAGTTCGATGGCCATCGGCACTCTAAGAGCCCTTGAAATGTTGGAGCCCGGTGCCCGGAAGACATCGCGATCGCAACCTTCGATGACTTGCCGCTGGCGGAAGTCTTCCATCCGCACCTGACAGCCGCGTCCCGCCGGCCTTTTCAATTGCCTATGCTGGAGCAGAACTCCTGATCCAGAGAATCGAGTCCAATGAAAATTCCAATATCCCGGTTACGATTCACCTGCCCACCCAACTCAAAATCCGCGAGTCGATACTGGGATTCCCATCACCGGCGGCTTCAAAGGTGTCGTATTGCCCTACTCCGCCAACGCGCCCATCCCACCATAACGGACGGGGATTCATCGAATCGCTTGTGCCCGCCTTGTGGCCAAGTCAGTTGGAATTGTTTCCTTCCGAATCGCCGCTTGCGACAATTGTCACTTCAGCATGAAGCGGCAGATCACGCGAAGACGTACCCACGAGAATCTGGTAGGCGCCAGCCGGCGAGATCCACTTGCGGAGTGCCGTGTCATATATAGAAAACGACCAAGGGTTCAGGAGCATCTTTACACGCCTGGTTTCACCGGGTTTCAGAAAAGTCTTCGCAAAACCGCAGAGCTGGTGAGGGGGTTCGCCGTTCTTTGAAGGCTGATGCACATAGGCCTGGACCACCTCGGCTCCGCCCCGATGGCCGGTGTTTGTGACATCAACGGTCGCGACAACTCTTGGCATCATCCCGCCAGACGACGCCGCTAATTTCCCCGGCAAGACACTGAGATGACTTAGTCGAAACGTTGTGTACGACAACCCAAAACCGAATGGAAACAGAGGTCGCGTTCCTGTCGCATCGTACCACCGGTAGCCGACGTCCAGCTTTTCGCTATAGGTCGAGACCCCGTTGATTCCCGGCCACTGTGACCGCGATGCGGTAGGCACACCCGTCTCTGTGCGGGGAAAAGTCAGTGTCAGCTTGCCGGCGGGGTTAACCTCACCGAACAGGATAGCGGCAATCGCGTTGCCGTCTTCCTGCCCTGGGTACCAGGCCTCAACGACGGCGCGCACGTGATTGATCCACGGCATCAGCACCGGACCGCCCGTGTTCAGAACAACAATTGTCTTCGGATTGGCAGCAGCGACAGCTGAGATTAACTGGTCCTGGTTGTCTGGCAACTCCAGGTTCGACCGGTCGGCGCCTTCACTTTCCGGAGCACTGGCGAATACAATCGCAATGCCGGCAGCCCGCGCCACGCTAGTCGCTTGCGCAAGGCTGCTGCCGTCGGCATAGGAGACCTGAATGCTCTTGCCGGCGCGCTTGCGGATGCCATCGAGCGGGCTGACCACGTAGGGTGGAATCACGTGGGAACTGCCACCCCCTTCAACCAGCGGCTTTGCCCCGCCGTCTGCACCAATCACAGCGATTGACGAAACGTTCGACAGCGGCAAGATGTTGCCCTCATTTTTCAGGAGCACCGTCCCCTGCTCAGCAACCTTTCGGGAAAAAGTATCATGCGCGCTACTGCGGACGTTGGCATTCCAATTTCCGGGCTGCGGCTTATCAAATAGCCCATGGCGGAACATCGTTATCAAGATTCTGCGGACATGCTCATCGAGAGTGGCCATGCTCAATTGGCCATTCTCGACAGCCGCCTTGAGCGCCTGCCCATAGTAGCGGCTATCCGGCATCTCCTGATCCAGTCCAGCTTTGGCGGAAGCAACAGTGGAATGTGTCGCGCCCCAGTCGCTCATCACCCAGCCGCGGAAGCCCAGTTCGGTCCTGAGAAAATCATGGAGTACTTGCGGGTTCTCGCAAGAGTAGACCCCGTTGGTCTTGACGTAGGCACACATGAAGGTACCCACATTACCTTCCTGCACGGCAGACCGAAAGGGCGGCAGGTAAATCTCCTGCAGTGTTCTCACGTCAACCACTGAGTCTGCGCGAAACCGGTCGCTTTCCTGATTCATGGTCAGATACATGTTTGCGTCAGCTATGGGCCCCTCGCTCTGGATGCCTCGGATCTCGGCTGCAGCCATCTGGCCGTTAAGATAGGGATCCTCGCCATAGGTTTCAAAGGTCCGGCCCCACTCCGGCACCCGAACGACGTCGATCGTGGGACCCAGCGCAACGTTCGTGCCCTTCTGCCACTGCTCTTCGCCAAGGACCCGCCCGTACTCGTGCAATAACGCCGTGTCCCAGCTTGAGGCGGCGGCGATTGGGGCGGGAAGCAGAGTCACGTCTTTGGCGTCGTTCCCAACACCAGCCCTGCCGTCCGCCAGCTTCAGAGCAGGAATGCCCAATCGCGGATTCGCCGGCACATACCCGACATATCCCTCGAAAGGATGCTTTTTTCGGTCCACGCCGTGGACCATGGCAATCTTGTCGTCAAGCGTCATGGCCCGGAGCAGCAAATTAGTTCGCTGAGAGGCTGAGAGCGATTTATTCATCCATGGACGGTGGCCGTTTGATCGGGCAGGTCCTGCAGCCAGCAATACCGACGCTGTTGCTAATGCCAATAAGGTTCCGAGGGCGAGTCTTGAGGAGAAAGCTCTTGTCGGTTGTTTGTGCATGCAAACATCCCTCCGTGAACGTCGCAATGTTGCTGATACGCTCACCTGACCACTTTACTTCAATCAAACAATACCGAGTCGCAGGGACCGTTCGTGCGACCCTTCTGGTACACGTCGGCAAGTCCATGCGCCGAATTTCCCACGCGCCGTCGGCTTCACCCTCACCTACGGGATCTCAGTGTTTCCGCCGGGGTGACGAACCATAGCAGTGCCGGTCAGATAAATGTCCTGAGAAGAGTCACCAACGAACACTTTGTATGCACCGCTTTCAACTGTCCATCCATGAACAGCGGTGTCGCAAAAGGACAGTGGGTGGGACGCTGACTGTGGGTCGATCGTCACCGTGACTTTGCGGGTTTGCCCGGCATCAAGCTCAACCTTGGCCCAGCCAACCAGCCGCTTGGGAGGCTCATCCGTACTGGCAGGAAGACCCAGGTAAACTTGCGCAACGTCCGCACCGGTACGTGTGCCGATGTTCTTTAGATCGAAGCTTACTCGAATGTCAGCCGCGCCGTCCGTGGTGGCAGGGGTCACCTCAAGATTGGAAAAGGAGAATCTGGTGTAAGACAACCCGTATCCGAATGGGAATAGCGGCTTGATGTGGTTGGCCTCATACCACTTGTAGCCAACCTTCAACCCTTCGGTGTAGTGGACATCGAAATAGCCTTCCCCCGGTGGCGGATCTTGCTCATGGGGACGAGGTAGCTGGGACTCGCTTTTCGGGAACGTAATGGGAAGCTTTCCTGAGGGATCAACCTTTCCAAACAGGATGTCGGCAATCGCTTGACCGCCTCTCTGCCCCGGATACCAGCTTTCCAGCACTGCGCTCACGCCGTCAAGCCAGGGCATGAGAACCGGATCGCCATTCTCCAGCACCACAATGGTGTGAGCATTCACCGCGGCCACCTTTTGAATCAGTCGGTCCTGGTTGTCGGGCAGGGTCAAGCTTGGAAGATCAGCGCCTTCATGCGTCCATTGATTCACAAACACGATGGCCACTTGAGAAGCTGCAGCCAGCTTAGCTGCCGCAGTAAAGTCGGTCCCGGAATTATATTTCACGGTCGCGTTGGGGTCGATAGCTCGGATCGCCTTAAGCGGCGAAGAAGGGTCCCAAACCGGTTGATGAAACAGCGCGCTTCCATGCATGCCTATCGGAGGTGGCACAGCGTTTCCGCCGATGGGATTAACCTGCGCCGAGCCCCCGCCGGAAAGAACGCCCACATCGGCATGCGATCCAATGACCGCAATCGAGCGCACTGTCGAAGCATTCAGCGGGAGTTGATCATCGGCATTTTTCAGCAGGACAGCGCCTTCTTCTTCAACCCTCTGGGCTACGGCACCATCGGCCGCAACATTAATGGGCTTTACAACCGGAGGATTGTCGAAGACCCCTTCAGCGAACAATGTTCTCAGGATGCGATGGACCATATTGTCAAGGCGCGACATCGGCACCTCATGCTTTTCCACGGCTTCCTTGAGAGCGTCCCCAAAATAAACGCCAGTCGGCATCTCCTGATCAAGGCCCGAAAGAGCAGCCTTCACGGTGCTGTGAGTCGCACCCCAATCGGACATAACCCAACCCTTGAAACCCCAGTCGAGCTTCAGCACGTCATTCAACAGGTAGCTGTTTTGGCAGGAGTAAACATCATTCACGCGGTTATAGGAACACATCACCGCACCGACACCGGAATCCTTGATGCCAATCTCGAAGGCGAGGAGGTCGGTCTCACGCAGCGCGCGTCTGCTGAGGTCCGAGCTTACCCAGAAGCGTCCATTGTCCTGGTCATTCACAGCATAATGCTTGATGGTGGCTACGACGTGCTGGGCTTGGATAGCACGCAGCTCGTGGGCAAGGATAGTTCCTGCCAGGATGGGGTCCTCACCGTGATACTCGAAGTTGCGCCCGCAGCGCGGGTTGCGGGCCAGATCAACTCCGCCGCCGAGTGAAACATCGAACCCTTCTTCTCGCGTCTCCCTGCCAATCACAGTTCCAAATTCGTACGCCATCCTGGGATCCCAGGTTGCTGTTTCGGCTAGCGACGAAGGAAGAGCTGTCGCCTGGCCGTGGGCGCGCTGACCCAGGTCCGTAACCCCGACGCCCGCACCAATCTGCTGCTGCGCGGGGATGCCTAGACTGGGAATGCCCGGCACGTATCCGTCGCCGCCGAGTGTACCGCGGGCTCGCTTGGATTTTGCGGAAACCATGCTTGGAAGACCGTGAACAAGCTGAAGCTTCTCGTCCAGCGTCATTCGCTTCACAAGAAGGTCAGC
>JBJKQK010000141.1:0-13392 GCA_046705285.1 Terriglobia bacterium
ATAAGGAAGTCCGAGGAGGAAGTCGGCGAAGCCATTGCCCGTATACGTCCCGGAGAAAGAAAAGTTTCCCCGGCTGAAGGCCGCGTTGTAGCTGTCGAGCGCAAACCACCGCGCGTCAAATCCAGCCTCCATTGTCTGTCTCCCCCGGACGAAGGTCAGGTTGTCGTTCAGCACCCACTCGTTTTCCCGAAGCCGGATAGGGACGAATGGATTGCCGTTGATCCCCGCATATCCGCCAATATTCAGGCTCGGGAAGCCTGGGAACTCGGCGCTCGTCTGCGTGAAACCACCAATCCCTGCCTGTTCCGTGTAGTTGGTTCCGATGCCTTGTTGTGTTCCCGGGTATACGATGCGGTTATACCCGAAGGTGAATTCATTCACCATAGAGGGACCAAACATGTGTGTCCACCCCAAGCCCGCGCGCTGGCTATGCACCCCCGTGGTTTCGCCGCCGTTTAGCGGGAAAGCGCCCGGAGAGAGTTGTGACTCCCGTAGGAACGAATAGCTGACCTTTAGTGAATCAGCTGCCCGCAGGTCGTAATCGGTCCGGATGTCAAACTGATTGGTGTTAATGTTGTCGCTGGGACTTTGGTCGTACGTTCCGCCTGGGGTGTTGGGCAACGGAATAAACTTCAGAAAGTTCGCTGTCTGTGGTGAAAACATGGTGGAAGGTATCTGGTTGCCCGGAAAAGCTTGGCCGGTATACGGGTCTGTGATGGGCGCCAACCCTGAGAAATCTCCTTGGCGCATCGCCGCCGTCGGAACGACAGAATTAAACGTCACTCCGCGCCTGATGCGCGTACCTTGGTAATCGCCGAAATAGAAGGCACGGTTTCTTTTGATAGGCCCGCCAAGCGTGAAGCCAAACTGATTCTGCCGCAGCGGGGGCTTCGAAAGCGCAAAGAAATCGCGCGCGTCAAGAGCGTTATTTCGGAGGAATTCCCAGGCGTCTCCATGCACCTGGTTGGTGCCCGGCTTCAACTCAATGTTCACCACTGCTCCCCCCAGCCCGTACTTCGCGTTGAGCGTGTTGTCCTGAACCTTGAATTCCTGGATGGCGTCCGGCGGCGGCAGCATCGTGACGCCGCTGAAGGTCTGATCCGTCGAGTTGATGCCATCAATATAGTAGATCGTGTCGGAAGCGCGCATCCCGTTAACCCGGACAGTATTGTTGGCTAAAAAGAATCCACCACCGCTGGCGACCACTCCTGGCGTCAGTGTGGCCAACGTCAGGAAGTTTCGCCCGTTGAGCGGAAGTTTTTGGACCTGCGATGAACCGACGACTTGCCCGATGGAGGCGCTCTGGGTTTGTAGCAAAGTGGCAACGCTGCTGACTGTGACGTTTTGAGTTACATGACCCACCTTCAAGGTGAAATCCACGCGTGCAATCTGGGCGATGTCCAGCTTGATGGGTGATCGAACAACGGTGCTGAACCCTGTCTTCGCCGCGCTCACCGAGTAACTTCCCGGATTGAGCTCAGGTATGGTGAAATTCCCATCTCTGTTGGTCAATGTTCGCCGTACAATGCCCGTGGCAAGATTTTTGACCATTACGCTGGCCTGAGGGACACTCGCGCCGGTGGGATCCCTGACCAGTCCCGTGATCTGCGCTGATTGACCGAGTAAAAAAGGCGGGCATCCAAACACAAGAATAATGACGGTAATTAAGAAACAAAACGACCTGATTTTCATGTTGTTTTTCCCCTAACAATCCCTTTTGCCGCCTGACCTGAGCACTTTTTAATCAAACAATCACCCGGCCCGTAACGGCGTATTGTTGTGTATGGGATGCGGCGCGTGCTGAAGTTGTCAGCCAAATTTGATCGTTGTCTGGTATTTTGTCCGGATTTCTGGATGTTTCTGCCTATAGACCTTTATGAAGATTTGCGAGGGCCAGGAAAGGATGGTGCCGATACAGTCGAAATAAGTATGATTACAGTAGCTGCATAAATATAAGTAATGTAATAGGTCGCGACAAAAAAGTAAGGCAGGTCCCATTGATTGAAGGATGCAGCCCCGCAGTTTTTCGGGAAAGAGTAGAGCTTTGTTGGTCGAGGCGATGAGGGCCTCCACCAGCTTGCGTTATCTCATGGATAGAATTGCAAGTGCCAGAATGCCGATCAGAATTCCAGCCATGCCTTGCCAGGCGACCTTTTCCTTGAATAGTAATATTCCGGCAAGGGCCACAACAATCAAACTGCCCCCTGTGGTTATCGGGAAAACAACTTCCCCCGGAGCACCTCGTTCAAGCGCGAAAGCAGTGAAAAGGGTGCCGCCGAAGCTGCAGGCACCCATAGCGGCGGCAATCAGTAATTCTTTCCGGTTCGGTCTGATTCCGGCGGCGAGCACCACCGGAATGGTCAGCAGAAGGCCGCTGAAATAGTAACCGGCGATGAATTGGTAATGGAAGGCGTCAGAAAGGTTGTTAGCGGCAAGCACCTTTAGCCCGAAGGGGCCCATGCCGTTGCATAGGAAAGCGACCAGCATTAACTGAATCCACCGCCGCCGATTGTCAGTCGCCAAGGGTCACCCGGTCTTGTGAAGGAGGCTGCTTCTCATGCCGCTCCTCGACTTTCTTGTCCTGCCACAACAGATAGATGGAGAGGCCCGTGAGCAGAAGCACGACAACGATTCTGAGAGTCAGGCGCTCATGATAAATAACAATAGACAAAACGGCCGGCAATATGGCTGAGAGGTTAATGATCAGCCAGCTAGTCGAGATCTTTCCGTAATGGATGCCTGCCTGAAAAGCCAACCCCGCGACAGCGGCAACGACACCAAACGGGAGTGCAATCCAATACACTTTGATGGGTACTGCAAAATGAGCACGCTCAAAGAAAACGACGAATCCGCATACGAGGAAGCATGCCCAGAAAAAAAGCAGCATATAAAGCGGGCGAGGCCGGCACCCTCGATCATCGGCAACTTTCGCAAACACCCCCAGCATGCCGTAGCATACCAGGGCGGCAATCATAAAAAAGTAACTCCAGTTCATTCAAACGCCCCAAGACTAAGCCGAGCGATTGATTTTCGCCCCAGCTTCCTGTAGTGTCAAGGGGCGTACCCATCCGTTGGTGTCCGAACATTCGAAATTCTGAACGAGATGATGATCCGGTCGAGTCCAGCTATCTGGACGTTCCATGCCAGCTCTGGCACTCACGTCTTGACATATAGCAGAAAGGCAAGGACGATGGAGATGCTTTTGGTCGGGCAGGGTTGTCTCTTTCACTTTTTATACCTGCAACACGAGGGGAATGTGTGCTGCAGTTCGGCGTCGCGCGCCGTCAAAGGAGGTCCTTAACAGTGCCGAAGAGTAATTCGATAACGAGACAAGATTTCAGGATGCATCCACGCGACCGGCAAGGACGGCAATTCAGGGTTCGAAACGGGATGTCGGCTCTGACTTTTCTGCTGATTGCCACTCTAATGATGACTTCGGCATGTACGAAATCTCCCTCCGCCGCCGGCGGGTCAGCCACGTTAACAGTCAATACCTCGCGGCCCATTGGTCCCATCGACTTGACGCGATATGCACTTGGCCAGGGAGGGCTTTCAGACCAGCCGATGTTTGGCCGCGAGGTGAACCAGGTGCGGGAGCTTCATCCGCAGACCATCCGGTTGTTTGTGCAGGAATATTTCAATTTGTACCCTGCCCACGGCAAGTATCATTGGACTACATTGGATAAGTCCATTGAGACGATCCTGGCCACGGGGGCCAAGCCGCTGATGTGCCTCTGCTTCAAGCCCAAAGTGCTTTTCCCCAAAATCGATGACAAGATCGTCACGCCTAACAGCTACCCCGAGTGGGAACAACTGATCGAGCACCTGGTGAGGCATTGCAACGTTGAGAAGAAGTACGGGATCAAGTACTGGGAAGTCGGCAACGAAGTTGATATCGGCGAAAGCGGAGGTGCACCGTACAAGTTCACGCCCAACGAATACACAGAATTTTACAAACACACGGCTGATGCTATCCTTCGGGCTGATCCGCAGGCCAAAGTGGGTGGTCCGGCGCTGGCCAACTATCACAGCCCTATCGGCACCGCGCTCATCAAGTTTTGCGGCGCAGGAAAAGCTCCGCTCTCCTTCTTTTCATGGCACATCTACAACAGCCATCCGGAGGTTTATGTGAAATCGATCCGCATGTTCAAAAAGGAACTGGCGGAGTATCCCCGTCTGGCTCACGTGGAAACAATCATTGACGAATGGAACATGTCGCTTTCGAATCCCGACCTGAATCCCTATTTCCAGCCGGCTTTTGTGCTTCAAACCACAGACGACTTCCTGAAGGAGGGTTTGTCTCGTTCGGCGTACTATCACATCCGGGGTTACTATGTCGACGAAAAGCTCTTCACTCCTTTCATGTCACCTCAGGGCGCGAGGTTTATGGCCCATTGGTGGAACACGATGCCGCAATACGACGGGCTTTTTGACCAGGAAGGGCGCGTGCGCCCCGCCTTTTTCGCTTTCAAACTGCTGAAGTTGATGCGCGGCGAGCGGTTGCAGGTTACAGGAACGAAGCCTGGCTTGGGTGCTCTTGCCGCCACCAACGGACCCTGGATGAACCTTATCTTCTGGAGTTTTCCAGAGAAGGGCGAGTCGGGCGATACCAAGGTCACCGTGGACTTCAGTCCCATGCCGAAGGGCCAGGTCCGGCTGGTGCGGCTCAACCCAACTGTGCCAGTGAACAATCTGGAACAGATTTCAAATGAGCCGATCAACCGCAAGGCTTCTCACCTGTTGACGGTCGAGTTGCATCCGTACCATATCTATTGGGTTGAGGTTGACGTCGAACACTGAAAAGCTGTCTGGTCCATCGCAGGGCGGTTCTACCCTGCGACTGGGCCATGAGTTGGACTCCTACTCACAAGCGATAGATATTGCGTAGCGAGGATCGGCGCCCTTTTCGGCCGGCCATCAGTAACTCACAACAATCTCGTAATGCTCCTGAGAAGGGTTCTTGATCCTGACCCATTCTTTGGCGGCATCGAAGTCTGTCCAGTGTTGCCCATTGACCGTCACCGACCGCATGGGTTTCGCCTGAGGGTCGCGAAACCGAATCAACAGGGTTTCGGGCGCAGGTTGGTTTGCCAGGTCAACGGACGCCGTGATCTTGCCCGAATCCACCTGGCTTTGGATTGTATAGGAGACTAGTCCAAAATATGAAGGTGCTTTGCTGACTTCTATCTTGTCGCCGTTTTCGAGCCACTGCCGCGGAGTGGCCTGGGCTAGAAACAACGTCCCCTTTTGTAAATCATCCACGAGCATGTGCCGGTACAGGTTGAACCATGAACCATCGGTGCTTGGTGGTCCGTAATACTGCTGGTGTGCCCATCGATGCTCCAAAGGCTCCAGAACCGTATGGCTGAACCCGCTGGCCAGATTGCTGTAAAAATCCCGAATGACGGCTTTGGGATCGTCGCGCAGCAAATAAGCGGTGGCCTGGGGCATGTAGACAGGCTCATTGTCCATTCCCCATCCCCGGTAGTATAGGTTGTCTTCCTGATCATTCAGCATGTCGTCGGCCAGCATCCCATTGGCTGGGAGAGCCTGCAGGCGAAGCAAATGGACAACACCCGTATCGATATCCGCTGGATACCATTCGTCAAGATCACGGTGTGGCACTAAAGCATTGTTGGGGACGAAAGGAATCCAGGTGTGATCCCTCAACTGGACCACTGGCGAAAGCATAGTGGCATGAGCAAACTCGTGATCCGTAGCCAGACGGATCTTTCGCGCGGCATCCAGAGTTTCCGCCGCACGTGGATTCCCGATGTCTTTCAACACCCGGCCAAACATTTCCAGCCCCGCGTACATGTACGCCTGGTTAAAAGCCCAGACACCATCTCCGGTGCCATCGTTCAGCGGAGCCAGAAACAGGTCATGAGACGGCCCTGAACGCTCACTGGCCTCGCGCATTTGATTCAAACACCAGTCCAGAGATTTCAGACTATAAGGAAGCAGCTGATCGAGCGCAGCCCTGTCGTGGGAAAGCATGTAATTCTGCGCCACCGCGTAGAGCATTCCGGGCGTGTAGGAACCCCAACTCGCATTGCCGTTGATGTGGCCGTCTGCTTCCTGGTTGTTCCGGTACATGGCCAGAAGTTCCTCGGTTGAAATGGCGTGGTAGCCCCGCTGGTCGTAAATCATGTAGTCGACGTAAACCGCCTGGTTCACCGGCCAGGGTGTGCCCGTCTGCTGATAGGCGAAGTTCGAAAAAGGCAGGTCGATCTTGACGTTCTTGCTTTCACCTCCATGCCGCCGTGGCAGCATCAAGGAGCGCCAAAGAGATTCTTTAAACAGGTCATTGACCACCTTCTCGGGCACATGAAACTGCGCCCCTCGGGCGATGTAATCCGACCAGAACTTCAGCGTGCTGGAACGCGCCGTGTTGTAATTCAGGTTGAGAAGCGTCTTGAGATCATCGGGTTCCACCATGGGTGATGGCAGCTTGACCACGAAGGACTCCGAGCCGTTCGCCGGCAGGTCCAGAAAGACCGCCGCCTGAACTCCCTTCATCCTATCCTGGCCCTCATGAAGTCCCCACCATGCCACCCGCGAGGGAGCGCCCTGGATAGTGAAAACCGCTCGATGATAGCCGGCATCCTCAAACACGGTCGCATTGCCTATCGTCTTCGCCACTATAGCCTGGTTCGCGTAATCCGGCCTGATCTCCCGTTCATGTGTCATGGTAATGGATATGCTTTTCGGTTGGGCGTCCAGGTTGGTCGCTCGAACCCTCTGCAGCAAGACCATGGGAATGTTCCCGCGCCTTTCAGCCGGAGGGCCGTTGAGCGGATAGGCAAATTGCTCGATCGAGTATCGAACCCCATCCTTCTCAAAGGTCGTGGTGATGACCGGCAGGCCGTTGTCGAGACTCTGATTCTTCCAGTAATGGGTCAGCTCCGCTCCAATGTTTTGGAAGGCGTAGTAAAACCGAAAATGGTCGGGATTCCCATAGTCGTTCCAGACGCCCGCCCAGCGATCAATGCCGAACTTCGGAATGGCGCTATCCCAGGTCAGACAGACAATATGACCCGGCTTGACGATGCGGGGCTCCTTGTAGTCCGGATTCCCCGTGTCCGCCCACCTCGACGCATACTCCGCATAGGTGGCATCCGGCTCTGAGTTGATTTCGTGCAGGATGGTTTTCCCTTTCCAGGTTTCCAGACTCTTCTGGTGGGCCGCAAAAGAAACAGGACTGTCGCCTCGGGTGATGTAGATTCCGAGCGAGGGAAGCCAAAACGCTTTATGTTCCAACAGTTGTTCGACTGCAACCGTGAATCCTTTGGTCCCCTCCCGGTCCATCTGGACCGTGAACCTCGGCGGATCAATCCAGAAAGCAGCATCCTCGGTGAGCCGGCGAACCGTGTCAGCACTGCTATGGGCCAGGAGAGCAGGCCAGACGACGCCAGCCAGGTTTTGCAGACGTTTCGGAGGTTGCTCCGGGTATTCCAGATCAAAATTCACGCCGTCAATATCGCCAGCGCCAGCGCGCGTCTGCCAGGCGCCATCTCTCAGTCCTTCCCCCGCTTCCAACGAATATCCCCGGACATCCACGATTTTTACTCCGCTGGTGGGCAGCAGCTTGATGTAAAAGTTGCGAGCTTGCGGAATATCATATCCCCATGAAATCCTGACCTTTACACTCCTCAAAGGAGGTTGCTGACCGGCAACTATCTGCGGCACGGTCACCGTCAACGTCACAGCCAAGATTAGCAATCGCCAAACACTCCATGAGGTTTTGCTTACCAACATCGCTGCCTCCTGAATGAAGAACTTGTGAACCCTTGGGAACGCTGAATGGGCCAGCATAAGAGGCCCGGACTGCAACATGACACGCGGCGTCGCAATTGCAAGAGCTCTTGTTATTTTAACTATCACCTGGCGGCGGAGTGTAACACAACCTTCACAATGCGGAGGGTCATCGTCCCCCATCATTGACCGAGTTGTCCACCTATCTGAACACTTTTGGAAACTAACAGGCGCCTGGCGGTTGAAAATGGACCGGCCTGCGAATATCCTCGGCTCATCAAGAGGGGAACACACGATGCTCAAGGCGATCAGGCTCTTACTGCTTGTACTATTTTGCAGCGCGGTTGCTTTCGCGCAACCACCGCGGGTGAAAATCAGCGCATGGTACTGGTTGAACTCTGCGCCCAGGACGGATTGGCAGGGTGACTTCGTGACCATGCACAACCTTGGTTTCACGGATGTTGTGCTCTGCTGGGGCATTGACCTGGCGGCATTGCGCTTTAAGGCTCGAATAGCCGACACTCGGGAAGCAATGCTTTTGGCACAACGTGCTGGCTTGGGCGCGTATCTGGTAATTTGGCAGCCTACGGCAAATTCACTCACGCGGAACCCTGAATTCGAGCAGGTAGATTCAGCTGGTCATCATCTTTTCTCTTTTGACGTGTTCAACGCGGAGTGGCGCGAGACACAATGGAAACAATACCTTCAAAAGGTGGCAAGGGCGTACCGGGGCGAACCGGCCATGCGAGGGTACATTTTCGACGACTCTTTTACCGAGGGTCCCGTCGGGGGTCCTGACGGGCCGCGCGGGACGGGGATTGTTTCCTATGGCCGTTACGAACAGGAACACTTTCGCGGTCCATTGCCACGCACTCCAAAGGACCCTCGGTGGAGTGAGTGGGTGAAAGCAAGGGAAGGCTGGTGGGAAGATTGGGCGCGTGATACAGTCAAGTTCATCCGTGAGGCCGACCCGAATCCACAACACATCATTTACCTGGAAGATCCAGCAGGCAACGCCTTGAATCCGGATGTGAAAAACACGATTGGTCTCGATTTGGCCCGCGTAGCTACACATTTTGACGCCGTGGGCGCTTATACGTCAACCAGTTGGAACGCTTCACCGAATTCCGGCGAAAAGGTCGCCCAACACACACGGGACGTCCTTACTCGGCTCCGGAAGGCGATCAACCCGAGGAAATTATCAATCTATACCTTCTGGGTGGCCAACGGCCCTGAGGAACGAAAGCCCGGACCTGCGCTTTATCCGACTGCAGAACAAATCCAACAGATCTGCCAAGCGGCCCTCGGGTTGGGGATATATCATCTGGATATGTATGGGTATCGTATTGGAGATTATCGTGTGACACCCGGCACATTGCCGAAGCTGACGCCGGGAAGAGGCCCGACGTATCCTCTAACAGGTCAATTCCCAATGAAATTTCTCTGGGACCGACCTCAAATCCACGACGCGCTTGCAGCTTATTTGAAAAGCCTGAACGAAAAATAGCTCCCTAAGGAGGTCTTGTGATTGACGCTGCTGAAACTTGCCTCGAAACGAAAAGTGTATTCGTTACCGGCGGGGCCAACGGCATCGGCCGGGAAATCGCCCTGACTTTTTCCCACCATGGAGCGCGAATCATCTCTCTGGACATCGATGCAGCCGCAAACCGGGAGACTGCACGATTGATTCGGGAAGGAAACGGCCAGTGTGAGTGTGTCGAGGGAGACGTCTCCGTGGCGGCCGATGTCGAACGGGCTTTTGGCGTTGCCGGCGATGTGGATATCCTCGTCAATAACGCGGCTGCATGGTCGAGCGACGGCTGGCTCCATGAGGTGGCGGAAGCGGACTGGGACCGGATCATCGCGGTCTGCCTGAAAGGCTTGTACCTCTGCTGTCGAGCGGCGTTGAAAAGCATGATGGCACGCAGGACCGGTTCGATCATTAACATCAGCTCTGTGAATGCTCTGACTGGAATTCACCTTGCGGCCTACACAGCGGCCAAGGGAGGGGTCAACTCCCTTACAAGATTGCTCGCGTTGCAATACGGACGCTATGGAATCCGGGTGAATGCGATCTGTCCGGGGACGATCGTGACAGAGAGCACCCGCCGCCATTACGACGAGCATCCTGAGGCCGAAGCGGAGCTCCTATCGTTATATCCCGGCAAATACTTTGGAAAACCTTCTGATGTCGCGCAGTGCGCACTTTACGTGGCTTCTGACCATGCGAAGTTCATGAATGGGAGTATTCTTGTCGTGGATGGTGCGATGAGCAGCGTCCACCACATTCCTTCACTCCATCCGAGAGAGTAGAGCTCGTTTGTTTAAGTTCGAATGGCGCTTTTTCCCTGAAAGGGAGTCCTTGCCGCGCACTCGTGTTCGGTCCTGAAATATAAAACCGCCACAGCCATCAAACCCAAAGCCACGACCACCGCGAGCGCTGCACTGCCACCCATCAATGCCACAATGCCGCCGGAGCTGTGACTCCAGCCAGCCAGGAACACACCTGCCCCACCGGCAAATCCGCCAGCGAAGTTCAGCGCCCCTACCGAAAATCCATAAGCTGCTTCCGGGACCACATCGTAAGTGGCGGCGAAGACATTGGCAATGAAGGCGCCCGAAAAGAAGCCGAACAGCAGGCAGGCAATCTTCAGAACAGCAAGCGATTTGGCAGCCAGAACCAAATAGGCAAAAGGTGTGCAGAGCAGCAGGCCAAGGGCGCTCACATGGAACCGCCCAGCGTGCACGCGGGCTGAGACCAGGTCCGCTACGCGTCCCCAGATCAGGATCCCGATAACCGAACCAACTTCCAGGTAGGCTGTCCCCGTGAATCCGCTGCCGGCTAGAGACAGATGGTATTTGCCGTAGATAAAAGCAGGCAGCCAGGCGTAAAACATCCAAAGCATGGCACAAAGCACAAAGAATGAAATGAGTAAGGCAACAAAGCAACGAGATCGGAATACCGTCCGGGGCGATACGGAAACATGCTTGCTTTCCGAACCGACGTGACGCGTGCGTCGAAGACCGCGTGAAAGCACGATAGCATAAACAACGCCGATGATGGACAGAATCCAGAAGCCAGGGCGCCAGCCGATGGTCTCCGCCAGCCAGCCTCCGGCCCATCCCCCGGCAACGATGCCTGCAAACTGCGCGGTTCCGTGAATTGCCAGAGCGGTGGAGCGGGTTCGCCTGGAATGCAGCACCGCAATCAGGCCCACAGCCGCTGGGACGTAGGAGGCTTCGACCAGTCCCATAACAGCCCGCCACGCCAAAAAAGAATCAATGGACCTGCTCAAGGCGGTTCCCATCGTCGCGATGCTCCAAAGGACAATGCTGTACGTCACCATCCGGCGCTTTTGCACAAGATCAGCAAGTCGGCCCATGATGGGCATGCACACCGAATAGGTCCAAAGAAATACGAGCCCGATCAGCCCCAACTGGGTTTCGGAGAAATGCAACTCCGTTCTGAGAAGGGGGAAGATGGAAAAGACAACCTGGCGGTCAACATAATTGACCATGAAGGCAAACCACAGAAACGCGACCGCCGTCCAGGCGTAACCGCTGTCAACCCTTTCCCGGGTTTCAGGAACTGAAGCCATTCGCGCGCCATGCAAACCGCAAGCCCCGCTCTCGCGCCATACGGTTAGTTGAGAATTACACCCTCTGAGCCGATGTGCAACCTAATCACAATAGTGCACGAAATGGAGGTTGGCTCCGGCGGAAAGAAAAACTATCCAGATGCCTGAACGCCCCTCATCAGACTCTGATCAGCAATCCTTGACTCCGGGGAAGAGGAGGAAGAGACTGACGATTCAAAAGATTGTTCCGGTTAGGGGGTGGGCATGTTGATCGGTTATGTCAGTGATGAGTATTTTCGTGCGCTGCCTGATTGTCTGGTGGAGCTGCGCCAGGATCGAAAGGCCTGGACTGCCAAATCAAGCGCAAGCGGCGCAATCTATGTGGACGTGCCGCCAGGGCAATACGAGGCGATCTTTGCCAAACCTGGATATGGTTCGAAGAGAATTCATTCTGCAGATATTAAGCATGACCGCCCGATTCAGGTTCGGCTTCTTTCTGACAGAATGCTCGGAATGGTGTGGCCGCAATGGTGCCGCGCTGGCGACGAGGTTGAGTTCCGGATCCATAGTATCGAGCCAGTCAAACTTACTCTGTGGCGTTACGGTCTTGAAAGGCGTCTGGTCAAAAGACTCGGCTGGCTGGACGACCATGGCCCACGAGCAATGGCCCAGATCCTTCCGGATAATGATTTTACTCAAACGGGTGTGATGTGGTTTGGCGGCAACATGAAGGTGCACTCCCAGATAATTGCAGCGCCAACGGAAACGGGATTGTACTTCTTCCGAATGAGAGGGGAATCCGGCGCCTGTTTCAGCTTTCCCCTTATCGTCGCTCCTGCGGAGCCTTGTGCGCCACTGGCTGTCATCGCAAACGCGAATACCTGGAATGCCTATAACGCATTTGGCGGGCGGAGTAATTATGTCCAGCCGGGAGGACTGCGGAGCGAACCAACCGTAAACGCCCGGCAGGACTTGTCGCGCTACCTGCTGCCTGACTATGGGGACTGGAAGAGTGGCAAGACGGTCCCGCTCTCGTTTGTGCGCCCAAACCCCTGGAACTCGGTTCCGGAACAAGATGAGTTGACCAGCCCCATTGAAGGACGGCTTGAAAGCACATTGGCGCCGGGGGAATGGAGGACACTGGGATGGCTTGAGCGCGAGTCCTTTCCGTATGACCTGTACAGCGACTACCAGCTTCATGCCGGGCTGCTCCCTCTTGATCGTTACAAGGCCCTCATCTTGCACGTCCATCCTGAATACTGGAGTGTGGAGGCCTACGAACGAGTCAAACAATGGGTGAGCCGCGGGGGGAGGCTTGTGTACCTTGGTGGTAATGGAATGAACGCCCCGGTAGAAGTCCTTGACGAAGGGCGAGTTCTCCATCGCAACCCGATGTCAGACTCTCATGAAAGCCGTATGCACGTGGCCCATGAGTCAGAGGCGAGTTTGCTGGGGGTCGTGTTTTCTGAAAGCGGTGCCATGACCTCTGCACCTTACGAGGTGGTTGACGCCAGCCACTGGGTTTTTGAGGGGACCAGCCTTTCCGCGGGCGACACGTTTGGTTCGCGGACACTCCATCAGCGGTGCCCGGATGGGGCCTCGGGTCATGAGACTGACAAGAGAAGCCGGAACACACCTTCACAAGCGGTCCTTTTGGCGCGTGGGTTGAATCCGCAGGATGGCGGAGCCGAAATGATATGGTATGAGCTCCCTGGCGGAGGGTGCGTCTTCTCAGCCGGGTCAATCACTTTTGCGCCATCATTGCTTGTTGATTCCGCCTGCTCCCGGATCAGTGTAAACGTGTTGCGTCGCGTCCTGGCCTGAGCAGAAAACACAAATGAACAAATCTCGCGCATAACTCATGTCCCCGCGCGTCTGACGCCCGCCAGTGTATTGCCCAATACGCCCTTGCATGCCCTCGAATGGCTGAAGACTAATGTAGAATCTTCAGGTTTCAAGGGTCCAACTGCACGATATCCCCATGATGCCCTACTAAAAGCTGGCCTCGACGATTATTCTCTGCCTTAATTGGCGTATCTCAATCACATTCGGAGAAACG
>JBJKQK010000142.1:0-19847 GCA_046705285.1 Terriglobia bacterium
TTGTGAAATCGCCAGACGCAAGTCGGGATGATCGTCACGGAATCGCTCAGGCATCAACTGCTTGACCGGCGTACCCGCTAAGGCGTCAAGCTCGCAACCGAGAAGCTTTTCGGCCCGCTCATTGGCATACACAACAAGCCCCTCACGATTGGCAACCACCATCGCATCCGGCAACATTTCCAGCAGCTTTAAGAGATTGGCGTCATGCGGATAACTTGGGTGAGACTGCGGACACTTCACGGGTCTGTCGTTGAGCGGCATATGATGCCCCTTTCGGTTTCCTTCAGGAGAAAATCCCACCCTGGGAACATCCGCAGGCCCAACAACCCAAGTCTTTCCCGTTGTGCGGGCTTCGATAATTGAATCGTATTATACCATTCCAGGACCCGACAATCCACTGCTGCCCGATGATGGGTACTGGACGGGTGGCGAAAACGCCTCTCTTGGAGTGTCTGCAACCTCGCGCACGGCAGCAAATATTGATCCTTTTTTCATCGTGGCATATCACGTGACCAAGTGTTTTTCGACCCCGCGGGTGGTGCGCACGTCGCGGCCTTTGCGATGTGTGCGCCTGCGGTTCCCCTTTGGCCTCTCTCCAGGAGTGCCCCACAACTCTTTCCCACGGGGTCTTTTCTTGAGGCGCTAAAATGCGCCGAAGGAGCTGCAACTTTTAGCCCACGTCCTCAACCGTGGAAAAATGAGCTCCAGCTGCTTGCGCCAATCCTTTCCACGCGACACCCCCAAACATTGCCAGAACGGCTCCCGCACGCCACCCGTACGCTCTAATCCGCATAGATTTTTGATCTATAGTATTTAGCTCCCCTTACAAAATTCGTTATAGTACGTGCTTTGGTCCTACATATTTATACATATGGGCGAGGCCTGTTCCCTTCTGCATGGTGCTCCGTCAGGTGATGCGTCTATGAAGAGGGCGACGGAGTTAAGGGGGGAAAATCCGGGTGGTTTGTCTTGTGTGGCGGAGCTCGGGGGGGGGCACACATCGCGGCGTTTACGGTCTGCGCGATTCGCGAGTTGGCAGCCCCGTTGTCGCCTTCAATGCCAAGGGTTCGCCGCTCGCGATCCGCGAATTGCCATGGCACAACACCAGTGCCTTGGCTGCACGCTGCGACACAGGCGCGGTGACCGCATGCAATGCGAAAGTGGCAATGAGCCGCCCGCTGGTAAGGGATTGATCAAACCTTCAGTTCTTTTGTGGTCCCCAAAGAAGGTTTCCGCCGCGATTGCAATGGGCAAGGAGCACCCGCACGACATCATCCTGGAAGGCCGGACGGTCGAGGTAGCCAGCAGATCCAAGGTCCGGCGCCTGGCATTGCGACGCCGCGTCGGAGCTCTGGCTAACGAACAGAACGGGAACGCTCTCCCCGCCGTCCCCGCCTTGCTTCAAGGCCCTCAGAGTCTCGTAAGTCCCGGCCTGCTCGTCGACAATCACCAGTTCTATCACCATGATCCTCAGAACGGTAAGCGCCGCATCGAGCGTGGTCGCCGTGATGGGGACAAATCCTATGGAGAGCAGGATTGAGCGATGGTGGTCGATGAACCCTTTGTCGTTGCTGAAAACCAGGACGTTTGAGCCAGGCAAGTACGCGTTGCGGTTGGGAGACTCTGGCGTCGTTTCGCTCATTTCAGCACTCCGCTTGCAGTGATTTCCTTCATCTGCCACACTGAGCACAATCTGATCAGGTGCCGAGCGGGCCGGTCATGCGACGCCTCTCACAGCCGGAGCTTCACGGCGCCGGGCATCGTCTGCCGCCACCCGCACGACGTAACCTGTAAGTTCAAATCCGAAGATGGGGAAGAATGAAATCAAAAGCCCCGGATTCCATTGCTGCAGCATGGAACCTGATATCCTTCCACATGCCCCCGTGAAGGCAGGCGGCGCAGGTCTCACCCCGGTCGTCAAAATGTCGAGGGGCTACTTGTGACTCCAGTTTTGTGCTTCCGCCTGCCTTTTTCGTAGTTGCGGCGCAGTTTTTTTCAATCGCTTCGCCACCTTTTGCTTCTTCTTCACGGCTTTCATCCATGCCTGGCATTCCTTCATGGACTTTTTGACGTCTGGACGGACAGAATAGAGGTAATTAAAAATGATGTGGCGGCTGGTATTCCTCGCCAGGACCGTGAGAAGCCACGGGCCATGGCTCGACTGGCGGATACGGCAACGAAGCGTGGCTGCCTTATTGACGGCAAAATTCAGAGATGCCTTGGAAACGCCCTGGGCCCACAACACCGACGAGAATGCTAAAACCATAACAATGACTGCCTTCTTGCAAACCTTCATGCTTTCCTCCGTATTGCTTTCTCGAAATCATTGGAGCCGATTCTTTGCCGACTGTCAGAATCTTCCGCGATTGCCCACGTAAGGGCGGACCATCCCTGGTGGAGAATGGTCCGCCCGGCGTGTGCGCGACCGTCCCCCAGGCGGCCCCGGTATCAGTGCATCCACGCCCCCAACAAAGGTTTACGCCCGGCAAGCGGGACTCCGAGTGTCGAGTAACTCCCGGAGCCGTCGTCTCGCCCTGGTCAACTGGGATTTCGAATTGCCGACTGACCGTCCTGTCAATTCAGCAATTTCATTGTGTCCGTAACCCTGAATGTCGTGCAGGATGAACACCTTCCTGAAGCCCGCCGGAAGCTGCTCAAGAGCTCGCCGCAAACTCAACGCGGCCACCAAATCCCTTGTTGGGTCCGCGCAACCGATGGACTTGGGCATCCGGGAGGAGCCTCCATTAGGCTCAGTAATCTCATCGAAAGAAACTTCCGGGCGCGGTTTTCTTCGAAGCCTCATCAACACCAGGTTGATAGCAATCCGGTAGATCCAGGTGGAAAAAGCCGCCTCGCCCCGAAAGGTTCTGAGCTTTCGGAACGCCTGCAGAAAGACCTCTTGCGTCAGATCCTCTGCCTCCGCCTGGTTGGATGTCATTCGCAGGCACACGCCGTAAACCCGCCGGCTGTGCAGATGGTACAGGCGTTCTACGGCATCTTCATCGCCGGTCTTGGCTCGTTCAACCAATTCCACGATTGTTCCACCTTCCATTTTTCCTCCGCTTCAACGATTGGCAATGGCCTAAGGCGAGGTGCTTATAACCCGATCGAAAACCGCACGGGAAGTTCAGCTTGGCTGAATTCTCTGGCTGCCATCCGAGTCTGCTCCTGCGGCCGGTCGCAGCCCGGATAAACTGAGCAAGATCGCGGTGAATATCAAAATATGACTTCGCATGGTTAAGGCCCTCGATGGCTTAGGTACCTTTCCAAACTATCTTTTTGGGGGAAGCGTGACAATTCGGCAGTTGGTGAATTTTGGGGTAGCAAGGAAGGCGGAAGTCCCGTTGAATCTTGAGAAATGATCCAGCTTATTACATTGGATATACGTTCCCGTGTGAGAGGATCAAAGCGGTCAGCCCGCCGTTCAATGGCTTCCAGCAAACGGTCACGTCTGTGGTGCGTGAGTTGCGGTTCTGCAATGTGTGCGATGACGGCGACGAGTGGCAACTCGGCAACTGCTTCATTGTGACCTGCCTGGGGTCTTTACGAATCATTTCCTGCTGCCCTCCTTCTTAAACGGTGATCCGGCAGGAGACGCGGCTGCGCTTGTTGAAGCTGCGTGGCGCATCCAATGCAAGCTGTTCCATATGCAGTCTTTGAGGGCTGGACTTCAGCCCGGCGTTTTTCCGGATATATGCCGATGCCGGCCTGAAGGTCGCCGTTACAAAGACACATCGCTGCTCCGTGCCCAAGGTGGTGTCCGCACAGGGCCCGGCGGTCTCAGAACGCGCTTCCAATCCATACCGCAAACGGCACCATCGTCGTGCCCTTCTGCGCCCGGCACCAAACTCAGAACAAGGGGCTCAAACCTTGCTCGCCGCTCCGCACAACACGCGCCAGGTCAAAAGCCTGCCCTCCGGCCACTGCTCTCCGCGCCCCCGCCTCCTGCCTTCTGCCACAGGTCCCCGGGAGGAGAACGCCCAAGCTGCCTGTCCGTGGCCTACAACTCAGAACTCATCATTCATGAATTTCTTGCTCCTCTCTGACGGCATTCCGCGACTAGGCTTCATAAACTAGGCTACACTAACGCAGGAGTCCCACCTGAATGGGACGTACGGGATTTTCGTCCCGCTCAAATACAATTTTGTAAAGTACAGATAATACAATAGTTATACGAACTTCAGGGCGCTTAAACGGCACTCCGGCGTAACTCTTGTGTCTTCCTCGCACACTGTGTAGAAATTACAGGCATAGCGCATGGAGCCACTCCGTGGCCACCCCGCTCCAGCATGCCAGACGCCCTCCCAGCCACGTTAGGCGATCGAAGAACCGCAAAGGATTTGGCGGGACGGGACGTGGAGTCTCAGCCCTCGGGAACAATCCGAATTGTGTTAGGATTAACCGTATTGCCGATTGTCACAGGCTGGGAAAGCTTATCTGCGGAGGAACATCTATGGAGAACAAGAAGGGCTACAAGGTATTCCGATTCGATAGCGACGTGGGATGGACCGGTGAGCGCGAGTGTACCATTTGTGCCTCTGGTAAACCGGAGATCCAGCTTTCCAGTTCGCCTGAATTCAAGGGTAGAAGCGGGGTTTGGACACCCGAAGACATGTTCGTGGCTTCCGTCAATGTCTGTACGCAAATGACTTTTCTGGCTTATGCCAAGCACAAGAATCTGGCCCTGAGTGGCTACGAAAGTTCCGTCGAAGGAGTGCTTGAGTATTCCAACGGCAAGTACCGATTCACCGAAATCACTCTCCATCCGCACGTAACCGTCAGGACGCAGGAGGAAGTCGACCGCGCGCGTGAGATTCTCCTGGACGCGCACAACAATTGCCTGATCAGCAACTCAATTGTGGCGCAGGTAAAAATCTTTCCCGATTTTCGTGTAGCGGCAGCTGCGGGCTAGGTTCTTCTTCGCGTCTATTTAGCCTGAACCACCGGGGCTATTACCAAGAGCACTGCTGGAAATTACAGCCCGGACTTTCACAGGTTTATTTGAAGACAGAGGAGCTGGCGCGGCAGCAGCCATTGCGGGCTTGGGCCTGGGCTCAACCTTCCAAAACGAAAGGAGGTTCAAGGACCACTTCTCCAGGATATCCCAAGCCGTGTCGCTCCCAGTCTTCTCCGCGTGTTCCAGAACGAGCTGGCGCAACACGTGAGAGTCGGCCGATTCGATCACACGCTCAACCTTAACCAGCTCAGGATTGTATCGTTGCCCGAATTTTCGAGCGGCGTCGAATACGGATGCGATTCCGTTGCTCATACCGGAACCGAAATTTCCCCCGTCTCCCCCAAAATGACAACCCTGGCGCTCGGCCAGGAATGACAGGTCCAAATTCAGACGCGTCGGGGCCTCGCGGTAGGCACCGGGAGGCCAGCACGGCGAGGCTGCAGCCTCCTGCTTGGACGGGCGGCGAGTTCCAGCAACAAGCGCGAGAGCCGTTGGGAATCGTGGCGCGCGACTCCGTCCTCTGCCTGGAGCAAAGGAACACACACCGGAGAAACCCCGAGTGCCCGGATCTTCGCGAGGTCATTAATAACGGGCTCCGCGTGTTCCGCGGCGTAACGCTTGCGCATTGCTGAAGGAAACTCCCGGTTGTTCAGGACCGCAAAGTCAAAAATGTTGCCACCAACATGCCGGTCGACAGCTTGAAGGTGCTCAGCAGCACTATACCCTCGCGTTTCTCCCGGCTGCGTCATCAGGTTTCCGATATAAATCCTGGTCGCCTTCGAGCGGGCAATCTGTTGTGCGATGCGGGAGACCAAAAGGTTGGGTAGTAGCGAAGTGTAAAGTGAACCGGGACCCAGCGTAATCAGATCGGCTTCTTCAACAGCTCGAAGGGTCTCGGGCATGGGACGGCATCGGGCCGGCACAATCGAGAGTTTTCGGATGGGGACGGTGGTCCGATGGATACGCGCTTCACCCTCCACCTGCCGGCCATCGGCAAGAAGCGCCCTGAGGTGAACATCCGCAAGAGTGGCGGGGAAGATTTCTCCGCGAACCGCCAACACTTCACTTGCGAGCTTGACCGCCATGGAAAAATCGCCGGTCAGGTTGGTTAAAGCGGTAAGGAACAGGTTGCCAAGGCTATGCCCGCGGAGGCCCCTGCCAGCCGCAAAACGGTAGTTGAACAACTGGGTCAGAATTCTTTCGTCTTCGGCAAGCGCCACCAGGCAATTGCGAATGTCTCCTGGAGGAAGCATCCCGAAATCCCGGCGAAGGCGGCCCGAACTTCCACCCTCATCGGTCACCGTCACAACAGCAGTAAGCTGAGTTATTAAAGGACTTCCCGAAGCGGCACCCGGGGTGGCATATCGCTTCAACCCGCGCAACAGGACAGCCAGACCCGTACCGCCACCGATTGCCACAACCTTCATCCTATGCACCCGCTTTGATACGTTGGAGAAAACAGTTTTTGAGGAGTAACTTTGCGCACCGCGGCAAGAGGTTATTGGCAGTCAATCCCAAGGAGCCGAATAAACCGCGGATCACCCGCAAGAACCTGGAAGTCCTCATCGTGCCGTGCCTGGACCTTGTTCTGAGGACGCAGCCCAATGGCTCTCTCTAGATGGCTAATTGCATTTTTCGAGTCGCCTCGAAGGCTGTAGGCCGCCGCCAAGGCATAATGAACATATTCCTGGTTGGGAACCATCTCGTCCGACCTGGTAAGAAACTGGATTGCCCGATCAAAATCCTGGCTGTTGAGAGCAGCCACGCCTCGCGCATAGTAACCTTCTGCCGTTTTGGGACGGATTTCCTGATGTTGCCTCAATTCGCAAAGACGCAGATGGACCCTTGCCCTGTGAGCAATCTCACGAATCGGTTCTTCGGCAAGCTTCTCAAAAAGCGCACCAGCTTTTTCATAGTCCTTTCTTTGAAAAAGCCTTACCGCAGACTCGAATTTCTTCAGGGCGACTCCATGCTCCACCGCTCCGGCCCTTTGAGGGGACTGAGAAGCCGTCTTTGCGGACGTCTTGGAACTCGCCCCAAGGGGAGAACGACGCCCCACACCTTGACGTGTGTTTCTTACAGAACCAGACCTTCTCTGGGTTGAAGAAGACCTCCTCGTCGCTGCGAGGCGCCTGGATTGCTTCCCTCTGGGTTCTCTAATCATAGCGTTTCCTAGTAGGATGCTGTGATAGTCATGCCCCACCAATTATGATAACAGGTTTCTACATTGCAGTCAAGTAATTTATTTTCAATAATTTGCAGAAACATGGTCACACTTTGACATGAGTAATTTCGCGTTGGCGGCAAATGCCGTATCTTACTCAATGACTGTTCAACACGCCGATCTCCGCGATGGGCCTCTAGCGGATTCAAAACTCGGGCACTTACGCTCGATAAGTCCGACTAGAAAGCAGGAAGAAGCTTTTGGCGAATAAAGCTATCGGTCAGGGGTGAAATGGAGGCAGGAAGACTGCCGTCATCAACCGACACCATGACGTGAACGTACTTCTCGGTGTTCTCCAGGAGTTCCACCTCGACCACGTACTTCCTTGAATCGAATTCGTCCTCGTCCGTTGCCGACTCCTCCAACTCGGAGACGAGTTGCTCGCAGGACTTGGCAGACCAGAGGTCGACTTCAGAATCCAGAACCTTTTGCCATTCCTCGCTCCGTTGGCTCTTGGCTCATATCAGTTGCCGGTCAGTAGGCTCAACTGTGGCAAGCAGGTCACACTACCGGCTTGCCTTTCGGGCCTTGTGGCGCCGGCTGGTGCGAGGTTCCGTGCCGCCTTCCGTCCTTGCCCGGATCACCTCCGCGATGACAGCAGCGTTGGAATGTTCCGCGTCGCGCGCTCCGAAAATCAATGTCAATTTTGCCTGCCCCGCCAGGCAGATCAACTGCTCGAGCGCTTCCTTGCGTGGCAGTTGCCCCAGCTCTTCGCGGTAGCGGTTGCGGAATTCCGGCCACTTTTCAGGATCGTGCCCATACCAGGTTCGCAGGGCTTTCGAGGGCGCAATAGCCTTCTCCCACTTCTCGATTTTCAGATCAGCCCTGGTCACTCCTCGTGGCCACAGACCGTCCACCAGAACGCGGATGCCGTCTTCGTTGCTCGGTTTGTCATATGCGCGTTTGATGCTCACCAGCATTCGCGCCCCCATTCTCTGCAGTCGCGAAAGGTCTTACGCGGAGCACATCGGGAATTCTCATGCCCTCTGTGTTGGGCCTTTTCAGCCAGCAACCCTCTTAGACCGTGAGTCTGTGCAGATAATCGTAACTGATCCGAATCGCCTGGAAGGGTGGAAGCTCGGTCTGGTCCTGCTCCACAAAATAGTACTTCAAGCCGCCTTTGCGTGCCGCCTTGAAGATCCGCTTCCAATCGATGATTCCCCGGCCCACCGGTGCAAAAAGTGTGCGCGGAGTTGGGCCTGTGGCCGTGGGTGGATAATGCCGCCTTTCATCCTTAATGTGCAAAAGAGGGAACCGGCCCGGGTACTTGTCCATGTAGGCAACCGGATCGTAGCCGGCGCGCGTGACCCAGAAGCAATCCATCTCAAAATTCACATAAGTCGGGTCCGTGTTCTGCAGCAACAGATCAAGAGCAACTACGCCGTTGAATGTTTCAAAGTCCAGGTTGTGATTATGATAGGCGAAATGAAGGCCCGCCTTCCTGCACTGCTTGCCTGTTTGGGTCAAGAAGTCGGCGCCTCGCTTGTACGCCTCAACAGAGTGGCGCATGAAATTGGGGAGGGACGGCAGGACAATATAACTCATCCCCAGTGCGTGGGCATCTTTGATTATCGTGTCGAGGTTAGAATCGAGCAACTGATATCCAAAATGGCCGCTGCGGGCCTTCAGGCCATCGACCGCAAGGAGCCGGTTGATCTCCGGAACCGGTTCTTTGTCAAAACCGGCGAACTCGATTTCCTTGTAGCCAATTGCGGAAACCTTGCGCAAGGTTTCCGCAAAGTCTGCCTGCAACTGGTGGCGTACAGTATAGAGTTGTAAGCCTATGGGCAGTCCATAAGGATTCGCATATAAATTGAAGCCTGCGGCCAGCAGCGACGCCGAAGCGACAATCCCTGCGCGCAAGAACTCTCTGCGGTCAGTCTCCATTAGAAAGTTTCCTCCTTCGCACATGAATCGATTTTGACAAGACGAGTATTAAAATCACTCAGCAAGCAGCGGCAAAAAAGTCGAGAGGATGGCAGATTGTCCTGCTTCAGCAGGTCGTCTTTGCCCCAGAAGACCTCACCGCTGAGCTGATCATAGCATGCGGCAAAATGATACGATACATGGATGCGGAGCAACAGAAAGGATTTCGCGGAAGATCCGGATTTTCGATTTATGGACGAAGCCTTGCGCCAGGCCCGGCGCGGCTGCCGTGAAGGCGAAGTGCCGGTGGGCGCGGTCGTCGTCTATGAAGGAAAAATCGTTTCCCGCGCTCACAACCGGCCCCTCCATCTGAACGATCCTTCCGCGCACGCTGAAATCCTGGCACTACGGCGCGCTGGGCGCAAGCTCGGGAACTACCGCCTGCCCGGCTGCGCCCTGTATGTTACAATCGAACCTTGCGCGATGTGCGTGGGGGCGATTGTCCAGGCGCGCATCGGGAGGCTGATTGTCGGAGCCTTGGATCCTAAAGCTGGCGCATGCGGCTCCGTTCTTGCTGTGCTGAACAATCAAAAACTGAACCACCGGGTCGTGTTTGACAGCGGAATCCTGCAGGCAGAGTGCGCGGCAATTCTCCGTGAATTCTTTCGCAAGCGCCGAAGCAAAAACCTGTTGGCAACATGAAGACAACCGGATTCATCATGCCATTGTAGTTCTGTCGCCGCAGCAGCAACGACCGGGTCCCTGCGGAGAGGTACCGAAGCGGTTATAACGGGGGCGCCTCGAAAGCGTCTTGCCTGCCAAAAGCGGGCACGTGGGTTCGAATCCCACCCTCTCCGCCATCATTTCTCTTTTCATTGCACATGGTTAGCGCCTTTCGATTTTTCGTGTACCTCTGGCGTCCCCTTCGTTCCGGGAAGAGTCTCCCAAGTCCGCCTTACGTCGGCCTCAAGCTGCTCCTGCCGTTCGGCCACCCACGGTGAGTAGTACTTCTCGGTCACCTTGATACTGCTATGCCCAAGCAGCATTGACACCCGCTCCATCGGCACACCGGCCTTGAGCAATTCGACAGCAAACGTATCGCGGAAGCGGTGTGCGTGCCCATCTGGAATTTCCGCCTGTTTGAAGACGCCTTTTAGCGTCCTTTGCCAGTCGCCCGTTGCGCTCTGAATCTTGGATTCACCGTTCCAGAAAGAATACTTTTCGCTGACCTTCGGGTCCGCATCAAGCGCCGTCAGGACAAAATCGGGAAGCGGACAATAGACTGGCGTTTCCGTCTTGGCCGTGTACAAAAAGAGTTTGCCACCGGTGATGCGGCAGCGCTCCAAAGTCACGCCAGCACCGTGATCCAGAAGTGGCCCTTTCAATTTCACAATGGACTTTTGCTTTTCTGCGGAGTGCCATCTTGACGCGAGGCGCGAGGAGGCCAGTCAAGATGCTTGTGCAGAAATTTGAAGGTTCCAATGTCGTCGTGGCCGTAAATCTCATGCGGGCCGTTAAACCAGAAAATGCCGCAGCGGTCCTTAAGCCTTAACTGCGCCTGATAAAGGTAACGCACATTGGCGAATTCGTACGCCACTTCATCATCCGGCGCCACGGGGTCAAAGTGTCCGCGCTCCACCATGAACGGGCGTGGAGCGATTAACGCCGCTATGTCGTCGTAGTTGAAGGTTTGGCCGAGATTGTACTCGAACATTTCATATTCGGGCGCCCAGACATAGCTGTACGGACTGCGGGTGGAAGCGCATTTCCATATCCAGTTATTAAAATCGCCTGAGCAGATGGACAGGCAATAATTTGTCACTATCGCCGGCACGCGCACCGCTGTTTTGCCGCCGTAACTCAAACCGTAGAAGCCAATCCGCGCCGGGTCAACAAACGGCAACGTTTTGAGCCAGTCGGTGATCTGCTGTTGCTGGGGCACCATGATCGAGAACAGGGTCTTGCCCAGCGGATTGGCCATGCGCTGAAGGGTGCGGAAACGGTCCCCAAAGATAAATATGCCTTGCGGGGAGAAGGTGATGAAACCTTCATCGCACAACCTGGCGGCGAAATTGTGATAATAGTGGCTGTTGCCTGTGATCGTGTCTTCCGGCCGTCCCTCCAAACCGTGCTGGCAAACGACGACAGGCCGGCGTTCGCCGGGCTTGAGGTCTTTGGGTAACAAAAGAATCCCGTTAGCGAACACTCCCGGAAAAACATTGAGCACAACCTCGTAGCCGGTCCAGTTCGTCTCGTCGTATTTCAATCGTGAACGGGGATCGGGCGGCAGCAATGGCTCGTCGAAACGCCCAATTTCCTGGCGGTAGAAGTCGTCGCGATACCATGCCTGACTTTGGCGGAACTTTTCAGGCGTAGAGGTGTCGAGTTTGGCCATGAATGTCTGGCGCGTGTATTTGCTTTCGGCCAATAGCTCTTGATTGTAGCGGTCCAAATTGTGCAACTGTTCGGCTTGGCGCACGGCCGGGTCGAAGCCCGGGCAAAGATTCCTGGGTGCCGGGCCATCGGGCACCAATCGGCCCTTGCTTGACAACGCTTGCAAGAACGCACTCAGAGCAGCCTGGCTACCGAATGGCCCCTGCCCGTTACCGCCGCTGACGACCAATTGCAAATCCGGCGCTGGACGCAAGGCATTCACTATCGCGCGCGCTCGCTGGAATTCGGCGCGGACGTCCGCCAATTCAGGGGACTTGAGCACCCCGGGCGCGCCGTCGCCGATTTGTTGCGGAGTGTAGGCATTGCCGCCAGGCATGACCACTTCCGGACCTTTGGCAGCCTCGACGACCAAGGTGCGTGCAGCAATCATCGCCGCCACCTCGGCATCGCCGTATCCTTCCAAGAGGCCAAAGATATTGCGAGTCACCGGTTGCCGCCAGATCACCTTGTGGCGTTCCTCGAAATATCCGCTGACGACCGCCGCCCGGATTTTCGGTTCCAGAGCAGCGGCGTAAAAAGCCTCCAGACCGCCTGTACCCCAGCCGATCACTCCGGTTTTTATGTAGGAATTCGCGCTTTGGCTGGTCAACCAGTCTATGGCCGCCATCACTTTTTCAATTTCATAACCAATGATGTGCCGACCCAGTTCATAGGCCGGCCGATATATGAATTCCCGATTGGAGAGCACCCCGGCCGGAATGGATCCCTTAAGTGTTTTCTGAAGAATTTTTGCTTGGGGGCCAATATGCCGGCTGATTAACACAGGAATGATCACCCGGCACCCACTTTCGGCCAGGCGCCGCGCATATTGGCTCTCCGGCGGAATGCCATCGGTCAATCCGGCGAGTTGCTCCGGGGTCTGGTCGGCGTCCGGGATGGCCACGACATTGGCGATGGGCGCCCCATGAGTCGGCGTGAGCAACAATCCTTCACCGGTTACATCTCCGAATGCCGGCCAGCGCACGGCAAACACCTCGTAATTTTCTCCGCGTCCTCGGAGGGCAGGATGTTTCCACGTGGCTATCAACTCAAGGTGTACTTTGCTAACCAGCGGATCGCGCACCCCAAGGATAAACGCCAGGCGCTTCCGGTTGGTGGCCATAGATCGTTCGTAGGCCTGCCATGAGGAAAAATCTCTATGCCAGTGCTGTGCCTCGCCGGCCACCGATTCATCAAGCTTGCGCAAAAGGAACTGATGAACATCCGCCACCAGAGTCGAAGCGATATCTCCCTCCATCGTCAGGAACGCCGTTCCGGCCAGCACCCTTCCGGCTGTCTCTCCTGAAAGAGCGTCCCCAGCTTGCGCTTCGCGTGAACTCTTCTCCGTCCCACCTAAAAGATTCCTGGTAAGAGGAATGCCAAGCCCCAGTGTGGCTTTTGCCGATCCGTTAAGAAACTCTCGCCTGTTAATTTTGTGCACCTTCAGGCTCCTTCGTGGCATGGATTTTTTGGCCGAGACCATACAATAAGCTGCTGGAAACAACCAATAAGCAAATCGGCTAGCCAACGATTTGAGCCAAGCTGTCACCCAGGCATACGTTGGTCTTGTTAGCTCCGCGTCACTCGGCAACAACGTGGCTCATGACCGCTGGTTCAGCCCATACCACGAACGGTCCACACTGCCCTGGGGAAAAGGCCGATTTCGCTGAAGATGATCGCCGTCTTGGGCCTGTCCAACAGGATCTGCAAGGCCAGTGGAATGCCACACGGATGGACTCCCTCAACCTGGTTGTACTTGCACATCATTGAGGTCACGCCCGCCTTCGCGGCGTCAGCAAACGGCTGGGCGTAGATTTCGTGCAGCGGCTGCTGGCCTACCACCACGGTGTCGCCGCCGTCGTATGCGGCATAATGCTTAGTCTGAGCCATGATGACCCGCTGGCTTTGGATGCCACGGACATCGCCCCCTATGTTTCCGACCGGTAAGGGACCTTCACCCCAAAAGTTGCAAGCTCACCCTCATGTGGGATCGAGAAAGAACTCAATAACGGTTGCAGGGCTACGTCGATACCCAAAGCGCGAGCGTCGCGACCGATAATGATACCATTCAGGCGCCCATCTTCGGGAGTGAATGTCGCGTCAAGCCCCGTCGGCGCCGTGGAGCAATGCCGGATCAGAACATTGGAAGGGCCATCCGCCACTCGCAGCCCCAGAATACCCAGGCTCGGCGCCACGGCCACATAGCCAGCCACTGGTAAGTGTTCGGATCTTCCCTCTCGCCATGGATCACTCGGATCTTTGCAGACAAGCCCATTTGTTCAGCAACTAGTAGGCCTTGGGGGTGCCGTGTTCGGCGGCCGGTTGCTTCATGCAAGCAACCACCACTGGCAAAATCGGGAGGAATATCTTCTGCCTGAGCTTTAGCCCGTGGAAGCCTTCTTTTCTTGTGCCTTATACTCTCGCTGGGAAACAAGTCCCAATGAATCTGGCAGTGGGCTATACAGCCGAACTGGGCAGTCGGTTTCCCTGCAGACTGGAATTGCGCAATCGGCAAGGTCAAGGCCGGGCCGATGTCAGAATTTCCAAAGGGAACTTGATTCAAAGACCGCAACGTTCCGCGCCTGATGGCAGATGGAGCCTGCGTAGGGTCGTCGAAGCGGTTCACAAACCAAAGTCGGCGCCCTTGCCGCGAGGCAGTTGTTTTTCAAGAAGGTTAACCTCGTGAATTGCACCCTCCTTCGAGATCCTAAAACTCTTGATTTCGAGCGGCCGAAAGCTGCCACTCCAGCGTTGCTTCAGGAAGCCTATGTCCAGCGTCGCTGTCGTGGCCCTGCCGTCCGTCTCATAGCAGCGAAGGATCAAGCCATCCCCCTCTTCTGCCTTTTTGAGCGCGGTCACAACGATATTGGCGGCATCCACGGACAAGAACGAGGCTGATTGCGGCTTCAGCCCTGGGTGAATTCCCTGGTAAAGCACAGGAACCGGCGCCGTGAGTTCCTCCGCCAGCCTCACAACCCCTGCTGCCTGCCAAGGCCCGGCGTGGGGCGCCAGCCACATGCGGAATGTCTGGATACCCTGGTCCTGCCAAATGTACTCACCATTGGGCATTAACTTGGCAGGCCGATGCTGCGCGTAGACGGCACCGCGCACAATCGAAACTCGCATGTCGTTCTTTAGAACGCTATAGCCGTACTTTGCATCGTTAATCACTGCCAGACCATAGTCCTTGCCTTCGCGTTTTCCCGTCAGATCAATCCAGCGCTGGCCGGGATTTTCGTCTCCGTTTGTGTTGCGTTCGATGTAGCCGAAAGCAGTTTCGTAGGTGGAATGGGGCTCCTCAACATGAACTGGGAATGAAAGTTTCAACATCTTGAGGCGCTCATGCCAGTCGAGGCTGCAGCGCGCTTCGAGCGTCCGGCTGCCAGCATGGAGAATCCAGTCGGTTTCCAAAACAGAGTGACCGTAGCGCGTGCGCATACGTACCCGGCCACGAAGAGGCCCGCCTTCCAACACCCTGAGTTCTGCGCCTCGAAAGTTTCCGATCTCATCACTGTATGACACGACATCGTGGCTCCAGGTGTCGCTGGGATCATCCAGCACGACACCGCGCGCGCCTGTAGTTGGTCCTGCGAAGACTTCCCGGCCAGCATCCTTGTCAAAGATGCCAATGGTGCCTTCACTGGAAAAAGTCACGCGCAGATGGTCATTTTCAAGGGTCTCTGTGCTGGCATGGACTCCTGAAGGAGCAACCGGCCGAGGACCCTTTCTCAGCCGGAACTGCCGGTAGCCAAACGCAGGAAGCGGCGCCTGGAAGACAAGAGTGTGGCGATCGCCAACGATTGTCGATCCCTGCACCCATTGGTGGGCGATGCTCCTGCCTCCCTCGTCAGTCAGTTGCGAGGCGACCTCAGGATGCCAGTTCAGATCATACTCGACGCTCAAGTGGGTGCTCCAGGCGTGCGGATTGAATACGACCAGGTAGTCAGACTCTGGGTCTTCGGTGGGAACCTGCCAAGCCAGCCTTTCGAGCGAAAGAGAAATCGTCTGATCCGCTACTTCCATAGCATAGCCGTACGCTTGCCGCGACTGCAGGTAATGTTCAGGCAAGGCGGTCCCGGCCAGACTGTCGTGGAACTGTTGAAAGAGTACCTTTCCCCAGGCGAAGTGAAATTCCTCCTGAGGGTACGCCGCCCCGTACAGAACCGAGCTGAGGCTTGCCACCTTTTCTGCCGTCGTCAAAGCCATTTCGGCTGTCCGATTGTTCTTCTTTATCGTTGACTCGGCGGTATAACAACCCACGGAGTGGTGTTGTAAATCTCCTGTGACCACCGGCAGTTCCAGACCTTTCATGCGGCGGATTTCAGAAAAATACTTCTCAGGGGTGCTGTAAATTAGCCTGGGTGCCGCGGCTTCTGCCATGATTTTCTGGATCGACCGAATGTTTTCATCGGTAGCTCCCCCGCCATGGTCCCCAGCTCCGTAAAACACCATTAGATCTTCGACAGGTTCGCGCAAGCCGATGACCTGCTTTATGCGCTGGCTTAGTGCTCCCGCATCTGTATAACTGAAGGGGATCCGGTACGTGAGAACACGAGTCCCATCCGGCCCTTCCCACCAGAACAGATCCGCCGGCAGACGCTTCGCCTCCTCGTCTGGCCGCATGAAAATGTAGTCTTCCAATTCCTGCAATTTGAGGATCTGAGGAAGCGTTCCGGAATGACCAAAGGAATCGGGGTTAGCGGCCACTTTGGCCTGGTGGCCGAAAAGGCGACGGAACAGCCTTTGGCCTTCCAGGCCCTGGCGGGCTAGCGATTCTCCGTTGGGCATGTTGACATCGGGTTCCACCCACCAGCCACCCAGCAACTCCCAGCGGCCTTCGTCAACCCGCGGCCGAATTTCATCAAGCATTTCCGGATCGATTTCAGCAACCCACTCGTAAAACTTCGCTGAAGTCTCCGTGAAGACAAAATCCGGATCGCTCTTCATGCGATCCAAAGCAGAACGGAAAGTGCTCAGAACCACCGACATGGCTTCATGCCAGGGCCAGAGCCAGACCGCATCGATGTGCGCATAGGCAATCATGTTGAGGCGGTAGTTGCTGGCACCCGCCAACCATGCTTCATTCGACTGGCCGGTCGAAGCAGTTTGGCTATTCTTCACGTCATGCGTGGGAAGGGTCGCCTTCGAGGACTCGCTAAGCGCCATGCTTACCGCACCAATACCTGCCAATTTGACGAAATCCCTTCGATCCAGTTCACGGCTCATGATGGGTTTCCTCCTTGTGCCCACGACGGATAATAGGCATTGTTGGATTGTCGATGGCAGGTATCGAGTTCTTCCAGGTTGCAATCGGGCCCGGCAGCAGGAGCCGGATTAGCCATCCATAAACTTCCGCTCAGCCAAATCGTTATCGGTCAGCCGCAGCCTGACAACCCCCTCATAAGTGGAGGATTCAGGAAGCGCCGGACACTCATTCCCCCAGTTCATCTCCGGATACGCCCATGCGCTGTTGACGTTCATCCGGACACGGCCATCGCGCTGGATTTCTGCCCGGACCGCGTGCCTCGAATCCGATTCCGCCCGCGCGCGAACGCCCGTCCGAGAAATGATGCCCGATGCGTACCAGATGCTCTGCTTCTGGCTCCGGAAATCATTGGTGCCGCGGCCGTCGGGATCGTCTATGCCAAACAAGAAAAAGTCTTTCATATCCTCTGCCCATGGCCAGGAGGGCGCCACTCGATACTCACCTGTGCCCGCAGGCCGGACTTTGCTGGCAACCCCTTTGACCCGCCCAATGTGGTCCGAAGGATAAACAGACCATAGGGCCTTACGACTCCAGGAAAGCTGATCGGTTTCACGCGGCAGAATGTATGCAACACCAATCTCATCCACTTTATGCGGTACACCCCGGATCTTGAAATTCGTGGTAATCAGCCCTCCGTTGTCAATCCGAACCTGGTACTGCGCATAAACCAGAACCTGACCCGAAAAGTTACCCCTCTGCTGGTAGTTCCCGGAAATTTCGATCACGGCTTCGTCATGCGTGTTCGTTGTCTTCAGGCTGGTCAGCCACCAGTTGTGGAGAATAAAGGGAGCCAGGTTCAGAACCGGACCGCCCTCGAGGATAGTGTGCCCTTTGTACGTTGCCTTGCGAATCATGCCTGATGCTTTGCTGAAAACAATCTCGAAATGTTCGCCCAAGACGCGAATGTTCTGGCTGTCGTCAAGCATTCGCGGTGCTGGACCCTGCACTGAAGGGAAATTCCAGACTTCCTTGCCTACTGGCAGTTCGTACTCATCGAGCAAACGGCCTTCGCGGTCATCGAACTTGATGCTGACGATCTCCCCATTCCGCCACGCACGTCCGGGAATCACCAACTGGCCAGCCGATCCCACCGCAACATTGAGATCTCTGATTTCTCCTTTTTCAGAACCCACGTTCCACTGAATCCTGACCTCGTTCAGGTTCGTGTGGTTGAACTGGTTTCTTATGGGAATCTTCAGTGGATTTCCGGATCCCGGGTTCTCAACGTACGTCTCTGAAAGCCTGGTCGGCGAATAGGCCTTCTTCGCCAGCCAATATTCCGGTTTTTCTCGCCGCCAGCCGTCGATAACTCCCCATTCGCCATAGCCCACGCACTCCCCAGGCAGCATAAAGACTTCATCGATGCTGGCCCAGATCGAACCGCCCAGACATCCGTTTGCGGCAAACATTCCTTCCCAGAATTTCTTGATACTCTTGCCCCAGTAGTTGCGCACGCCGGGGTCGCGGCGCTGTGTCCAATGGTTGTAACAGGGGATATGCCCGAACTCGTCATTCAGCTTGGGAATGGAGGCACTGGAAAAGTCCGAGTCGAACTTCGGATAGTGTTTGCTAAGGATGTCGTAAGCCTTTACGTCTTTGGGTACGGTGTCGGGAAAGCTGAAAATAACAGGGCGGGTGGGATCCTCAAACTTCACGTAGGAGTGCTCTTTCGCGAAGTTCGAGCCCCACTTGCTTTCGTTCCCGAGCGACCACAGGGTCACACATGGATGGTCTCTGTCCCGTTCAATCATTTCGGCAAACTGGTTCATGAACTGTGCTGTGTAATGCGGGTCGTTCTCTGCGGCAATGTGTGACCCGAAAGATTGGTTCACGAAGCAGACTGCGGTTTCCTCTTCAATGTAAAGTCCGTGGCGGTCACAGTAGTCCAGAAAATTCTCCGTGGGAGGATAATGGGAGGTCCGCACGAAGTTAAAGTTGGCGCCCTTCAACAGGCGCACATCCTGTTCGTCCAGAGCGGGCGTGGTGGACCGGCCTCGCGTGGGATAAACATCATGACGGCAGCCGCCGTGGAACTTCACCGGTTGCCCGTTCACGTACACCTTATTGCCGCGCGCTTCAACCTTACGAAATCCAAAGCGTTTGACGAGCTTTTGGGTCATGGAACCGTTCACCTTAACCATCGCCTCCAACGTATACAGGCGAGGGTGCTCGCAATCCCACTTTTCCGGCCGCGTCACCGGAATGCTGACCAGAGACCCCGGCGTTTCCGGAGGGAAGTGGACCGTCGCGGGGCGTATCGGGACACTCTTTCCGCTGGGGTTTTTCAAGCTGAGTTCTACTCTTGCGCGGCGAGCGAGCGGAGTCGCCATCACCAGAGCTACGTTCAGAGTGGCGTTGGTGAAGGTAGGATCAAAATCCGTCTCGAGATGGAATCGAGCCACGTAATCAGTGGGTACCGCGAACATCCTGACATCACGCAGGATTCCGCCAATGTAGTGTTTGGCATAGTTGCTCTGCCAGGAGATGTTGTCGGACCCGTCCGTAACGCCCACGGTGATCCACGCTTCTTTTCCTGGCGTAACAAAGGGCGTAATTTCACAATCCCACGATGTGAATCCTCCCCGGTGGTCCCGCACGTAGTGCCCGTTCACCCACACTCGCCCGTAACTGTAAAGTCCATCGAACCGCAGGAAGATCCTCTTACCTCGAAAGTCTGCAGGGATGGGCATACTCTTTTTAAAAGGATATTCGGTATCCCTCGCGATGTCATAGCCCTGCATGGTGCATTCACCAGGAACCTGGATATCACCCCAGCCGGCAGGGTCCACCTCATTCGACCAGAAGCGATCAGGCGGGTGGAGAGTGAACTTCCAGGTTCCGTTCAGGCTGACAACAGGCTTGCTCACCCCTGCTGTAGTTTCCGGAATCGGAACAATCGTGGGCCGTGGCCAAACCGGGTTGGGGGTTAATTCAATGGCCGGAGCATTTCCGCCTTCCTGACGTGCAGCACCCCGTGCTTGAGAGAGCGCGCCAAGCGCTGCAGACATCCCAAGTGAAGCAACAAAATGACGGCGATTCACCAGAGCTTCTCCCAGTATATGACTCGAAATCCAACTGAATCCGAAAAAACCTCCATTGGC
>JBJKQK010000143.1:0-10142 GCA_046705285.1 Terriglobia bacterium
CTTTTTGGCCCAGTGAGCTGCTTCCACGGCAGCGCCGCAGGCAGCCATTCCGCCGCCCAGGATGAGCAAGTCGGTATCGACGACTACGGTTTCAAAATTAGGCACTGTGCGCCTCCTTCTTGCCCAGAGTGAAGACTTCAGGCAATCCTAGAGATTCCGGTTCAGTGAACAGGGCGGAGCCATCCAGAGTGCTCTTCCCGTCAGTGAAGCCGCCGTCCGGGACCGCAGAACCTTCTGCTGTGGTCCGAATCGGGAACTTAAACCGCTTGATCGTTCCATTCCGGAACTTCACGGTCCACATAATCGAATCCGTTGAACGCATCGGTGTCGCCGAAGCGCCCAGGGGGACGAAATCGGCGTAACTGCGTACCTCGATCGCCTGGTTAGGGCAGATCTTGACGCAGTTGTAGCATTCCCAGCACATCGAAACGTCTTGGTTGTAGGCTTTCATCGTGTTCTTGTCCAAAACCATCAGATCGTTTGGACATATGTACTGACACGCTGTCTTGTCCAGCGCTTTACATCCGTCGCATTTGTCTGGGTTTACATAGCTCGGCATGGAGCCTCCTTCGGGTTGGCCCTCCTTTGGAGGAATAATTCGCACTCTAGACAGGGCAGGGTGGCATTTGGTTGCCTGCAAAATCAAAAATTCGATAGCGACTGTTTCGACCGCGCGGAAGGCGCATATTTCTTCAGAACGAATGCCCGCAAAACAGCCATGGGCTGTTCCGCAGTGGTTCGAAAGAGGAAAGCCGGACTCAATCCTCAGTAACAACTGAACTGGAACAGGACAATAAGGGCCTTTTCGGTAGGGCGATTGCCGGCCGATGCGCCACCCACAAACCTGGTTTGTGCGTAGTTGAACATAATTTTGAAGTACTTCTGAGGGTACCAATTAAGACCTGCCGAAAATCCACTGGCTTTCCGGGCAGCAGTCGTCGGATCAGCGAGGAGAGGAAATGCATTTGGGTCGACCCGGAGCGAGTTGAGTCGCCCTGCCACCTCGAAGGCCCCCCAATGGTGATTGGCAGGATTGAGGGTATGGGCAGGGGTAACGCCGTTGTACGAAGCATTTTCTCCGGTCAACACAAACGAGGCCGTGGTTTCCCAAGCCGCGTTGGAAACCCGGCGGAAGACATCGCCAAGGCGAACGTCTTGTGCAGACAGGGCATATTCAGCCATCAAACCCAACCGGCGCCGGTAATAATCCGCTTGGGGTGAAATCCGGGTCCGTTCTCCGTCGGCAACTGCACCTGGCCTGTAGGAGAAGAAACGCGCAAGTCCGGCTGTCGTGAAGGAAGGCAATGTCCCCCTCTCATTGCCCGCGCTTCCCCCAATCCCAAACCCCAGTCCTTCGAGGAGGGAAGTGCTCACGCGGCGGAATGGGTAAGTAAAGACTCGAAACTCGCCATCTGCTCCGTGGTTGGTACTGGTCTCTGAGCTGCCTCCGTCCGGAACTCCGCGAAACAGCCCACCCATGTAGGTGAATCGATTGGCCAGGAGGTCTCCATGAAGCATGATTCCGAGGTCGCGGTCTGGAATAAGGTTGGTGAGGAGCGACCTTTCGGTAAATGTCAGGTATCGAGGAGACTGCAGGCGCTCCAACCCTATGGGAGACTTGAGCTTGCCAACCGTGACGTGAATACCTTCGTGGACACCCAAATCCAGATAGGCGTCTCTGAGCACCATGGGGCCATCTTTCTGTGACTCGACTGTGAACCGGAAGCCCAGGCGCTTGAGAGCTGTACCCAGGAACACAAGCCGTCCCCGGCGTAGGATGAAGTCGGGAATGCTCCGGGGCACTTGGTCGCCAACGAACAGTCGACCGTCGACCTGGAGCGTTCCGCCGACCTCCAGTTGAGCCTCTCCGCTACGGGATCGGATATGAAATCCATTGTCCCAGTAGAGAGGTGCAGTTGATTTTGAAGGCGTATCTGCGGAATCTGCCTGCGATTTGGCGAAATCTGAATTCGCCGCGAAGATGCACGCCATTCCGCAAATGAAGATGTGGAAACCGATGAGTGCAAGAACGCGATTCCAGCGATACCCCACAACCAGAAGCCGCAGGCTGCCTTCAGCCTGGATGCGAGACTCGGCACGAAGCGCCAAGGGCGTCCCCCGGGAGTTACCGCACAGTCACCGCAGCCCGTGACGTGCAGATTCCGATTTAGGTTCCGGGCCAATATGAAGAAGAGGCAGAAACTGAAAAGCCAGCGTTAGAACCAGCGCATACAGGATGTTCAACCGGATGCGAGTTGCTTCTTTGTCCGCGAAACAGCCGCGCTTGGATCACAAGTCCTTTGGCCCATTCGGGGGTGGCAACCGCGTGAACGTGAGCGTAGCTGGCCCACACGTTCCCCGCGACTACCGCGTCGCGGCCGCCGGAGCAGCCCGCTCCCCGTCGTACTGCACAGGCCGTGGCCGGAAGAGAACCAGTTGTCACAATCTTTGAGTAATGGAATTCGTGTCCCAGGATCCTTGTTCCCAGAGAGTAATACGGGTTGGGGCGGTCGACGAGAAGCTCAACATAGCCATGTCCCTGCGGCCTGGCGCAAACTTCCACTTCAAACGGAAACGCACTCGCCATGGGGAACCTTTCCCCGTGCCAGCGGATGGCTTGCGAAAGCAGCATCAGGCCTCCGCACTCGGCGTAAATGGGAAGGCCCTTTTGCGCGTGATCGCGAATCGACGCCAGCAGGGAAGTGTTCGCAGAAAGCCTTTCCGCGTGCGTTTCGGGAAAGCCGCCGCCGATGTAAAGAGCATCCAGGTCTTCCGGTAGCGTCGAAGCCGAGAGCGCCGAAACTGGCACGAGTTCCGCGCCTGACCTTTCCAAAGCCTCGAGATTTTCCGGGTAGTAGAAGGTGAACGCCGAATCTTTCAGGAAGGCGATCTTCAGACCACTTCCGTCCTCTGTGCTGTCGGTGTCCTCGGCCCAGCCGCGAACCGGCGGGGCCGATTTCGCCAGCTCATATAGCCGGGCGAAGTCGAGCCGTCCCTGGACTGCTGAAAGGAGGTTGGCACGAAGCTCGTTCGCTCCTCCGTGCTCCTGCGGCGTTACCAGGCCGAGGTGCCGGCTTGGCAGCAGCGTGGCGCCATCGACGCTGGGCAGCACACCCAGCACTGGAACTCCGCACGCGGACTCGATCGATTCCCTCAACACGGACTCGTGCCGACGGCCGGATACATGATTGAGGATGATTCCGCCGATTCGAAGGTAGGGATCGAGCTTCTGGCACCCGAGCACCAGCGCCGCGGCCGTATGGGTGACTTTTGTGGCATTCACGACCAGCACCAGGGGCGCGTCCAGCAGTTTGGCCAGTTGCGCCGTGCTGTGGGTGCCGTACGCGTCCAAGCCGTCAAAGAGGCCACGATTGCCCTCGATCAGATTAAGGCCATCCGGCAGGACATGGGTGCTGAACAGCTTTGCGGCCTTCTCCGGGCCCATCAGGAATGTGTCGAGGTTGCGGGCCTGGCGGCCGGAGGCCCAACTGAGCCAGGCGGCGTCAATGTAGTCCGGACCTTTCTTAAAAGCCCTTGTGGAGATTCCATGCTGGCGGGCAAGAAACAGCAGGCCGAGCGAGACGAGAGTCTTCCCGGAATCGCCGGAAAGCCCGGCGACCACCAGGCGCGCCGCTGGGGCGGAAGGGTGTCGCATCCTCTTTCCTGGGTCCGGGTGCCATCCGAGCACAATAGCCGCAGAATCTTCTGAATACGAGACTCTGTGCCACCGTTTTTCCGCTACGCGGCAACCGGTGCAGAGGCGGAGTAGCTTGACGTTGCCGCATGCGGAAACTGCAGAACCATCTGGCTCCGGGCGCTGCAGTCGGCTTGTTTCTTGCCGGCTTCCGGCTTGAAATGGCTGGGTTGTTCAGTCGGCGTTTCGTGGAGCAGTTCGCGCATCTTGAGTCTGGCTTTGTGAAGTTGTGATTTCGACGTGCCGACCGAGCAACCCATTAACTCGGATATTTCAACGTGTTCATAACCTTCGATGTCGTGCAGGATCAGGACAGTTTTGAAACCGGGAGAAAGCCGGTCGATAGCTTGCTGAAGGCTGATTCGGTCGACCGTGTCCATCAGGTGGGTGTCGAACCCTCCAAATTCCAACTGGCAAGGGCAACCGGTGACGGGGTCCGGAGTAGCCAGCGCCTCTGTCGATGTCTCCCGACGCCAACTGGCCTTCTGGAATCTAAGCAGAACCACGTTGATCGTGATCCGGCGCAACCATGTGCTAAAGGCTGAATCCCCTCGGAAGGTATCAAGTTTTTGGAACAGTCGGAGGAAGGTTTCTTGGGTCAAATCGTCGGCATCGTCTGGATTGCCTGTCATCCGGAGGCAAAGAGCCCATACTCGTGATCGATACGCCAGGTAAAGATGTTCGAATTCATCGATTAACGGGCGGTGATATGGTGCCGGCGCATCCGAAGGCGCTGTCCAACACCTACAGGCAGCTTCCTGAATGTCATCTTCCGATGCTGCTATTGCCATGGCTTACTCACCTTCCTGATCCTTTATAAGCAAGTATGATCCGCTCACCAGGCCTGAACAATTCGGTTAAACCCTCCCGCGCTATCGATTAGCACCTAGGTGGTATTACCTAGAGGCCTTTGGGGCGTATGGGTGTAGGTTGCTCCATAGCGGCCGTGTTACGATCAGTTGAACCGTTTGATCAAAAAGGCTATAAGTTAAGAGTAGAGGACGCAGAGAACCCTCTGGCATGCTGCCTGCCCGCACTGGATGCCATTCTCCGGGATGCGGTTGAATAAACTGCTGGAACGGAGAAGAGGTAACCCCAGTCAGCCAGATAGAATGCGACTCTCCTCCCGCAAAGTTCGCTTTCTGCCCGGCGGGTGAAAAGTCGATGATCCAGGAACCTCATTCGCGGACCGTCTTGTGGACCCGAAAAGCCCCCGCAATTGCGAGCGCTGTAGCTTTCTTTTTGGGTATCACTGTGCTCGCGGGGTGGACGTTAAAGGTCACGGCTTTCACTGAGTTCATATCGAGCCAGAGTTCCCGCTGCAGCGCTCTTTGCGCCTGGCTGAGCTCCTTCAATATCCTGACCAGCCTCTTCCCCGGACAGACGTCAATGCGGCCGAACTCCGCCATGGCCTACATCCTGGCGGGTATTTCACTTTGGCTGCTTCGTGAAGTGGCGGTTCAACCGCGCGCACGGCTCTGGAGACGGTTGGGACAGGCTTGCGCTGTGATTGTCGCCACGTTAGGGGCTTTGACACTGAGCGAGTATCTGTTTCGCATTGATCTGGGCATTGATCAAGTCTTCTTTCGTGACCTGGAAGTTCCCGTGGCGGGACTATTTCCGGGCCGTTTGACTCCTACCGGTGCTGTCAGTCTGCTATTTCTGGGTTGCGGCCTTCTTATGCTGGCCTGGAAGAGGAAGGCCGGTCTTCAGCCTTCGGAATTCCTCGGACTCGTCGTCATTCTCGACGGCATGTTCGGGCTTTTTGATTACATTCTCCACCCGGAGTTTACGCTGACAGGAATCGCGCCAGCCAGCTCCCTGGTGTTGTGCGTGCTGGGCGCCGGACTGCTGACAGCGCGCAGTGACCACCTGTTCAGGAAACTCCTGGCAAGTCCGCACAGTGGCGGAGCCGTGTTCCGGCGCCTGCTTCCTGCGGCGGTCGTCATTCCCATTGTGCTGGCTGCTCTGGTTGGGCGAGCCGAAAAGCTCGGAATCTTCGCCGGATACATCGGGTTGACGCTGTTGGTTGTCATGATCATGACGGCCTTCGTGTTGGTTGTCATGTGGACGACCGGGTCGCTCGATGAGGCGGACAGAGCGCGGCAGTCAGTCGCCGCCGAGCTGGATATTCGGGCGCGACAACAGGCAGCCATTGCCGACCTGGGGCACCGTGCTCTGCGAGGGATTGATCTCGCCATGCTCTTTGACGACACCGTTGTACTTGTGGCCCGGATGCTCGAAGTCGAGTTCAGCAAGGTACAGGAACTCCTGCCCGACTGCAAGACACTGACCCTTCGTGCGGGCGTCGGCTGGAAACCGGGCCTCGTAGGCCGAGCCGTCGTTGAAGCCGGACCCGAGTCCCAGGCTGGTTACACGCTGGTGAGCGAGCACCCGGTGATTGTCCAGAATCTGATGGAAGAAAGACGCTTTATCCCGTCGCCCTTACAGGTCGAACACGGCATCGTGAGCGGATTGAGCGTGCTGATCCCCGGAAAAGAGCGGCCGTTTGGTGTGCTGAGTGCCCACACAAGCCGGGCGAGAAGTTTCACAGGCGATGATGTCAATTTTCTGGCGGCTCTGGCCAATGTTCTGGCTGCAGCCATCGAACGGAAGCGCACCGAGGAAGATTTGTACCGCTTCAACCGGGCGCTGCGAACCCTGAGCGAGTGCAATCTGGTGATGGTGCGGGCGACTACGGAGAAGGAACTGCTGCAGAAGGTCTGCAACATCCTGGTGGTTCAGGGCGGTTACAGGATGGCTTGGGCGGGCTATGCGGAGCCGGATGAAGCGAGAACTGTTCGTCCGGTTGCCGTGGCGGGAGCCGATGAGGGCTACCTGGCGTCCATTAAAGTCACCTGGGCTGATGAGGAGCTGGGCAGGGGGCCGACCGGCACGGCAATCCGGACCCGCAACCCATACGTGGTAAGGAACATACTGAATGACGAGCATTTTGTTCCGTGGCGGGAAGACGCTGCACGGCATGGTTATGCTTCGACTGCCGCACTCCCCTTGATTGTGAACCAGGAGCCTCTGGGTGTGCTCAGGGTCTATGCCGAAGCTCCTGAGGCCTTCGACGCAGAAGAAATGCAACTGCTTATGGAGCTGGCGGGTGATCTGGCCTATGGCGTCCAGGCCTTGCGCACGCGCGCCGAGCGCGCGCAGGCTGCGGAGGCCCTCCGGCAAAGCGAGGAGAAGTTCCGGCAGATGGCTGAGAACATCCACGAAGTCCTTTGGATGGTGGATCCGACACTGACCAAGGTCCTCTACGTCAGCCCGAGTTATGAGAGCGTCTGGGGGCGCCCCGTGGAAACGGTCTTTGGGCAGGGGCCCGGTTGGCTGGATGCTGTTCATCCCGAGGATCGGAGCAGGGTGCGGGCGGCTCTCGGCGGCGATCTGCCGCAGCGGGAGTTTGAGACGGAATTCCGAGTTGTATGGCCCGACGGATCCGTCCACTGGGTCCGCGACCGCTCCTTCCCGGTTCGGAACCAGCGCGGGGAGACGGAACGGATTGTCGGAATTTCAGAAGACATCACAGACCGCAGGCTTACTGCCGAGGCATTGCTTGAAAGTGAGGAACGCTACCGGCAGTTGTTCAATCAGATGAATGTCGGCTGCGCACTGCTGGAAGTGATCTGCAACGAGGACGGCGCCCCCTGTGACGCCAGGTTTGTTGATGTGAACCCGAGTTTCGAAGCCATCACTGGATACTCGAGGGAATCGGTGGCTGAAGGCAAGGTTTTGACAGTCTTTCCCCAGATTCGGCCCTCCTGGGTGGAGAGGCTGGGGCAGGTCGCGCTTACTGGCGAGCCGCTCCACTTTGAAGGTTATTCCGAGGCTTTCAGGAAATATTTCGACGTCACAGCCTTCCGGCCACGCCCCGGGCATTTTGCCATCGTGTTTGCTGACATCACTGAGCGCAAAGAGGCCGAGCAGGGCCTTGAAGAAGCCGAGCGCAAATACCACAGCATCTTTGAAAACGCCATGGAAGCCATTTTCCAGGTGAGAGAGGACGGCAGCCTGCTGACCGCCAATCCCGCCATGGCTCGAATTCTGGGCTACAAAACAACCCGGACATTCATGGATGAGGTTCGCAACCTGGAACAGCACTTGTACATTGAACCTCAGCACCCGACCGGTTTCATTCCGTTGCTCCGCCAGCAGGGGGCCATTTCGGAGTTTGAGGCGCAGATGCGGCGCAGGGACGGCACGCTGATCTGGGTGATGGGAAGCGCCTACGCCGTTCGCGACGACGATGGAAAGGTGCTGTATTACGAGGGGACTTTAAGAGACGTCACAGAACACAAGAAGGCCGAAGAGGTGCTTCGCCGGCTTTCTTCGCAGTTGCTTCACGCCCAGGACGATGAGCGGCGCCGGATCGCGCGTGAGCTGCACGACAGCACGGGACAGTATCTCTCTGCTTTGTCCATGAACCTTTCCTGGATGAACCAGCCGACTCTCGGGCTGGAGGCACAAGTGCGCGCTGTCGTTGGAGAGAGCATTGACCTCGTCAAGCGGGCGCTGTCTGAAATCCGTAACTTTTCGTACCTTCTGCACCCGCCCGTGCTGGATGAATACGGGCTTTGTGCCGCCCTGCGCTGGTATGTTCACGGCTTCTCCCAGAGAAGTGGAATCGATGTCGATCTGGAAGCTCCGCTTGACCTGCCGCGCCTTCCCCGACAGGTGGAGACAGCGCTGTTTCGCGTTGTGCAGGAATGCCTGACGAACGTCCATCGCCACTCGGGAAGCACTCAGGCGAAGATCATTCTGCGACAGGAAGCTGGAAACCTCATCCTCGAAGTCGCCGACGAAGGACGCGGGATTTCCACCGGGGGTGACGGCCATCAGGGAGCAGGCCGCGAAAGGGTCGGTGTCGGAATCGCCGGCATACGGGAACGCATGAGGGAGTTGGGTGGGCGCCTGGAAATTGAATCGGGCGCACATGGGACCGTGGTGCGGGCGAGCCTGCCGCTTGAAGTCAGGGAGGTCGCGTCGTGAAAAACGTCCGAATCCTGCTGGCCGACGACCATGAGATTGTTCGGCACGGGCTCCGTCGTCTGCTCGAAACCCAACCAGGCTGGAAAATTTGCGGCGAAGCGGGGTCCGGGCAGGAGGCGGTCGAAAAAACCCGGCAACTGAAGCCGGACATCGTGATCCTCGATCACAGCATGCCGGAACTGACGGGTGCCGAGGCCGCGCGGCAGATTCTGAAGGTGCTGCCGCACACCGAGATTGTGATTCTTACCATGCACGACTCGGAACAGTTGCTCCGCGAAGTCCTGGAGGTTGGCGTACACGGCTATGTCCTGAAATCCGATGCGATGTGCGACATGGTCTCCGCCGTCAATGCCCTTCTCGACCACAAGCGATACCTTTCGCCGGGTGCGTCCGGAGTCGCGGTGGAAGGGTTCCTCCATCCCAGCACTGAAGCCGAAGCCAGCGACCGGTTGACGCCTCGGGAGCGCGAAATCGTGGAACTTCTTGCCAAAGGGAAGAGCAACAAGGAAGTAGCATCAGCCCTGAATATCAGCGTCAAAACAGTCGAGGCCCATCGCGCAAACATCATGCACAAGCTGAATCTTCCGTCCTTTGCTGAACTGGTCCACTATGCCATCCGAACCGGCATCGTCGAGCCTTAGCCGGTTCGAGCGGATTGCAGAATGCGTTGAGGGCGCTCTTGCCGTTCAGGTCAAACTCCGAACGGAATCTGCTGGACCTTCACGATAGCGAACAAAGCGGACCCTTCCATTGCTGGGGAAGGCATCGAGCGGCAGGCTTCACTTCAAACTGTTGCCTCGTGATCTTCGCTTCCGGGCCTTCTCAATAGGAATGTGTGCCCAGGACAAGCTGATACCCGAACGTCTTTTCGATATGGATCTTCAACTCATCGTAGTCGATGGGGCACTGCGCAGTTTCCATGGCCAGTTTGACGCAAGTTCCCAGGTGCACAGTGTCGATTTTGCGGTCCAGTCCCCTGGCGACCTCCCGTAACAGCTTGACTCGTGGAACCACCAGGCCAGGGCAGTCACCACAGTCGGTCATGGCGACCAGATCAACCTCGTTATGACGCGCAAATTCGGCGTCCTTGTAGTGCATGGCCTTGTAACACTTCGCGCAGGCAATGCAGGAGTGGTCTTTGATTCGTTTGCAATAGATGATGGCGATCCCTGCCATGTTTCCCTCCCTCTGAACGTTCAGACCTCGCCGGGATCTCAAAGTCGCGCGGAATGTCCGCTTCTCCGGGTTCCCGTGAAGGCTGTTCAACGGGCAGTGGCAGGACCTGACTCGTGTGGCACCGCACCTCCCGAAATGCAATTCCTCCGGTAAGTGCGGCGAAGCCTCTGAATGGCCTCAATCACCCTTACTCTACCACTTTTTACTGAGGGAGCAGAAGTGATAAGTCAGTCTGGGAATGAGTCAACTTGATTTGTGGCACGGGCTCCCCGGT
>JBJKQK010000144.1:0-4129 GCA_046705285.1 Terriglobia bacterium
GGAACCAGGGCTGCCCCGCTCAACATCGCGTTCCGGCTCCCCGCTACCGATCCCACCGCCGCCGAACCCGCCAGCATCGGCATCACGCCCATCCCGATCACCGCTGCTATCATCAGCCCTACTTGCATCAGCCGTCTCACTGTCTCATCTCCTTCATGGGGTGGCAGTCCACCAACCCCAGCGTCTCGATCTATCTGAAATTCCCGTCCAAATGCATTAGTAAATTCTTATATTTCAAGCATGCACTGCTGTCAAGGTTTTTCGCCTCCGGAGACTTGCCACTCCCTTCCACAATAAGACAGTATCCGATTGATAATAGGCGCGTTATCAACTTTTAACGGTATTAACTATATGTACAACATCGACGACGTTCCAGAGCCCGCGCCAGTAACCGTTTAAGAAACGGATAATAGATCAAGCGGCTCTCTACCTGGACCGGCGCGGCGCAAGTTCTTTCTTGAGTTTTGTAAGGGTTTCGCCTGCGATTGCAAGCTGGTTTGCCACCTGTTGAGGTGCAGTTCCGCCCACAGCCTTTTTCCTGCGAACTGACATCTCTGACGAGACGGCAGCGGCCGCCAAGGCTTTGTTCCATGTTGGAATAAAGCGCCGAGCTTCCTCAAAGGTAACGTCCTCAAAGGTCTTGTTCTGTTCCACACAGAACTTGACCAGCCTGCCGACCTGCTCGTGGGATTGGGCGAAGGTGATGCCCTGCCGAACCAGGACGTCTGCAACCTCTGTGGCGGTGAGAAAACCCAGATGGGTTGCCGCCTTCATCCGGTCGGGGCGAACGCGAAGAGTTCCAACAATGCGGCCGGCCAGGATAAGGCAGTCAGTTGTCGTATCCACGGCCCCAAATAACACACGCTTGTCCTCCTGCAGGTCGCGGTCGTACCCAAGAGGCAGACCCTTCAGCAAAGCGAGCACGTTTGCCAGTCCGCCTGACACGCTGGATGTTTTACCACGAATGAGTTCCAGGGCGTCGGCGTTTTTCTTCTGAGGCATTAAGCTGCTGCCGGTAGCGTAAGCATCGTGAAGTTCAACAAAACCGAAAGCCGGGGTTGAATAGATAATCAAGTCTTCCGCAAGCCTGCTGAGGTGAACAAGAATCAGCGAACAGGCAAACAGCAGATCGCAGACAAAATCACGGTCGGAAGTGACGTCAAGGCTATTCCGGGCCGCGCGGGCAAACCCCAGATCGCGCGCTAACCGCTTTCTGTCAATGGGATAAGCGCTCCCGGCCAGAGCGCCCGCACCCATGGGAAGTTCGTCTGCCCGATCGTAACACTCCTGAAGGCGGGAAACGTCCCGATTCAGCATTTCAAAGTAAGCCAGCAGATAGTGAGCGAACAGGATGGGCTGAGCAGGCTGCAGGTGCGTATAGCCAGGCAAAATAGCTGCCTTATGCTCCTGAGCCTTCTGGAGCAGAGATTCGAGGACGCCGACCGCGCTCTTCTGAAGATTGCGAGCTGCGTCCTTTGCATATAACCTGGTTTCCGTTGCGATCAGATCATTCCTGCTGCGTCCGGTACGCAGCTTGCCAGCCACCAGCCCGACCTCCTTCTCAAGGCGAGCCTCAACCCAGCTATGGACGTCTTCGCTCGCTTGCCTGGCGGCCCAGTTGGGATTTTGTTTGGCGTACCGGGCGATAGCGCTAAGCCCCCGCACCAAAGCGGAAACTTCCTTGCGGGAAAGCACACGAACACGTCCAAGTTCCCGAACGTAAGCCTGGTTCACGCGAAGATCGTAGCCGATGAGGCGATGATCCACGGAAAAAGATTCCGAAAACTTCTCAAACAACGGATCACGCTGGCCTTCAAAACGCCCGCCCCATAGCTTCATTTCTTTCTCCCGGACGGCTTCTTGGAAGCTTTCTTCTTTCCCGGCGTTGTCAATGCTGCGAGTTTGACCGGCAGGCCGAGGATGTTGATGAATCCTTCCGCATCCTTCTGGTTGTAATCCGCGCCCATCGTAAATGCGGCGATGCTGGGATTGTAAAGGGAATATGGCGAGCGGCGGTCAAGGACTCGGACGTTTCCTTTGTAAAGTCCCAAGCTGATTTCTCCCGTTACGTTTCGCTGGGTCGCGGCCACAAAGTTTTGGAGGGCCTCACGAAGCGGTGTGAACCACTGGCCGTAATAGACGAGCTCGCCATAGCGCAGCGCCACCCCTTGCTTGTAATGGAAAGTCTCACGGTCAAGGCACAGCGCCTCAAGCTCGTGATGTGCCGCATGCAGAACCTCCCCGGCAGGCGTTTCGTATGCCCCATGGGACTTGATGCCGACCAGCCTGTTCTCGACAAGGTCTGTCCGGCCAACCCCGTTCTGTCCGGCGATCTTGTTCAGCTTGTCGATCAGTTGAACGGAACCCAGATCCTTGCCGTTCAGCGAAACTGGATTCCCTGATTCAAAACCGATCGTGACCTTGGTTTCGCGGTCTGGGGCACGCCGGGGGCTGACGGTCAGCTTCCAGGCGTCCTCAGGAGGTTCTCCAAGTTCGGTCTCCAGCGGCCCACCTTCATGGCTCAAATGCCAGAGGTTCTGGTCGCGGCTGTAGAGATCCTTTTTGGTGACGGGCACAGGCACGTTATGACGCCGCGCGTATTCCAGCGCATCCTCGCGGGAAACGATCGACCACTCGCGCCACGGCGCAATCACCCGCAGATTGGGAGCCAGTGCCTTAAAAGCCAGCTCAAATCGGACCTGATCATTTCCCTTCCCCGTGCAACCGTGCGCCAGTGCATCGGCGTGCGTTTCAAGTGCGATCTCGACCTGCCGTTTGGCCAGGATCGGACGGGCCAGCGAGGTTCCCAGGAGGTACTTGCCCTCGTATACGGCGCCAGCCTGAAGCGCCTTCCACAGATAACCGGTGATGAACTCCTCGCGCAAGTCTTCGACAAAAACCTGCGACGCGCCGCTCTTCAGCGCCTTGGCGCGCAACGCTTTGTAATTGTCGCCTTGTCCCACGTCGCCAACCATTGCAATCACTTCGCAATCATAATTCTCGCGCAACCACGGAATGATGATGGACGTGTCCAATCCTCCGGAGTATGCGAGCACAACCTTCTTTGCCTTATGTGATGAGTTACCAGACACTGTCATTCTTTCCTTTCTTTTGTCGATTTGGCGGACCGCGCAGCAACCGGCGTGGTAACCCGCTTGCTCAACGATAGCGTCGCCTCCTAGGCGCCAACAAGTTGCAGAATTTTCTTTCGAATACGTGAGGCTTCCTGCGGTCCGCCCGTGGCGATGAAAATCGTGTCGTCGCCTGCCACAGTGCCCACAACTTCAGGCCATCGCTCGGCATCAAGCGCAACCGCTACCGAGTGAGCGTTTCCCGGATGGGTCTTGATTACGACCAAATTTGACGCCTTGCGCACTTCCCAAAGGAACTCCTTCAGCACAATGGGAAGCGCGGGCTGAGGCAGCCTGAGCGGGTCAGGAGATCCGGGCATGCGGTAGCCTTCTCTCGTCTTGACCAGGCCCAGATCTTCAATATCCCGCGATACAGTAGCCTGCGTTACCTGGATGCCACGGCGAGCAAGCATTTCGCACAACTCTGCCTGGGTCGCAACGGCTTCGCTCTTCAGAAGATCCAGAATTTGAGTACGACGATAGAGCTTGTCCATGCAACTTTATACATCCGATTTATAAATACTCTAGATCGAGCGTTTTCGCAAGCGCGAAACGATACTGGAAGCGCCCGCCAGGCCTTGCCAGGGCGCGACCCGCTTGGGTTTTTCACAGTTGAACGAAGTGCCGCGTCCCTCCGCACGGTTGCAAGCCCGCCCGTTTTCGCTTCGAAGGGTGCTTCTTTTTCCTACATATCCTGAGTCAAGACGCCAGTCTGCAAACGAACTCACAACACTCCTGCCTGTAGACAGTAGTCATCCACGTTAACAAGGGCGTTGTCAATTCGACGCTTCGTCGAGTATTATAGGAATGCGGGGTGGAGCAGTCTGGTAGCTCGTTGGGCTCATAACCCAAAGGTCGCTGGTTCAAATCCAGCCCCCGCAACCAAGCCTTTCATAACAGCGTCTGGCAAACTGTAGCTGATCTTAACTTCCAACGATTCAGGATAGAGCTTAATCTCGTGCACCCAAGCACGCATGAGCCTCTTTCGGTCGGCGGGG
>JBJKQK010000145.1:0-6378 GCA_046705285.1 Terriglobia bacterium
AAAGCTGCTGCTGATTGCGATGGTGCTGTCCACTCTGACGCTTCCGCTCTGCGGACAGAGTTACCGGACAGAATCTGAACGGCTGGCCAAGCTGCTCGACTGGCATGCCGGCAGCGTGGTGGCGGAAATCGGCGCCGGGGCAGGCCAGATGACCGTCGACGCGGCGGAGATGGTAGGGTCCACAGGACACGTTTACACAACCGAAGTGAGTGAGCGGAAACTTGAGCACCTGAAAGAGCTTGCCGCCGATTCGAAATTCCACAACATCACGGTGATTGAGGGCTCGCAGGCCGAAACCAACCTACCGAACGAATGCTGCGATTCCATCTACATGCGCCGCGTGTATCACCACTTCACGGAGCCACAGAAGATGGATGCAAGCCTCTTCCAATCGCTCAAGCCCGGCGGCCTGCTGGCCGTGATCGACTTCCCTCCGCGCGCCTGGCTGCCGCCCGTGCCGGGAGTGCCCGCCAATCGGGGCGGACACGGCATGCCAAAAAAAATCCTGATCCAGGAATTGACCCACGCCGGTTTTCAGGTGGTCGACCAACCCGCCGATTGGCCCAGCAACGATTATTGCGTCGTTTTTCGGAAGCCGGGGAAATGAACGGTGGGCGGCGGGACCGTGTAGCGGCAGATTTCAAACCGTCCATCCAAATGACGATGACATTCGATCCCGAAGCTTGCCACCGCCGGTCAGTCCGCCTGCGCGGATATGATTATGCCCGGTCGGGATTGTACTTCCTCACCCGATGTACTCGCGGCAAAGAACATTTGTTTGGCGAAGTGGTTGAGTGGGAAATGCGGTCGAACGCGCTCGGCGAGGTGGCAAGGCGCGAATGGTATGGCTCGGCACGTATTCGAGAGGAAATCGAGTTGGACGAATTTGTTGTGATGCCGAACCACCTTCATGCCATCGTGAGGATCGTAGGGGCGGACGGCGTCCGCCCCTACACGCGACAGAAAAATAGGAGTTGACGCGGGCAGGTGGCGGGTGCTAATCTACCTACCGACTGGTCGGTATCTTCCATATGACTCCGAGGACACGCCCAGGCCAGTCAGCTGATAAGGAATTGATTGCTCTATGTCAAAGACATTCTCAGGTTCCGAAATCCTGCTTGAAAGCTTAGTTCGCCAGAACGTGGAAGTGATTTTCGGCCTTCCGGGCGGCGCTGTGCTGCCGCTTTATGACGCCATGTACAGCGCGGGAATCCGTCATCTGATGATGCGCCATGAGCAGGCAGCTGCCTTTGCGGCCGATGGTTATGCGCGCGTTACGGGCAAGCCGGGTGTGTGCCTGTCGACCTCGGGCCCCGGCGCTACCAACATGATGACGGCTCTGACTTCCGCCCTGATGGATTCGATCCCTGTCGTGGCCCTGACGGGGCAAGTGCCCACCAATCTTATTGGCAAAGACGCCTTCCAGGAAGCAGACACTGTTGGGACCGCTCTGCCCGCCACGAAGCGCGCCTTCATTGTTCGCAATGCCGCCGACATTCCTTCCGTGATTCAAAAGGCTTTTGAGATTGCCTCCTCCGGCCGGCCGGGACCGGTGCTGGTTGATCTGCCTAAGAACGTACTGATTGAAAAGACGGAGCCAACCTATCCGGCCAACGCCCAGCATTATCGAACCGACAAGCCTGGCGAGTGGACCGAGGATCACGTGCGCCAGGCCGCAGACATGATCCAAGCGAGCCAGCAGGCCGTGCTTTACGTAGGCGGCGGAGTTATTGCCGCCGAGGCTTCTGAATTGGTGCGTGAGCTCGCAGAACTGACCCACATTCCGGTGACCACCACGCTGATGGGCATGGGCGCTTTCCCTTCAAAGCATCCACTTTCCCTGGGAATGCTTGGCATGCACGGCTCCTACGCTACCAACACCGCAGTCAGTAACAGCGACTTGCTGATTGCCGTGGGCGCACGTTTTGACGACCGGGTTACGGGACGAATCAGCGGCTTTGCCACCAGCGCGAAAAAGATCCATTTTGATATCGACCCTTCAGAGGTGAACAAGAACGTGACCGTTGACCTGGCGCTGGTGGGGGACGCGCGGGAGACCCTGCGGGCCGTGATCGACGAACTTAAGCGGCGGAATAACCAGAGTGCTACGCCCGAAAGGCAGCACTGGCTGAAGCGGATTGAATCCTGGAAAGTCGAGCACCCGCTCGCTTACGACAAATACACGAACATCGTCAAGCCGCAGTACGTGATCGAAACGCTGGCCGAGCTTGCCGACAAGGATGCCATCATCGGCGTGGACGTGGGTCAGCACCAGATGTGGGCGGCTCAGTTCTACAATTTCCGGCACCCCCGAACCTGGCTCTCCTCAAGCGGCCTGGGCACCATGGGCTATGGATTCCCGGCGGCGCTGGGCGCGCAAATGGCCTTTCCAGACCGGCAGGTAATTACGCTGGTTGGAGATGGCGGGTTTCAGATGACCCTGAACGATCTGGCCACGATGGTGCAGTACCGGGTACCAGTCAAGATTGCCGTCATCAACAACCGGTCCCTGGGAATGGTTCGGCAATGGCAGGAAATTTTCTTTGAAAAGCGGTATTGCGATATTGACTTGAACTTTTCGCCGGACTTCGCCAAGCTGGCAGAGTCTTATGGGATTCGGGCCACGCGCGTTGAACACCGTGCGGACGTCCGCGACGCTATTAAGGACTTTCTGGGTGACCGCGAACCGCGCCTCATCGATTTCTCAGTGGACCCGACCGAAAACTGCTACCCAATTGTTCCACCAGGAGCCAGCATTGCGGAGATGGTCGTGGAACCGCCGCGAGCGCTGGTTGAAGAAGAGGTGCTGGATGACCTCTGGGCGGTCTAAGATTTTGCAGAGCAGGGCTCATCCTTCAGCCCTGCGGCTTGCGCGTAGAAAAACCGTAGCGTTGGACCGCGAACGCTTCGGTACAAAAGTAAAGGCTGTATAATCCTTATCTTGGAGTTCCAGATGCAATGGCTGCTAACGCTTGAAAGTGATCGTGATGCGATTCTTCTCTGCCGCTTGATGAACATTTTTCGGCGGAAGGGGTTGGAGATCGAAACAATGGCTCTGGCCGCAAAGGCAGAGTCATATTTCCTGATGGCAGTGGTTGATACTCCGCAGGCGGATGTTGACCACATTTTCAATTTCCTGCGGCGGACCGACGGTGTACAGGGGGTTACATTCTACCAGCATGAACCTTCCCAGGCGGCGTCCTTTATCTTTGTCGAGTCGGAAGAAAATCCAAAGAATATCGAGCGAATCCAGGAAGCCTTTCCGGAATGCAAAGTGGTTTTCGCCAGCCACGGGAAATATCTGGTGGAACTTCCGTCGGGATTTCACGCCAGCACCTCAACTCCCGGTTTGGACGAGCCAGGATTCCTTCCGCTCTCACGCGTCAGAACAAGCATGCAGCGGCCTCAGGTGGAACTCGTGGGCACAATGTCCAATTAGAAGAGGTTTGCGGGCGCTTAGCGCAAGGCTCGCTCTTCGATTCTGTGGCCTTTGTTTGGCCAACGCATGAACCACGGCGTTATAGGACGCAGCTAGAAGTTAAGAAGGTCCCAGCGCGGGCAGTTGGGCTCCTACACCCCGCAATCAGAAGTTAGAATTCCAACCAGCAAAGGAACAGGTGACGTTATGGCAAAAGCTTATTATGAGAACGATGGCAACATGAAGAATCTGGCGGGCAAGACCGTCGCGGTAATCGGTTACGGCAGCCAGGGACATGCCCACGCGCTGAACTTGCGCGATAGTGGGGCAAAGGTGATTGTGGGCTTGCCGGCCACCAGCCAGTCCCGCGCCAAGGCGCAGGCTCAGAAACTTGAAGTTTATGAACCCAGTGAAGCGGCGAGACGCGGTGACCTGATTGCAATGCTGGTTCCTGATCCGCCCATGGCGAGGCTTTACAAGGAGGCGATTGAGCCGAACCTCACAGCCGGTAAGACGCTACTGTTTGCCCATGGCTTCAACATCCATTACAAATTCATCCAGCCGCCGAAATCGGTAGACGTGATTATGATTGCTCCCAAATGCCCCGGCCACCGGCTGCGGGAACTGTTTACCGAGGGGATTGGCGTTCCGTCGCTGCTGGCCGTTGAGCAGGACGCTTCGGGAAAGGCAGAGCAAACTGCCTTGGCATACGCCAAAGGGCTCGGCAGCCTGAAGGCGGGCGTCATCCGCACCACCTTCAAGGAAGAAACCGAAACTGACCTTTTCGGCGAACAAACCGTGCTTTGCGGTGGCGTTTCCGCACTGATCAACTCCGCCTTCGAGACGCTGGTCCAGGCCGGATACCAGCCGGAAATCGCATACTTCGAGTGCCTCCACGAATTAAAGCTGATTGTCGATTTGATCTACCAGGGCGGCATTAAGTACATGCGATATTCGGTGAGCGATACCGCGGAATATGGCGACTACACGCGCGGGCCGCGGGTGATCGATGATCACGTCCGCGAATCGATGAAAAAAGTCCTTGAGGAAATCCAGAACGGCAGGTTTGCCAAAGAGTGGATGGACGAAAATGACGCGGGGCGCAAGAAGTTCCTGGCCATGCGCTCCGAAGCTTCAGCGCGCCTGATTGAAAAGGTAGGGAGCGAATTGCGCAAGATGATGCCGTGGATCCAGACTGCCAAGGAAGAAGCTACGGCTGCACAGGCCCAGGCAAGAACCTAACGTCCGATGTCCACATCAAGAGTAGCCACGGTTAAATCGAAATTCGATTTAACCGTGGGCTTTTTTACGAAGGGACCACGGTCGGGAAACACTCACCGTGGCTAACAATGACCAACTGCTCTACGGGGAAAGTCACGGAGAGGAATCCCATGAAACAAGTTGCAGAAGCTGTTGCCGCTCCTGCGTCGGCAGCGAAGAAGTCGCGGGACGAAGTGAAGAAGCTGGCCCTGATCGGCGCCGGCAAACTCGGCGAGGGGCTGCTCTCCGCCATGCTGCAGTCGCAGGTCATTCCCACGGGGCGCGTGGAGTGCACAGTTGCCCACCAGCCACGCGCGGATTACCTCTGCGCGAAATATGGAGTTAAAGCCCACACGAAGAACATGCAGGCGGTCAAAGGAGCCAGCCTGGTTCTGATCGCGCTGAAGCCTCAGCAGGTGAAAGGGGTGCTGCACGAAGTCCGGAAGTCTCTTTCCAAGGATGCGCTGATCGTCTCCGCTGCAGCCTCAGTGACCACGACGTTGATTGAGCGCGAGTTGGGCTACCCGGCGCGGGTGATTCGTGCTATGCCCAACACACCATGCCTGATCCGGCAGGGAATGACGGCGCTGGCCGGCGGCAAGCATGCGACCGCGCTTGACCTGGAAATCGCTCAAAGCATCTTTTCTGCCATGGGCCGCACTGTAATTGTCGACGAAAAACATATGGACGCCATCACAGCGCTGTCCGCGTCAGGCCCTGCTTACGTCTATATGATCATCGAATCACTGGCCGAGGCGGGCGTGAAGCTGGGGGTACCCCGTGATCTCTCCACCGAGCTCTCCGCTCAAACGCTGCTGGGAGCCTCCGCACTGGTGCTCCACACAGGCGAACATCCTGCCAAACTCAAAGACGTGGTCACGACGCCTGCCGGATGCACCATCGACGGCCTGCTCGAACTCGAAGAAGGCCGCCTGCGCGTTACCTTGATCAAGGCTGTGGTTCGAGCCGCCGCACGTGCCCGCCAACTTGTCGAGAGCAATAATTCGTAATCACAAGGAACAAAACGGCAAGGGAAACGCCGGCAAGTTAGTGGAAGAAATCAGTCACCGGGGAACTGGTCAATGAGGCCTGTGATTTCTTCCCAAATCGCGCTCGGTCCGTCCCCAACCTGGGTAAGCAAGGTAGGCATGGGAAAACTGTTCATCCCAAAACCTTTCGCTTGGGGATCGAGGCTGAGCATTTTTTTAACGCCGTCTGCGCGGCGAAGCACCTGCAAATACTCTTCCATGAGAGTTCGCAGAGTTGAAATATCAGGATATGCACGAGCCTTTGTTTTCGGCATGGGTTAGCTCTCCAGCCTCTCTTCCGACCCTCTCTTCTCCGCGCATTGTCGATTTCCTCCTCCCATTCCTGACCCGCTCCAAGTTGGGAAGTGACTTCTCCGTCTCGCAAGTATCCGCATTTGACCGCCAATCAATTTTCGAATGTGTTTGATCTTCCCCGATAGCACACGATTAGACGGCAACTAACCCGTGCTTTTCATGCCAAACGCGATACCGCCAACAGTGATTTGAAGGAGCCGAAGGAGGTCCGGCGAGGGCTGATGCTCACAACGCCATTTTTCCAGGAAGCGGATCTGCAGGAAGTTGAGCGGATCGACGTAGGGATTGCGCAAGCGGATCGATTCCTGCAGAACGGGCTGACGTTCGAGGAGTTGTTTTGATTCGGTAATTTCGAGC
>JBJKQK010000146.1:0-4827 GCA_046705285.1 Terriglobia bacterium
GTCAATGTGCGTAATGATGCCCTGCTTGTTCACCACAAAAGTGGTTCGGTCGGCAAACCCATGCTTTACATTGAGGATGCCGTATCGTTTGGAAACCTTGCGGAAGAAATCACTGAGCAACGGGAAAGTCACACCGATCTGTTTCGCAAAAGCCGCGTTGGCCGGTACGCTGTCCACGCTGATGCCCAGCACCTGCGTATCGTTTTTCTTTAATTTGGCGATATCAGACTGATACGCCTTCAATTCCGTCGTTCAACCACCCGTGAAGGCCAAGACATAAAAGGCCAGCACAACATTCTTCTTGCCCCGAAACTGGCTGAGACTGATGTCTTTGCCGAATTGATCCGGCAAAGTAAAGTCAGGTGCCTTGTCGCCAACCTTCAGCACCGCCGGTTGGACGGCAGCCGCCTTGGCAGTGTTTGCCGCGGTCGCTGTTGCCTTGCTCGCGGTAGTGGCTGTGGAACATTGGCTGAACAGGGGAACCACCACCGCCAGGACAAGCAGGACAGCAGCTGACTTGAGATTCCCTTTCATTATTTACCTCCCCGCGCCCCGCGTTCGGCAATAAATATAGATGGAGTCTACCACAAATCCCCAGGTTTGGCATTTGCAACCAGAAGCTTAGGCAGAAGGCGTTTTGGACTTCGCCTAGGTAGGCAAGGGGCCCGTAGGGGGTATCGTCACTCTTGACGAGGTGTAAAGCGAGTTGAATTTGGCAGGTGGAAGGCAGCATATGGCGGACGACAGACGGCCTTGAGTCGCTGAATATTGTAGAAATCATTAACTTAAGCGGCAGATTCTAAACGTCAAAATATACTTGACAAGTTAAGACTAAGGTTTTATTATTGTGTGTGACTAATGATTTTAACCGAGGAGGTTCACAAACCATGCCAATCACCCGATGGGAACCATTTCGAGACCTGGTCACAACCCAGGATCGATTTAACCAGCTTTTCAACGAGACTTTTGCCCGAGCGTTTGGGAATGAGCGTGAAGTTTCCCCGCGCGCCTGGGTGCCGGCGGTGGACATCTACGAAACCGACGAAAGCCTGGTAATGCAGGCGGAACTGCCGGGGATCCAGCCGGACGACGTGGAAATCCGTGTGGAAGACAACACCCTTTACGTGAAGGGCGAGCGGAAGTTTGAGAATGAGGTCAAGGAGGAGAGTCTTCATCGCGTTGAGCGCACGTATGGAACGTTCAGCCGGACCTTTGCGCTGCCCAGTTCTGTAGACGCGAGCAATGTCAAGGCGGAATACAAGAATGGCGTTCTGACCCTGACCATGCCCAAGCGCGAGGAAGCAAAGCCCAAGACCATCAAGATCAACGTTGCAAAAGCCTGAGATTGCAAACCGCGTCTGGCTGGTGCCTAAGGCAGGCCCGGCGCGAATCCGAGGATTACAATGAATTCAAACGGTAACGCAAGGAGGTATAAGACCATGCCAATCGTACGATGGGAACCTTTCCGGGATCTGATAACGACTCAGGACCGCATGAACAGGCTCTTTAATGAGACCCTGGGACGCGTCTTTGGAGACGAAGAGGCGAGATCGGGCGCCTGGTTGCCGGCGGTGGATATCTATGAGACCGAGCAAAGCGTGATTGTGAAGGCGGAACTACCCGGCATCGATCCAAAAGACGTTGAAGTCACCGTACACGAAGGCACGCTCTATCTGAAGGGCGAGCGCAAATATGAGAAGGAAGTGAAAGAAGAGCACTATCACCATGTCGAGCGTGCGTACGGCAGCTTCGCTCGAAGCTTCGAACTGCCGGCATCCATCAACGAAGACAAAGTGGAAGCAGACTTCAAGGATGGCGTGCTGACGCTCACTATGCCCAAGCGCGAAGAAGCGAAGGCAAAGAAAATCAAGATCAGCGTGGCAAAATAGCGGCAGTGGGCTCAGAGCCTCTGCCGGTTCCTGCCGCCTGATTCGAGGGCGACGGGCGAGATTGATCCCGGGTTGGCGGGCGAGGGCCAGTCAACCCGGATTTTCTTTAGAAAAGGATTCATTATGGCAACTCGTTTCGACAAATTCACCATTAAGGCTCAGGAAGCATTGCAGGGCACCCAGGACATTGCGGGCCGCCACGGCAATCAGCAATTGGAGCCCGCGCACCTGCTGCTGGCGCTGATTGAACAGTCGGAAGGCATTGTTCCAGCAATACTTGAGCGGCTGGGTGTGACGCCCTCGGCCGTCCGGCAGGAGGCCGAGAAAGCCATCGAACGCCTGCCCAAGGTAGGCGGCATGGCGGAGCATTACCTGTCTCCGGCGCTCAAGGAAGTGCTGGACCAGGCGCAAAAGGAGACGGAGCAGTTCAAGGACGAGTTTGTCTCCACCGAGCACCTGTTGATGGCCCTGGCCAAAAAGAAGAATGACGCCGCGGGCCTGTTGTTGAACCGTCTGGGCGTGACGCACGACGCCATTCTGAAAGCCCTGGTGGCGATTCGCGGGTCGCAGCGCGTGACCGATCAGAACCCCGAGGCGAAGTACCAGGCGTTGGAGCGCTACGCTCGCGACCTGACGGAACTGGCCCGGCGTGGCAAGCTCGATCCGGTGATCGGCCGCGACGAAGAGATCCGACGCGTGATCCAGGTGCTTTCGCGGCGCACCAAAAACAACCCGGTGCTGATCGGCGAGCCGGGCGTGGGCAAGACGGCCATTGTGGAAGGCATCGCGCAGCGGATCGTTGCCGGCGACGTGCCTGAGTCCCTGAAGTCGAAGCGTATTGTGGCGCTTGACCTCGGATCGATGATTGCAGGGTCCAAATACCGCGGCGAATTTGAAGACCGCCTCAAAGCCGTTCTCAAGGAAATCGAGGAATCGAGCGGGCAGGTGGTTCTTTTCATCGACGAACTGCACACGTTGGTAGGCGCGGGCGCGGCCGAAGGAGCGATTGACGCTTCCAATATGCTGAAGCCGGCGCTGGCGCGTGGGGAACTGCGTTGCATCGGCGCCACGACTTTGAATGAATACAAGAAATATGTTGAAAAAGACGCGGCGCTCGAGCGGCGATTCCAGCCGGTGATGGTGGGCCAGCCGAGCGTGGAAGACACCATCGCCATCCTGCGCGGTCTCAAGGAACGCTACGAAGTGCATCACGGCGTACGCATCAAGGATTCGGCCATTGTGGCCGCAGCAGTGCTTTCGAACCGCTACATCTCGGATCGCTTCCTGCCCGACAAGGCCATCGACCTGATCGACGAAGCGGCTTCCGGGTTGCGCATCGAGATCGACTCGATGCCGTCGGAGATCGACCAGATTGAGCGGCGCATCACGCAGCTTGAGATCGAAAAGCAGGCGCTGAAGAAGGAAGAAGACGCAGCCTCGCGCGAGCGCCTGGCAAAGCTGGAAGGGGAACTTGCAGACCTGCGTGAGAAGTCAGACCACCTGAAGTTGCGCTGGAACGCCGAAAAGGAAATCATCACGCGTATTCGCCAGTTGAAGTCGGACATCGAGCAGGCCAAGACCGACGAGCAGCGCGCCACGCGCGAAGGCGATCTGGCAAAAGCGTCAGAAATCCGTTACGGGCAACTGGTCACACTGGAGAAGCAACTGGCCGCAGCCAACGCCGAGCTGGAAGGCAAGGAAGAAACCGGCCGCATGCTGAAAGAAGAAGTGGACGAGGAAGACGTGGCACGGGTGGTTTCAAAGTGGACCGGCATTCCCGTTTCCAAGATGCTGGAAGGCGAAGTGGCCAAATTGGTCAGCATGGAAGACCGCCTGCGGCTGCGCGTAGTGGGCCAGGAAGAAGCTCTGAAGCTGGTGGCCAACGCCGTCAGACGCAGCCGTGCGGGGCTTTCGGACCCGAACCGACCCATCGGGAGCTTCATTTTCCTGGGACCGACGGGCGTGGGTAAAACGGAGCTCGCTCGGGCGGTAGCCGAGTTCCTGTTTGACGACGAGAGGGCCATGCTCCGCATCGACATGTCGGAGTACATGGAGAAGCATGCCGTGGCCCGACTGATTGGCGCCCCTCCGGGCTACGTGGGTTACGAAGAGGGCGGCCAACTCACCGAACAGGTGCGTCGCAAGCCGTATTCGGTGCTGCTGTTTGACGAGATCGAAAAAGCACATGCGGACGTTTTCAACATCTTCCTGCAGATTCTCGACGAGGGCCGGCTGACCGACGGCAAGGGCCGCACGGTGGACTTCAAGAACACGGTCATCATCATGACCAGCAACATCGGGAGCCACATGATTCACGAAGCGATGAACGGCACTCGCGGCGGTGAACCCGGCAAGCTCTCCGAGGATCTGAAAAAGCGCATCCGCGCAACGCTGCTGGAAAACTTCCGGCCGGAATTCCTGAACCGTGTGGACGAAGTCGTCATCTTCAATGCTCTGGGCAAGGAAGAGATTACGAAGATCATCGACCTGCAGCTCAATCACCTGCGCGGCCTGCTGGCGGACCGCAAGATCACCATCGAGCTGACTCCGAAGGCTCGCGATCTGCTCTTCGAGCAAGGCTACGATCCGCAGTTCGGCGCACGACCGCTCAAACGATCCATCCAGCGCCTGATCCAGGACCCGTTGGCTCTCAAGATCCTGGAAGGCGAAGTGAAGCCCGACGAAAACATCAAAGTGGACGCCGATTTGAAGAAAGGCGAGATGACGTTCACACCAGCGAAGGCCAAAGCCGCGCGGCGGTGAGTTGTCAGCCGCAGTACTGTGTAATGTGCCGCGGCCCCTTGGACACTGGCACCGGGAAATCCTGCCATGATTCGTGGCCTGGGAACTGACAGAACTGTCTCGCTTTGCGAGATGGAAGGCGTTACAATGCACGCATGCTTCGGACTGGGGGTCAGGTCGACAAGTCGAAGTGACT
>JBJKQK010000147.1:0-37574 GCA_046705285.1 Terriglobia bacterium
GTTGAAACGCAGGTCGGTTGCGGAAGACCCACGTATCACGCCTATTTCGACGCGGTCTTCAGCCGCCCGGCCACAGCCTCCGGCGTGTGGAAGGCGTCCCAAGTGATCCCGCGCGGAACATCTTCCGGAGGGCAGGCTGATGGAGCGTATGTCACCTTCAACACGTCTGCTCACCATGAGGTGTTGATGAAGGTTGGACTCTCATACGTCAGTATTGATAATGCCAGGCTGAATCGAGAGAGTGAGAACCCCGGCTGGGATTTTAGAACGATTCTCCGACAGGCCCGGGCACTTTGGTCGCGGGCGCTCAGCCGCGTGACCGTCCATGGCGGCTCAAAGATGCAGAAAACCGTCTTCTACACGGAGCTTTACCGCTGCCTGTTCGAACCGAGTCTGTTCGACGACGCCAACGGCCAGTACCTCGGGTTCGATGGCCGTGTGCATCAATTGCCGAAAGGCCACAACCAGTATGACAACATTTCCGGCTGGGATTTTTACCGCTCCGAAGCCTCCTTTCTGGGTTTCCTGTTCCCGCACGTTGCGTCGGACATCGCCCAGTCGCTGGTCAATGATGCGCAACAGGACAAGGGCGGAGGTATCCCGCGTTGGGAACAGATCAACCGCAATTCCAACGGTATGCTGGGTGATGGCAATGTTCCCCTGATTGCGAACATCTATGCATTCGGCGGGCGTGACTTTGACCTTCATGCCGCCCTGAAAGCAATGCTTGGAAATGCCCTGATTGTGGGAACCAGGTCTGATGGCTACGATGTGCGAAACCATTCGAGCGGCTATCTGCGCCGTGGGTGGGTTGCACAGCACGATCATGACCACAGTGCTGCGACCACGCTGGAATACGCCAATGCCGATTTTGCCGCGGCCCAATTCGCAAGGGCCAATGGTGACCTGCACGCCGCAAAGGTGTTGGAGGCTCACGCAGACAAATGGCAGAATCTTTTCGACCCGCACACCGGTTACCTGCAGCCGCGGGACGCGGATGGCCAGTGGCCTCCCGACAAACCTCAAAGCGATTTGGGCTGGGCGAAAGGCTCGACGGCGCAGTACACCTGGATGGTTCCGTTTGACATTCCCGGACTGGTGGCGCGGATGGGTGGCCCGGCAGCCACCTCCAAGCGCCTGGACACGCTGTTTACAGAACTCAATGCGGGACCCAGGAGCATCTATTACTTTAACGGCAACGAGCCCGACGAAACTCAACCCTGGGTTTACGATTTCATCGGGGAACCTTGGAGGACGCAGGAAGTCGTTCGCAGAATTCAGAACTTGCTTTGGACGGATTCGCCCTCCGGAATGCCCGGCAACGCCGACGGCGGCGCCCTGCCAAGCTGGTATGTCTTTTCGGCCATCGGTCTGTATCCTGATATCCCCGGTGTCGGCGGCTTTGTCATTGGAAGCCCGCTGTTCAAATCAATCGTGATTCATCGCAGCGGCGGCCGGAGGATCACCATTCAGGGCGTCAACGCTGGCGCGCAGCAACCGTACGTGAAGTCGCTCACTGTCGATGGCCAGTCGTACCCTTTGCTGTGGCTGCCCCTGGCCAGATTGGATCAACAGCACGACAGCAGCCTGCGCTTTGTGCTGTCCTCCCACCCCGATAAACACTGGGGCGCGTCGCTGAAAGACGTTCCGCCGGATTTCATGAAGCCCTAAGAAACAGGGCACGGATAGACAGCAGGTCCCGCATGATGCCGGTCGAAGCAGTCTGCGTCAATTCCAACCATGACAGGGAGACTTTCCGGGGATTCATTCTGAAGAAGAGATCCAAGGAGAGTGCACTTTGCCAGATCCCCGCAAGGCGAATATGTCAATACTGGGTTCCGGGACGGGTCCGCGAACTCGATCGAATGGCTGTGGGTCGAGGTGAAGCCCTGCGACGGTGAGGCGGGCATCCTGTTCGGAAAGCTCGACAGCGCACGACTACGACTTTGAAGCAGCGCGAAAACGTGGATCGGATGAAGAAGTGCAACGAGGAATTTTCGCCTAACCTTGTGGCCTCCGTACAACTTGCCTATCAGTGCGTCGGAGAGAACAAGTTCATTCCTGACGCCCCATTCAATCCCCGGGTTGCGCTTTTCGCATGGCCGGAGGCCGTCCACCCAGCGTAGTTCCTAGCCCCCAATCGAGCCGCGGCTTCTTTTTTCTCGCTCTATGCCCTACACGATAAATGGAAATACTCCAGCCTTACGAACATGATTACTTCGGTTCCCTGGCAAAGCCCTAATCTGGTGGCGGCAGAATACAATTCCTTCAGGTATTCCAACAGTTTGTAACCTGGCAGTTGGTCTGTGCCACCAGCAACCTGATGAAACGGTGCCCCTTCGCATGGGAGTCTGGAGGGTTTGAGAACTGAAGCCGATGCCACCGGTTGAAGTCCCTCTCGGGCCGGGACACCACGGAGCGGAAGCCCAGGAAAATACAAAACATTCTCTCCGGGGGCCTATCTCCAATAGACTCCTGGTCGCTCGCCGTCCGGATGGCCTTCCTTTGGCCGTCACCCAGAGTGGAAACGAGCTGGCGATTTCTTTCCTATTGCCAGCGGTTTTGCTGGCTTGGTACAGTCAAAGGTTTGACGTTGCAGAAAGGTTCAGGTGAGGGAAGATGAGCAAGTTGGCTGGAGAGAAACTCGTCGGTCTAGTGGATCTGATGGCTCATTTGCGGGGGCCTGACGGCTGTCCGTGGGATCGCGCCCAGGACTATGCCAGCGTCAAAGGTTTGCTACTGGAAGAGGCCTATGAAGTTGTGGACGCCCTCAACGCGAATGACTTTGAGGGTCTTGAGGAAGAACTTGGAGATTTGCTCTTCCAGGTTGTTTTCTATTCGCGATTAGCAGAAGAAGACCGGAAATTTGACATTGAGGGCGTTATCGAACACGTCCACGAAAAGCTGATTCGCCGGCACCCCCACGTTTTTGGTGAGACCCGAGCCGCTACCCCCGAGGAAGCCCTTGAAAGCTGGACAGCCGCAAAAGAGAAAGAGAAGGACCGACATCCGAATTCCGGGAAAACATCCTTGCTCGATGGCATCGCCTCTGCGCTGCCATCGACCTTGGAAGCCTATGAGCTTGGACTGCGCGCTGCAGAGGCGGGGTTCGATTGGGCCAAAGTGGAGGACCTGCTTGATAAGGTTGAAGAAGAACTGCACGAAATACGGAAAGAAATGGCTGCCGGCAGAGGCTCGGATCGCCGACGGTTAGAAGAGGAAATTGGCGACTTGCTTTTTGCCAGTGCCAACCTGGCGCGCCAGGTCCGCTCTGACCCGGAAAGTTGTTTGCGCGCGGCGAACCGGAAATTCCAGCGGAGGTTCCGGGCGCTTGAAGCAGAAGTCAAACAGCGTGGAAAGTCTATCCGGGTGTGCACGCCGCAGGAGTTGGATGACATTTGGGAATCAGTGAAGGCGACCGAGAACCAGTAAATTGCACGATTCGCCCCTGCGAGGCGGGTGATGACGCTGCTGTCGCAGCAGACTGCAGACAGAAATCCGATTTCCGCGGATCTCCCAATCTATCCAGTGCGAATTTTCCTGAATGTCCAGACGATTGGCGGGCGTATGTTGTGTGCATTTTGCCTTCTGAACACATGTTCGGCTTTAGGGTTTCAATTCGTGCCTGGCGGAAAGACCATAGATTTTGCCATCCGCTTCTTCTGGTTGTTTTGCTGGAGCAGGAAGACCAAAAGGGATGAATGCTCAAAATCGCGCAGCATGAAGTCACACTTGGAGCAGCAATCGATTACAATGGTCTTACTTCCGATCCGTTGCGGACGAAGAACGCTCATGTCAACAGCACTTGCCTGCGGGTGACCATGCGCCGCTACTGTCCCGACTGTTACGGGCCTTTCGGAAAGAAGCGCCTGCGTGGATTGCCCTCGAACCGGCTGGTCGCTGGACGGCCGTTGGCATCTCCAAGAGCAAATGGAGAGCCGGCAGGAAAAGATCTTGGTTTCGTCAGCAGGACTCCATCGACCAAGATTGTTGCTTCTCCCTATTTTTCTGCCGCGGTCGTCGCAAGGAAGCCTGCACGGGCTCGCGAGGGACAATCCTCAATCTTCGCAAGGCTGCAGGACCGTCTATCAAGACAAGTTGCTGCTGGCGGGTTCGAGAAAACCGAGGCGTAAGACTGCAACCTTATGATTGGTATATGAGAATCGATCGCGTTGAACTTCTTGAAATCCGGATGCCTCTGGTCCACTTCTTTGAGACGAGCTTTGGGCGGACAACCGAGCGCAGGATTGTGTTGGTGCGTGTCCGTGCTGACGGACTGGAAGGGTGGGGTGAAGTGACGTGTGGCGAGAAACCTTTCTTCAGTCCTGAAACGCCGGACACTGCATGGCATATTCTGCGCGATTTTCTGATTCCCTGGGCCCTTGAAAAGTCTTGGAATTCCCCGGCAGATCTCGCAGAGCGATTCCGCCCGGTCCGGGGACACAACATGGCCAAGGCGGCTCTTGAGAACGCACTCTGGGATATCGAGGCCCAGATTCGAGGCATGCCAATTGCCAAAGTTCTGGGCGGAACTCGAGAGGAGATTCCCTGTGGCGTTTCCATTGGGATTCAGAACTCTTTTCAAGAGCTGCTGGAAAAGATCGGGAATGAGCTGGCGGCGGGATATCAGCGCATCAAGGTGAAGATCAAACCAGGGTGGGATGTGGAAATCCTGGAGGCTGTTCGGAGAGAATTTCCCAATACCAATCTGATGGCTGACGCCAATTCGGCGTACACTTTGGCCGACATTGAGCATCTTAAATTGCTGGACCGGTTTCACCTGATGATGTTGGAGCAGCCCCTAGGATGGGATGACATGGTGGATCACTCGCGTCTGCAGCGCGAACTGGAAACACCCATCTGTCTGGATGAGTCGATCAATAGTGCGGAAGATGCCCGAAAAGCCATCGAAATTGGGGCCTGCAAAATCATCAATATCAAATTAGGCCGAGTTGGCGGCTATTCTGCTGCTCGCAAGGTGCATGACGTTTGCCTGGCGCACCGAATTCCCGTGTGGTGTGGCGGGATGCTCGAATCGGGGATTGGACGTGCCCACAACATTGCCATGTCCACGCTGCCAGGTTTTGTCCTGCCGGGGGATGTTTCCGCCAGCCGCCGCTACTGGGCTCAGGACCTTATTGATCCCGAAGTTGTGGTCACAACAAAGGGAACGATAACACCTCCCCGGAAGCCTGGCCTTGGCTACCTGCCGAACCTTGCTCGCATTGAGAGGATGATCGTGCGGAAGGAGTCCCTTGAAAAGCGTAGCTGACCCTGAAGTCGAGACTCCCAAAGCCGCACATTCGATGAGAAGCCACCGCATGATGCACTTGGCGATGCTGATCACCGTCACCTGCTGGGCGGCGAATATGGTGGCGATCAAGGAAGCTCTGGTCGGCTTCAGCCCACTGGCGCTGGCCCTGGTTCGCGCCATTGGCGCTGCCATTGTTTTCGGAATTCTTTTTCTCTTTTTGCGAGACCGGTCGCATCTCCGGCTCACCCGCGCGCAATGGCTGCGGTTTGTCCTGTTAGCTTTCTTGGGGATCACGATGAACCAGATCCTGTTCATCGATGGAGAGGCGCACACGAGCGTCCCACACGCGGCATTGATTGTAGCCGTTGAACCCGTGATGGTTCTCGTGCTTTCGGTTCTCATGCGGCAGGAGGTATTGAGCGCGCTCAAGTTTGTTGGAATGGCCATTTCTGTTACAGGTGTCGTTATCCTGACCTATGGAAAGCCCGCACACGGAGGGCAGGCTTACTGGGTTGGGGATTTAATACTGATGGTCGAGGTTGTCGTTTTTGCCTTTTACACGATTTTGATGAAGCCGATCGCTGACCGATATGACGTTGTGACGTTGAACACAATCATATTCGGGCTCGGGGCCCTGATGATGATTCCGTTTGGCGCCAGCGCTGTGTGGCATCAGCGGTGGTCTCAAGTTCCAGTTCGCTCGGTGCTGGGGCTGGGTTTCATGATATTTTTCTCAGCGGTAATCGGCTATCTTCTTTTCGCTTATGCCCTACAGGGCCTTACGGCGTCACGTGTGGCGGCGTTCAATTATATCGAACCTGTCATTGCCACGGGCCTCGGAATCTGGCTGTTGCATGACAGGGTAATGCTGTCGGTCATCCTCGGTGGTTGTTTGATCCTTCTTGGCGTCTATTTCACTGAGCGGGAGCGCGGAGAAGAAGCAACTGGTTGATGGCTTCTCCACGGGCGACTTCCCATCTATCCTTCACGCCCCAGTTTGAATGATGCGACGCCGGCGTTTCGGCAGAATAATGGCAAGCAACATCCCCAAAATGAACCCTCCGACATGAGCCCACCAGGCCACGCCGCCTCCTGTTGCGGACTCGATAGCCAGCATCTGGAATCCTGCTACGAACTGAATTGCGAACCAGTAAACGAGAACCAGCAGGGCGGGCAACTGGATTGTCCAGAAGATGATGAACAAGGGGATCAAAGTGGTGATCCGAGCAGTGGGAAAGCTGACCAGGTAGGCGCCGAGAACTCCGGCAATGGCGCCGCTCGCTCCGATGGTGGGCACGCGCGAGCCCATATTGAACATGATGTCAGTGACGGCGGCTCCGAATCCGCTGATGAAATACAGTTGTAGAAACCGGCCATGGCCAAAGCGGTCTTCGATGCTCCTGCCAAAAACGAAGAGGAAAAGCATGTTGCCAATCAGGTGCAGCCAGCCGCCGTGGATGAACATCGAGGTGAATACCGGGACCAGAAATGTGGCCAGATTGGTGATGATAAGAGCGCCGTGGGGGGTGGTGTAGTGAGCAGGAATCAGGCCGAAAAGGAAAATAAAGTGGTCGATCCTTGAGCCGAGTGAGAGTTCATAGGCAAACACCGCCGTATTGATTGCAATAAGCGCAAGGGTCGAAAACCAGAAGGTCTGGCGGCGAACATGGTCGTTCAATGGGATTGGAATCATGAGGGATGCATTCTAACCTGACTGCTTTTTCTTGCCCAAGAAGATTCAGAACGGGAGGCCTGCAATCCCCGCCCGTGCATCGAAGTCAATTGGCGTGGCGTACCTGGCGTTGACCTTGGTTCCGGGCGTTCGATATACTCCAAGCAGCAGATTATGAACAAGGATGCCAGCAGGCGTTTTCGCCCAATCCGGACCGCTCGAATAACTGCATTGTGCAATCCGCGCGAGTGTTTATAATGTTGGAAGCGTTGATAAAAGAGTTAACAGGCATTATGGGGTCGAACGGGGTCTTGTGGCGGCCTGAAGACCTGATGCTTTACGAGTACGATGGCCTTTCTGCAATGCAGACACCCGAGGCGATTGTCTTTCCAACCAGGACGGAGCAGGTCGTTCAGATGGTCAAGCTGGCCAATGGGAGGAAAATTCCGATCGTGCCCCGTGGGGCGGGCACTGGCCTGAGCGGCGGAGCGGTTGTGACCTCGGGAGGAATTGTAGTCAGTTTCTCTCGCATGAAAAAGATCCTCGAGATCGATCTCGAAAACCAGCGTGCACGAGTGCAACCGGGAGTCGTAAACACAGACCTCACTCTGGCGGTAACTGACGAAGGATATTACTACGCTCCGGACCCCTCAAGCCAGAAAGCGTGTACGATTGGCGGCAACGTAGCGGAAAACTCTGGAGGTCCGCATACCCTGGCATACGGAGTTACGACCAATCATGTGTTGGGCCTTGAAATTGTGCTTCCCAATGGTGAGATCATCCGCACAGGCGGAAAATGCTGGGATACTCCCGGCTATGATTTGACGGGCCTGATGGTTGGTTCCGAGGGAACGTTGGGTATGGTGACCGAAATTACTGTCAGACTGCTGCGGGCTCCCGAGGCAGTCGAAACCATGTTGGCAGTTTACGATCGAGTGGCGGATGCAACGCGAACCGTGGCCGACATCACGGCGCGAGGCATCACGCCTGCGGCTCTTGAGATGATGGACGGTTTTACGCTTCGCGCCGTCGAGCAGGCGACGCATGCCGGCTATCCCATGGATTCGGCAGCGGTTCTGCTGATTGAAGTCGAAGGGTTGCGAGAGGCTGTGAAAGAGCAGGCGGAACAGATCGAAGCGGTTTGTGCAAAGAGCAACGTTCGCAGGGTCCGCCGGGCGAAGACGCAGGAAGAACGCTCCCTGCTCTGGAAGGGACGCAAGAATGCGTTTGGAGCACTGGGCCGGATCAGTCCGAACTACTATGTCCAGGATGGAGTGATTCCCCGAACCAGGCTTCCCGAAATGCTCGAATATATCGAGGAAGTTGGACGAAAATACGGTCTCCAAATCGGAAACATTTTTCATGCCGGTGATGGAAATCTTCATCCCCTCTTAATGTTTGATGCTCGCGACGGCGAGCAGTCCCGAAGAGTGGTGAAGGCTGCACAGGAAATCATGACGCGGTGTGCCGAACTGGGCGGATCCATTACGGGGGAGCATGGTGTGGGAGTGGAAAAGAACGAATTGATGCCATTGATCTTTTCCGAAGACGATTTGGAAATTCAACGGCAGATCAAGGGCCTGATGAACCCCAGTGGGTCGTTTAATCCCGGGAAGGTTTTGCCATCTGCCAAGATGTGTGGAGAAATTCGTGTCCAGGCCGGTGTGGGAGGCTGATGTGGCAGCAGTTGCCGAGGCAATCCGAGCGGAGTTCGCCGGCATCGTCGGGAAAGAGCACGTAACTGCAGACGACAATGCACGTGGGCAGTTGGCGATCGACGGGAGAGTGCCCGACTGCGTTGTCTATCCGAACTCAGCGGAGGAAGTGGCGCAGATGCTGAGGTGTGCAGCCGAGCATGATCAGGCCGTTGTCACCTGTGGGGGCGCCACGACCCTTGGCATTGGCAACATTCCCCATAAGTATGACGTTGCCCTGTGTATGCGGAATATCACCAGCGTCCGTTATTACGAGCCATCTGATCTCACTGCTGGGATCGGGGCGGGGATGAAGCTGGCTGACCTCCAAGGTTTACTCAGCCGCGACGGTTTATGGCTGCCGTTGGACCCACCGGGAAACGGGCAGGCTACGATTGGTGGTATTGTCGCCACAAATGCTTCGGGACCGCTCCGACAGTTTTACGGGGCTCCTCGGGATATGGTGGTGGGAATGCAAGTTGCCATCACTGGCGGCAAGCTCATCAAGACAGGCGGACGTGTGGTGAAGAACGTGGCGGGTTACGACCTCGGGAAGCTTCTGATTGGATCGTACGGGACGTTGGGCATCATAACCGAGGTGAATCTCAAACTCTTTCCTGTGCCCGCCGAACGTCGGACCTTTATGCTTTCAACCGGAACGCTAGGGATTGCCCGGGACCTCCGCAGAAGTATACTGTGTTCGCCAATTGACCCTTTGAGGATGGTTCTTCTCGATGCTGAAGCTGCCAGAATGGTCTGTTCTGCTGCAAGACTGGAACCTGTGGACCATGAACCACAAATGTGGCTGGATGCTGGCGGGTCACAATCCGTGCTGGACCGCACGCAGAAGGAGCTCGATGCATTGGGACGTACCGTTGGCGCCAAGGTTTGCTCATATGGGAAGGAGAGCGTCCAGGCTGCCTGGCAGGTGATTTCTGATTTCGGCAACTGGCTTGGGAGGGTATCTGCCGGAGCGGTAATAATGAAAAGCATGGTACCCCTTGCCAGGAGCGAAGAGTTTTTGAGCCTGGCACAGCAGGAAGCGCAGAATGAAAGAGTGCGAATGGCGAGCGTAGCGCAGTCCGGAGTTGGCGTCCTTTATCTTGGATTGCTTGACCCGCTGAAGGTGAGCCAGATGGCAGGCCTGATCGGTCGCATTCGCAAGGCTGCCGAACAGGCGGGCGGCGCGCTGGTTGTGGTTTCGGCTGCAACCGATCTCAAAGCGCAAGTGGACGTGTGGGGCACGCAGGGAAGCGGGTTTGAGCTGATGCGCAAGATGAAGGCAGCGTGGGATCCGAAGGGAATCCTCGCCCCGGGCCGGTTTGTGGGTTCGATTTGAGAAACCGGGAGGGCCCGGTGGAGCAATTGCTCAAAGTTACTTGCCGATGATCGAAATCCGGGAAAAAACGGGCACGACTGGAGCCCCCAGCGGGTATGGGGCCGGCGAAGTGCCGGAGTGGGAATTCTATTCCAAGTGTATTCACTGTGGCCTTTGCCTTAATGCCTGCCCCACCTATCGGGAGCTCGGTTTTGAGATGGATTCGCCTCGCGGGCGGATTTACCAGATGATTCAGGTGGACCGTGGCCGGCTGCCTTTAGGGGAAAGTTTTGTCCGCCATATGGATTCGTGTCTGGATTGTCGCGCTTGCGAGACGGCCTGTCCCTCAGGTGTGGAATATGGGCGTTTGGTGGAGTCTGCCCGGGCGCAGATTGACCGTTACTATGAAAGGCCGGGAATTGGACGGCCAGTGCGACGCTTCTTTTTCAGTAAATTGCTGCCGGATCGCCGGAAGCTGGATCGGCTTGGAACTCTGCTCTGGTTTTTCCAGAAATCAGGCCTGGAGACAGCGGTCCGGAAGTCGGGAATGCTCTCGCTCTTTTCAAGCCGGCTCAGCAGGGTGGCTGCTTTGTCGCCACGGATGGAAAAGCCTTTTTTCACTGAGCGACTGGGCCAGGTGATCAAGCCCGACGGGGAAGTTCGTTATCGCGTTGCGTTTTTTGCAGGATGTATTGCAAATCTGGCCTTCGCTCGATTGAATGACGCAACTGTCCGCGTTCTGGCTCGCAATGGATGTGAAGTGGTAATTCCGGAGGCGCAGGGATGCTGCGGCGCTTTGCACGTGCATGCGGGCATGCGTGATCTGGCGCGCAAGCTCGCCAGGCAAAATATCCGCACGTTTCTTGACGGCGGTTTTGATTATTTCATAACCAATGCTGCTGGCTGTGGGTCTACGCTAAAGGAGTATCCTCTGCTTTTCGAACACGAAGAGCGGGAGTTTTATGAGCAGGCCTGCGCTTTCAGTTCCAAGGTTCGGGATGTCACAGAGTTCCTGGCTGGCATTGAATTCAATCGCAATTTCAAGGCTGTTTGTGCACGCGCCACTTACCAGGACCCCTGTCACCTGGGCCACGCGCAGCGCATCCGTAGCGCCCCTCGCCAGCTTATAGCGGCAATTCCGGGCTTGGAGTTCGTGGAACTGAAGGAATCCGAGGTTTGTTGTGGTAGCGCGGGTATATATAATGTGGTCCAAAACGAGATGGCGGAGCGGCTTTTGCGGGCAAAGATGCAGCGGATCGATGAGACTGGGGCGGACTTGATTCTGACCGCCAATCCGGGTTGTCTTTTGCAATTGAGGGCCGGTGTTGCGCGATCCAAGCGTAAGCGGCGCGTTCTGCATGTCGTTGAATTGGTCGACGAGGCCTATGGGGGGCAGGGTCAGACGGGTTAGCTGGAACTCCAAGAAGTTCTTGCTGCTGGCGCCTTGGACTGGGTGGCACATTCTTAAATGGGGCCGACCGGGGCAAGTTTGTTTCGTGTGTTTGGATTCGTTCGGTAAAATGGTTAGTTGAGCGTTTTCTTGCGTTTGAGGGCATTTCGCTGGCATCTGATTGAAACCAAACTCTTTGGTGGGGGGCGTTAACCATGAGCGATAAGACGGGAACCGCACAAGAAAGGCTTGAGGCCTTACTCAAGGAAGGTCGGATTTTTCCTCCGCCTGACGAGTTTCGTCAGCAGGCCAATGTGTCTGATACTACAGCCTATGATAGGGCTCGCCAGGATCCGGAAGGTTTCTGGGAGGAAGAGGCCAAGCGGTTGGATTGGTTCGAAAAGTGGAATAAGGTGCTGGAATGGAAGGTGCCGTGGGTGAAATGGTTTGTAAGGGGCAAACTGAATGCTGCTTATAATTGCGTGGACAGACACGCGAAATCTTCTCGTCGCACTAAGCCGGCCATTATTTGGGAGGGCGAACCGGGAGATACACGCGTGCTGACGTTTGAAGCGCTCGAAAAGGAAGTCAACCGTTTTGCCAATGCCCTCAAGTCGCTGGGAGTAAAGAAAGGCGACCGCGTGGCTATCTATCTGGGCATGGTGCCGGAGTTGGCCATTGCCATGCTCGCGTGCGCCAAGATCGGCGCCCCACACAGCATCGTGTTCGGAGGATTTTCCGCGGATTCGCTTCGTGAGCGCATTAATGACGCCCAGGCGAAAATTGTTATTACGGGCGATGGGGCATGGCGGCGTGGCAACGTGGTTCCATTGAAAGCAAATGTTGACGAGGCGATTGCGGGAACGCCCAGCATTGAAAAAGTGGTGGTGCTTGAACGCGTGGGCAAAGCAACCCAGATCACCATGCAGCCCGGCAGAGACTTGTGGTGGCATGAACTGGTTGCAAATGCCTCGGACCAGTGCAAGGCCGAACCTATGGATGCCGAGGATATTTTGTATATCCTTTATACAAGCGGTACCACCGGAAAGCCCAAAGGAGTGGTGCACACCACTGGCGGATATCTGGTGGGTACCTCGGCTACTCACCGCATGATTTTTGACATCAAGGAAGATGATGTTTACTGGTGCACGGCGGACATTGGCTGGGTCACGGGGCATTCGTACATCGTCTATGGTCCTTTGGCCAACGGCTGCACCACTTTGATGTACGAAGGAAGCCCAGACTATCCCGACCGAGGACGTTTCTGGTCCATTGTTCAGAAATACAAGGTCAACATCTTTTATACTGCGCCTACGGCCATTCGCGCCTTTATGCGCTGGGGGACGGACTGGCCTGCCAAATATGATCTTTCCTCGCTGCGCGTGATTGGGACGGTTGGCGAGCCGATCAACCCGGAGGCGTGGATCTGGTATCACGAGAATATCGGCAAAGAGCATTGCCCGATCGTGGATACGTGGTGGCAGACTGAAACCGGCATGATCCTGATCTCGCCGTTGCCAGGTATTACGGCGACCAAGCCAGGTTCTGCAACGCAACCTTTCCCGGGCATTGAGGCGGAAGTGCTTGATGAAAAAGGCCAGCAGGTTGGGCCGGGTGCGGGTGGATATCTGGTGCTGACTAGACCCTGGCCTGCCATGTTCCGAACGATTTACGGCGATCCGGATCGCTATGTTCGCCAGTACTGGTCCCGTTTTGAGGGCAAGTACTTCACGGGTGACGGCGCCAAGGTTGACGAAGATGGCTACTTCTGGTTGTTGGGGCGCGTAGATGATGTGATGAATGTCGCCGGTCATCGCATTTCGACTTACGAGGTTGAGAGTGCGTTGGTGGATCACCCTTCGGTGGCTGAAGCGGCAGTGATTGGAAAGACTCACGAGCTGAAAGGGCAGGGCATCGCGGGCTTTGTGACGTTGAAGGAAGGAATTGATCCCAGCGACAAGCTGAAAGACGAGCTCAAGCAACACGTCGCCAAAAAGATAGGTCCTATTGCGCGCCCGGACGACATTTTCTTTACGGCGGAGCTGCCTAAGACGCGCAGCGCGAAAATCATGCGCCGCCTCTTGCGGGATATCGCTGAGGGGAGGATCCTTGGTGATACCACCACGCTTGCCGATCCCGCTGTCACGGCTCGGCTTAAGCGGCAGTATGAACGGGAAGGATAGAAGACACAACCGAGACACAACCATGGCGGAAGACATCGGAGCGAGCCAGGAATGGAGAGCTGATCGTTATAAGCGGCACGCACCCTTCGTTCCCCAGCTTGGCCAGCGCGTGCTTGATTTGCTGAATCCGCAGCCCGGTGAACGGGTTCTGGATGTCGGCTGTGGCGACGGCGTACTCTCCGAAAGGATTCGCCAGACCGGTGCGATGGTCGTGGGCGTGGACGGGTCGGCGGATATGGTGAGGGCCGCGAAACAACATGGTATTGACGCGCGGCTTGTCGATGCCCGTGACCTGGATTTTGAGGCCGAGTTCGATGCTGCCTTTTCTAACGCCGCGCTGCATTGGATGAAACGTGATCCCGACGCTGTCCTTGCGGCCGTGAGGCGGGCCCTCAGCCCAGGGGGCCGGTTCGCTGCGGAATTTGGAGGCCACGGAAACGTCGCCGCCATCACCGTGGCGCTGCTGGCTGTGCTCAGCAGGCACGGAATCGAGAGCGCTGCTTCGTTGAGTCCATGGTATTTCCCCACTCCAGACGAATATCAGGCGAAGCTCGAACACGCCGGATTCCACGTCGACTTGATCGAACTGGTACCACGACCGACAATCCTCCCGACTGACATGCGCGGATGGCTCGAAACTTTTGCCGGACAGTTCTTTAACATCTTGCCGCAACGCGAGCGCCCCGATGCCCTGGACGAAGCTGTTGAATTGCTCCGCCCCGCGCTTTGTGACACCGAAGGTCACTGGACTGTCGATTACGTCCGTCTGCGCTTTCTAGCCCGCGCGGGATGAAAGCGAAGGGTCACGTGGCGAAGGAAGGCCTTCCTCCCGGCGAGAAATCAGATAGGTCAATCCTCCACATGGATGCGGCGCATCTGGGGCGGTTGCTTCTCTTTTTCCCGAAGCCACTCAATCACCTCATCCAGAAAATCGCGAGCAGCCTCCAGCGTTTCAATGCCAGCATTGCGCAGGTGCCGCGCCGACTTCGACGAACGGCGGGGTGGTCTGCGGAAAAAGGGTGCGATCTCGCGCCATAGCCATTCGGCGCATGGAGGCATCTCAGGGGGTTTGATGTTGCGACGCGTGGGTCTTTTTCTCGTTTGTTTTCCGTTCGGCATTGTTCCTCTCCATAATAACTACCAGTTCGCCTTCCTTTACGCGAGCACTTACTGGCTCACAGCGGGCCACCCGTTGCGGAAGCGCAACGTGCCGTTTGTACCCTCCTACGCGGATAACCAGTTCGTCCAGCTTCTTATAAAGGTCCACATGCTCAGAAGTAACGAAGGGGAGGCGTAAGTGTAGATGGTATTGTCCGTCAACCTTGCGGAAGCGGTAAGGGGCTTCGCTGAAGAAATGCCTGGAGGGATCACGCGAGCCGTAAAGAGCGCGCCCGAGAACCTTAAGCCTTTCAACTCCCAGAACCTCATCTTGAAACATTGGGACGCGCCAGACGGGGACAGGTGCGAAAAATTCCTCTAAAGTGTGAATCCACCGCTCCTGGGTGCCTTTCCAGGCGTTGAAAAAATCACCGCAAGCATCAGATGGCAGGATGCGGTTGATAATCACCGCGTCAACCGTAAGCCCGTAAAGGCAGAAGTATGTGAAAGCGCGTTGGGTTTCTTTGAGCACGATCTTTTCTGGATTTGTCACCAGGCGGACCGTGGTTGTCTTGGGATCGGCCATGAGTTTGTCGATGCCGGAGAGCTTGCGGTGGAGGTCTCCAAGGTTTTCGAAGTATTTTTCCTCGGGTAGCGGCACGCGAGTAAAGTTTCGAGCTACCGGCCGCAACATATTGGCCACACGGCGCTCGAGTTTGAAGATCTTGGACATGTACCATTCGAGCGTAGTTGGAATGCTGACGAAGCGCAGCGACTCGCCCGTCGGAGCGCAGTCAAGAAGAACGACATCGAATGTCTTCTCGCGGACATATTGATTTACATATAGCAACGAGCTCACTTCTTCCATGCCGGGGAATATCGCAAGCTCTTCCGCAAGGGTCCTTTCCAGTCCGGAGACATTCAGAAGGGCTGCGATGTAGGAATACACCGCTTCCCAGTGGCGGGAAATCTCCTGAAGGACGTCAACTTCCTGAATCCAAAGATTTTTAGCTACAAGTACGGGCTGGCCCGTTTCCCGGCTCATAAGATTTTTTTCGAGATCGAAAGCATCGCTCAGGGAATGAGCAGGATCGACAGACATCACAAGCGTCTTGTAACCGCGATGTGCGAGTTCAAGCCCTGTAGCCGCGGAGATACTCGTCTTCCCCACGCCACCCTTGCCGCTATAGAGGATAATGCGCATGAAAACCCTTCCCCTGGGCAGTTGGCCTCATCACACTTCAGCTTATCACCATACCTTGATGCTCAACAAAGCCCAGCTTTCCAAAATCCAATTCGGTTTCCTGGTTCCACGAAATCATCCGCCCATTCATTTCTTTCTTAAGCCAGCGAAACGTCACTGAACCAAGTAATGAGACGGTGTCAGGTCATCATAGTGATGCATTATGGGTCACCCATGCGGACAGTCCCTCGTGCCTATTTGTGCGACCAACATAGATAGTGGGCGAAAATCCTTTCGCCCCAAAAGACGGGGCAGCATGCACCGGACTGCTAAATTCCCCGACAACGCGAAATAAACCTTGACAAGGCTTCGAATTCAAACTTATAGTTAGGGGTCGCAGGTGGTCAGAAGTAGACTGAAATGTACTAAAGTGGTTCATTTGGGTTCACGTCCTAGCTTTTTTGAGAACTTCCATGCTGCGAGGAAATTGCCCAGCAACGGTCGACGCCAAGGGGCGGGTAAAGATTCCGACCGGCTTCAAGTCGTTCCTGGAAGTGAGTTATGGCCATGACTTCTATGTGACCAGCCTGGATGGCCAGTCGGTTCGGGTCTATCCGTTTTCCGTATGGAAGGGAATCGAAGAGAAGATGGCGACCTTGCCTTCGATGAACAGGTCGAGAAGAAAGCTTTTGGACCGTGTGAATTATTGGGGTCAGACAGTGCAGATGGATGGACAGGGAAGGATTCTGATTCCATCACTGCTCCGTGAGTCTGCAGACATGCACGGCGAAGTCGCGGTGATGGGCTATTTGAACTATCTCGAGGTATGGAACATGGACCGTTTCCGTGCCCACCTTGAGAGCAATCCGCTCACTGACGAAGACATGCAGGCTTTGAGTGATCTCGGCATTTAGATGAACCAATTCGAGCTCCACTATCCCGTCATGTTGCGGGAAGTGATGGAGTTTTTGGATGTTCGAGCTGACGGCAATTACATCGATGCAACGGTTGGTGCAGGGGGACACGCAGAACAAATTCTGCAAGTGCTTGAAGGGGGAGGGGGACGACTGCTGGCGATTGACCGTGACCCCCAGGCGCTCAATGTTGTTCGAGAGCGCCTGGGAGGTTACGGCGGAAAGTTGATGTTGATGGAAGGCAATTTCGCGAAGATCGACGCATTGCACGCAGAAAGTGGGTTGCAGCCGGTTGACGGCATCCTGGCCGATCTTGGGTTGAGTTCGATGCAGATTGCAGATGCCGGTCGAGGCTTCAGCTTCAATCTTTCTGGGCCGCTGGATATGAGAATGGGTGGCGGGGATCTGACCGCGGGGGAAATTGTTAACCGCACACCCGAGCGTGAACTGGCAGATTTGATTTTCAAGTTTGGAGAAGAGCGCCACTCGCGCCGTATAGCGCGAGCGATTGTGAAGGCCCGTCCAATTCGATCGACCACCGAACTGGCGCAGGTGGTAATGCGAGCTATCCCCTCCAGGGCGGGCCTCCACCAAATTCATCCCGCAACGCGGACGTTCATGGCCTTGCGCCTGGTCGTCAACCGGGAACTCGAAAATTTAGAGGCGTTCCTCGCCGGATTTCCAGCAGTGCTGGGCGCTGGGGGTAGAGCGGTTGTGATCACCTTCCATTCACTCGAGGACCGCCTGGTGAAACATGCGCTGCTTGGGCTTCAGCGCGAGGGTCGGTTGCGCGTTTTGACCAAGCACGTGGTGCGGCCAACGCCCCAGGAAGTTCGAGAAAATCCTCGATCTCGCAGCGCCAAGCTGAGAGCAGCGGAGAAGCTTCAATGTCTTGGTCCAGTGAGTCTGCAGTTTGGACGTGGTTGAATGTTCCCGGATCGCGAGCCAGCGACGTCCGAGGGTTGGACGACTGCACGAGACGCGCTGTGCTGAAGGAGAAGTAAAATGGCAGAACTTCTGAAGAGATTATGGCCTAAAGAGCAGGCTGAAGGCTTGTCCGAATACGCTTTGCTTTTGCTTCTGATCTCTTTGACTGCGGTTACTGCTACCGGCGGCCTGGTGTCTGCGATCAGCAACTGCTATTCCAGTGCATCTACGGCCGTGCAGGCCGCCACCCACGGTGGGTCGCTTGCAAAGGATTTCCTGGGTTATGGGGTTCAGGTCCACACCGACGCAGTGCCCTTTTACAAGGACCTGAATAGCCGGAACACGAAGTAAATAACACTCGACTTAAAGAGGATGCCGTGCCGTTTCGGAGACGTGGATTATGGCTACAGTTGCGGTAGGTCTTCCCGGAGCGAAGCGTCGGCCGCGGAACCAGCATGACGCGGGCCGTGCGTCCTATCCGGAAATCTATTTCGTCAAACATATCGACAACTCTCGCCTGCATCGTGAAGTTGATCGCAAGAAGAGCCGCGAGTGTCTCAGGCTGTTTGGCCTGGTCGCGACATTCTTTGTGTTCATCATCGCCGTTGCCTGCCAACATTTCGAGTGTGTGCGTTACGGTTACCTGATTCAGCAGCTGAAGACAGAACAGGCGAAGAAGGTGGAACAGAATCGCGCGTTGAAAGTGGAGTTTGCAGCTTTGAGTGATCCCCAGCGGATCGATTCCCTCGCGCAGTCTGAGTTAGGCCTTGTTCCGCCCAAAGCGGACCAGATCATCCAGGTTGGGAACCACGCGGCACCCCGTTCTCAGCCCTCGGCAACGGAGTTTGCCCGGAACTATGGAGTTCAGATCGCAATTCCTCGTGGGAGGTAAATGGCACGGCGCGGAGGTGGAAACAATCTTCTTCAACCATGAACGAAGTGCATGCCAGGAGATCCCTCTCCCTGGTCGGGTGCCTGGTTGTTTGGACAGGGCTCATCATCGGTCGTTTGTATTACCTTCAAATCATCCAGTACGTGCCGCTGATGGCCCGTGCCGACCGAGAGCAGCAGCGCACAGTTGATATCGCCCCGAAGCGAGGGATCATCTATGACCGACACATGCATCCGCTGGCGGTGAGCCTGGCCGTGAATTCGGTGTACGCGGTTCCCGCCAATATTCCTGATCCTTCCATGGAGGCCAAACTGCTTGCTCCAATTCTCAACCTTGATCCCAAAGACCTGGAGACCCGGTTCAAGACCTATCGTACCTTTTGCTGGGTCAAGCGAAAGATTACCTCACAGCAGACTGAGCGGATCAAAGCCCTAAACCTGCAGGGTATTTATTTCCAGAAGGAAATGAAGCGTTTCTACCCGGACGGCGACTTGGCCGCCACGGTTCTAGGTTTTGTCGGAATGGATGACAAGGGACTGGGTGGGATTGAATATGGACTGAACAACGAACTCAAGGGCCTTCCCGGCAAAGTCCTGCTGAGTACGGATGCGAGGCATCAATCATTTCGTTCTACCGAATGGCGCGGAGCGGCGGGCAAGAACGTGGTGCTGACGATCGACCAGGACATCCAGTTCATTGCGCAGAAAGTGCTGGCGCAGACCGTCAAGAAGTTTCACGCCGCCGGTGGCACCGTCATCGTGCAAAACCCTCACACGGGCGCAATTCTGGCAATGGCTAACCAGCCGACCTTCAACCCCAATCATTTTCAGAAATACCCTCCGGTCGACCGGATTAACCGGGCAGTCGGATGGATCTACGAGCCGGGATCGACCTTCAAGCTGGTCACGATATCCGCAGCTATCCAGTCGCACGTGGTGACTTCGAATCAGGTGATCAATTGCCAGGACGGGCACATCGTTCTCGCCGGACACATCATTCATGACTGGCACCCGTTCGGCGACCTGAGTGTAGCCCAGATCCTGATGCACTCAAGCGACATCGGGACCATCAAAGTGGCGTTAAGACTCGGTCAGGATCGCCTTTACAAGTACATTCAGCGTTTTGGTTTCGGAACAGCGCCGGACGTTGATTTGCCGGGAAACGAATGCGGCCTGGTCCGGCCGCCGAATTCCTGGTCCGGGATCGGCGTCGCGGAGATATCAATTGGTCAGGGAATTGGTGTTACTCCCCTGCAGATGGCCATGGCCTTCTCGGCTATTGCCAATGGCGGAGTCATGGTTCAGCCCAGAATTGTCAAAGACGTCTTTCAGGGGTCTGTGGAGAATCCCGTTTCTCCAAGCCTTGGCCGGCGCATTGTTACTGAGCAAACTGCCAATACGATGAAGCAGATGCTGGAAGGCGTTGTTGAACATGGGACTGGCGTACCTGCACAACTGGTCGGATATACAGCAGGCGGCAAAACAGGTACTGCGCAAAAAGTCGGTCCGAACGGCCGTTATTCACATAAGGACTACGTGGCTTCCTTTATAGGTTTCGCTCCTGTTGATAATCCGGCCATAACCGTTCTGGTGGTTATCGACACACCGGTTGGAGCAATCTATGGGGATCAAGTGGCAGCTCCGGCGTGGAAGTCTATCACACAGCAAACACTTCGCTATCTCAATGTTCCGCAAGACTCTCCCACCGGGCCTTTGCAGATTGCTTCCCTCAGGTCCGCCAAATCTCCTTCCCAGAAAAGGAGAGCCATGGCGGCAAACCCTCCAGCAGATTCTGAAACTGCCGGAGCTGCTACTCGCCCTGTAGAACCCGTTTCCTTTTCTCAGGCGTCCAATTCGCCGCCGGATGGGACGGTGCTTCTGGACGAAGGTCCCTTATTGGTTGTGCCAAATTTCAATGGGCTATCTGCCCGGCGCGTGACGGAGGAGTGCCAGTCCTTAGGGCTCGAGATGCAGATGGTGGGTTCAGGGCTTGCCATTCAGCAGAACCCGCTACCTGGCACCAGTGTCCATGCGGGCAGCACCGTGTGGGTCCGGTTTGCGCCGCAGGCCTGTTGCAGCGTTTCGGGGAAATAGCGGTCCTTGGAACTGGTGAGGACCGACGCCGGGATGCGCCGGTGTTATAATGCGAGTGAAGCATGAAATTGGGCGAACTCCTCGAAAGGGTCCAGCCTGTCGAAGAGGGGGTGGATCGAAACGTTGAAATCACCTCCCTTGCTTATGATTCCCGCCGGGTTAAGAGCGGCTGTATATTCTTTGCCATCGCAGGTGAAAAAACCGATGGACATCTGTTTGTTGAGGACGCGATCAGGCGGGGGGCTGTTGCAATCGTCAGTGAACGGAAGGCCCCGGCGGAGTTTGGTGGTCGGTGGGTTCGAGTTGGGAAAATCCGGCGGGCTTTATCGGCAGCGGCAAGATGTTTTTATGGCGATCCTGACCTCAAGCTGAAGTTGATTGGCATCACAGGAACGAACGGAAAGACTACCACTGCTTATCTCCTAAACAGCATTTTCCAGACTGCCGGGACTCGGACCGGAATGTTCGGCACCGTTGAATACCGGCTGGGTGCCCGCACTGTTTCCGCTTCCAATACAACACCCGAATCTCTCGATCTGGTGACCTATTTCGACGAACTGGTCCGCAACGGAGCTCAAGTTGTGATTTTGGAAGTCTCCTCGCATGCCCTGGCCCAGGAACGAGTCTGGGGACTGCATTTTTCGGCTGCGGTGTTCACCAATCTTACGCGTGACCACCTTGACTACCATCACGACTTCGAACAGTACTTTGCGGCAAAGCAGCGGCTCTTTGAAGGTCTGGGAAGCCCGCCCCCAGACCTGGCCGTTATTAACGTTGACGACGTATGGGCCCGGCGCCTGCTGGCTTTGCCGAATCCGAGGCGAATGACTTACGGTTTGGAATTGAAGGCGGATGTTGGAGTAAAGCGATACTCGCAGACCCATTCAGGATTGTCGGCAATCCTGACAACTCCGCTGGGCGATCTTGAAGTTGAGTCGCCTTTGCTAGGACGCGCCAACCTGCTCAACATACTGGCCGCGACGGCGACCACCGTGGGTCTGGGCATCCCTGCCGAGAAAATTCAGAAGGGGCTGAGCGGCTTAACGGTCGTCCCGGGTCGCTTCGAGAAGATTGACGAAGGCCAGCCTTTTCTTGTGATCGTTGACTACGCTCACACGGACGATGCACTGCGAAATGTTCTGGAAGCGGCGCGTAATCTTGCTGGAAAACGTTTGATTGTTGTCTTCGGCTGTGGAGGTGAACGCGACCGTACCAAGCGTCCCATCATGGGCGAGGTTGCTGGCCGGCTGAGTGATCTGCCGGTATTGACGTCTGACAATCCGCGCAGCGAAGACCCGATTCTGATCATGAATGACGTCCTGGTGGGGCTGCAAAGGACCGGGAAGCCGTACATTGCAGAGGTCGACCGGGAGGCTGCTATTCAGAAGGCGATTGCGCAAGCACGTGAGGGTGACGTGGTGATCCTTGCGGGAAAAGGACACGAAACTTACCAGGTCTTGAGGGACAAGACGGTTCCATTTGACGACCGCCAGGTGGCGCGCCGGGTTTTGAATGGGATGGGCTTTCATAAGGAGGAGCTAAGCGACGCTAGCTCCAGGCTGGATTCCTGATGAGGCCAGCACATTTTCTTGTTTCATAGGGGTATGAGGATTAGGAACGATGAGACTGCCGCTGGCAAAGGTGGCTGAAGTTCTGGACTTCAGTGAATCGGCTCCCTCCCTCGTTGCAAAAGGATATTCCATTGACTCACGCCAAATCGACGCGGGCCAGCTTTTCTTTGCCATCCGCGGTCTGCACTACGACGGCCACCAATTTGTTGCTGCTGCGCTCGAGCATGGCGCCGCTGGTGCGGTGGTCGAGCGGAAATTTCGGGACGTGGCGCCTCCAGCCATTCGACCACGTCTAATTGCCGTCGCGGACACAGCGGATGCCTTGCTGACGCTTGCTCGTTACGTTCGGCGGCAATGGGGCGGGCGGGTGATCGCCATTACCGGTAGCATGGGCAAGACGACCACCAAGGAAATGGTGGCTGCGCTTTTGGCCACCCGATTTTCGGTCCTGAAGTCCCAAGGGAATCTCAACAATCAATACGGCCTGCCACTGGCACTGCTTGGACTGGAGCCGTCACACGAGGTGGCTGTGGTTGAACTTGCGATGTCCGGGCCTGGGGAGATCGCGCGTCTGGCGCAGGTTGCTGAGCCGGACGTCGGAGTGGTGACCAACGTTGGACCAGTCCACCTGCAGTTTTTCGATTCGGTTGATGCGATTGCAGGGGCAAAGCGTGAATTGATCGAAAACCTCAGCAAACGCAATGGGAAACCGACGGCCGTCCTGAACTTTGATGACGCACGGGTGAGGGAGTTTGGCGAAGGATTTGACGGGCAAGTCGTGACCTTTGGATTGGGCGAAGGCGCCCTGTTCAGGGGAACGAGGGTAAAACTGCGCGATGGGGAGAGTAGCTTTTTCCTCTCTGGCCCGAATGTTGAGGGCGAAATTACCGTTCCATTGGCCGGTGCTCATAATGTAGAGAACGCGCTGGCAGCTTTGGCGACGGCAAGGACGTTTGGAATGGACATTGGCTTGCTTCGGGACGCCCTCCTGTCCTTTAGAAATTTGTCTCAGAGAAGTGAAATTTTTACACTGCCAGGGAATATCACGATTCTTGACGATTGCTACAACTCGAATCCGCCAGCGATGGAACGCATGCTCGAAACGCTGGCGGGATGGAGTGGTGCAAAACGCCGGATCGTGGTGGCCGGTGAAATGCTGGAACTGGGATCGTCTTCCCCCGAGTGGCACCGCATGATTGGCCGAAAGGCCGTGAGCTGCGGCATTGACAATCTTGTAGCCGTACAGGGGGACGCCCGATTCATCAGAGATGGTGCACTGGAGGCTGGAATCGATCCAGATAGAGTGGCCTTCTTTCCGAACGCCTTTGAGGCCGCGGAGTACTGCAAGAATCTTCTTAAAGCGGGCGACACCGTGCTGGTCAAAGGCTCACGCGGGGTTCATCTTGAAAGGATCACAGAATTGCTTGCGAAGCCGATAAGTGATCCTGCTGGTACCTCGCCGGAAGTGCCTGAGAGAATGGCCTGATAGGAATTCATGTTCTATTATCTTTATCTGAAATTTCACACCCAGTTTCACCTTTTCAACCTCTTCCGATACGTCACTTTCCGAACCGCTTATGCGAGCCTCACCGCTCTGTTTCTCTCCGTGATGCTCGGGCCGTATGTGATCCGAAAGCTCAAGCAGTTCCAGATTGGCCAATATATTCGCGAGGATGGGCCGAAAGCTCATCAAGCCAAGGCGGGCACCCCGACCATGGGCGGAGTGCTGATTAACCTGTGCATTGTTATTCCCACACTGCTTTGGGCTGATCTGGACAATCCCTTCGTCTGGCTTGCGCTCGGCGTCACCCTGGCCTTTGCTGCAATTGGCTTTTGGGATGACTACCAGAAGGTGCGAAAGCGAAATAATCTCGGGCTCAGGGCCCGGACGAAATTCATGCTTCAAATCCTGGTCAGTTTCGTCTTCGGCATGATCCTGGTGGCGATGACCGCGGGGGGCCTTTATTCTACATCTATCGTTTTTCCTTTCTTCAAGCGTATTCATCCCAGTTTTACCATCCCAGGCCTGCTGCACAGCTCCTGGAGCTATCCCATCGCGTTCCTGCCGTTTCTCGCATTTGCCGTTCTGATCCTGGTGGGGTCATCCAATGCAGTGAACCTGACGGACGGCCTTGATGGTCTGGCCATTGGGTGCGTCGTTGTGGCCGCCTCGGCGTTGACTGTCCTGACGTACGTCTCTGGCCATGCGGTGTGGTCGGCATACCTGGACATTGAACATCTGCCCCAGGCGGCAGAGCTGACGATTTTCTGTGGGGCGATGGTCGGCTCCAGCCTCGGATTTCTATGGTATAACGCGTACCCCGCAGAGATTTTTATGGGCGATGTGGGCTCCCTTTCCCTTGGCGGTGCGGTTGCAGCAGTAGCCGTAATCATCAAGCAGGAACTGCTGCTTCCCTTTATCGGTGGCATTTTCGTGATTGAAGCGCTTTCGGTCATTCTTCAGGTGGGCTCATATAAGCTCCGAAAGAAACGTATTTTCAGGATGGCGCCTCTTCACCACCACTTCGAACTGCAGGGGTGGAGGGAATCGAAGATTATCGCTCGTTTCTGGATCGCGGCGCTGGTCTGTGCTCTGTTTGCGCTGACAACATTGAAGCTCCGCTAAGGTACAAAGAAAGAGCCGTTGACGGGCGGAATATTTGCGCATAAAATGCGCATTAATAACTGATGGGCAGGCCAAAATCCTTCCGCAACCCGACGCGAGTCAGCCTGACGCTGGACCGCAAGCCTTTAGAGTCAGCCCGGCGGCTGGCGCGGCGAACCGGAAGGTCTCTTTCGGTTGTGATTTCCGAAATCCTTGCGACCCACTTCCGCCGTAACGGTGGCGAGCGACAGGGGAGGCTTTCTTGATGGATATCCGCGGCAAGAAAGTGCTGGTGGTGGGATTGGCGCGGAGCGGGTTGGCTGCAGCCCGCTGGCTGAGCGACCACGGAGCGGTGGTTACCGTGACGGACCTGCGGTCTCCAAGCGCCTTTCCGAAGGAGATTCCTGAATTGCTCAATTGCAAGGTCGGCCTGGAGCTGGGGGTGCATCAGGAATCAACATTCCTGCGACATGATTTTATTGTCATCAGCCCGGGTGTGCGGGCGGACTTGCCGGTACTGAATCTTGCAAGGCAGGAGGGAATCCCGGTGGTTCCCGAAGTCGAAGTCGCGGGATGGTTCCTGGAGGGACGTCTTGTCGGTATTACAGGAACCAATGGGAAAACTACAGCCACATCACTGCTGGGCAAGATTCTGGTGGCATCGGGTTTTTCCACCTTTGTTGGCGGGAATATCGGCGTGCCGCTGCTTGCGGCGGTGGATCAGGATCCTCCTGCATCGATCGTCGTCTCGGAGTTGAGTAGTTTTCAACTCGAAACGGTCGACAGGTTCCGGCCTCACGTAGCAGTACTGTTAAACCTCAGCCCGAACCACCTGGACCGCCATCCGAGCTTCGATGCATATATTGCGGCGAAGGCGCGCATCTTCCGCAATCAGACACCGGATGACTACGCGATCCTGAACGCGGATGACGATAACGTGATGAAGCTCGCGCCCTCAATTCGGAGCCGGAAAATACTTTTCAGCCGACGGAAGGAGCTCGCCAACGGTGTTTTCATATCCCATGGGACCGTCCTGTACCGGGTTCAGAATCTGGAAGTGGCCTTGTTGAGGCAGTCTGACGTTCGCCTGCGTGGCGAATTTAATCTCGAGAACGTTCTGGCTGCCTCGGCGGCCGCCTGCGCCCTGGGAGCGGAATTCTCCTCTATTCGGCGGGCAGTCCGTGAATTTGCCGGCGTGGAGCACCGACTGGAGTTTGTGAGGGACATCCGCGGGGTGGATTTCTACAATGACTCCAAGGCAACGAGCGTCGACGCGGCGGCAAAAGCGCTCTCCACTTTTGAAAGCGGTGTGCACCTGATACTGGGAGGCAAGGATAAGGGTGCACCCTATGCACCCCTCCGGAGCCTGATGAAGGACCGTGTGCGTGAAGTGCTCGTGATAGGCAGCGCTCAGCAGAAGATAGTCAGCGAATTGTCGGGAGCGGCGGAAATCGTGGAAGCAGGTGACTTGGAAACTGCCTTGAGGACGGCAGCCAGCCGGGCAGTGCCTGGCGATGTAGTATTGCTTGCTCCAGCTTGCTCCAGCTTCGACCAGTTTGAGGACTTTGAACACCGCGGTCGAGTGTTCAAGGATTTAGTCGGACGGCTGGCAGAAGAAAATCGAGGCAGGAGCAAATCCCGAGGATCCCATACGACGCCGGAAGTTCGAGTTCCGGTTGCCAGGACCGTCAACGAGCCTGCTTCCTATATACAAGAACACCTGGATACTCCGGGACCAGAAGGATCCCCGATGGAGCGAGCCCTTGATCAGGATCATGCCCAGCCACCGGCATCCCAGCCTGAACCATCAGTGCTCACTCCCCCTCCTGAACTGGAATACGTTTATGAGGTGAGTGTGGAGGAAACACGCAGGCAGAGTAATTCTGAATTCGTAGATGACGCAGATGAATGCCTCGTGGATGAAGATGACCTTGCAATACCTGATGAGATCGACGACGAACCGCTTGCCTACGAGATTCGTGCTGGATCTGTTCCAGTGAGACGAGACTCGGGTGCCGGGCGAGTTGCCTTTTCAGAGATCGATATCAGAAAGCATCGGTCGGCTCACAAGGAGAATGGCGGCTAATGGCGCGGCAGCTCCAGATTGACAAGGTGTTGTTCGGGACGATAGTTGTTCTGCTTCTGTTCGGGCTTGTCATGGTGTACAGCGCTTCCGCTGTGATGGCCCAGGAACAGTTCCATTCAAGCTATTACTTCCTCTTCCGGCAGGGGATGTGGGCGATTATCGGACTCGCGCTGATGACGGTCATGATGAACTTCGATTACCGCCGTCTGGCCAGGCCCACCATCATCTTTCCGGCTGTTGCCATCCAGTTCATATTGCTGGTTGTGATTTTGTTCCTGAATCCAATCCATAATGCCCATCGATGGCTGCAGATCGGGCCGGCAAGATTTCAGCCTTCGGAACTGTCGAAGGTCATCATCGTTGTTTTCCTCGCTTACTTCCTCGCCACGCGCAAAGGAGAAATTGAGGATTGGAAGCGCACGCTGTTGCCCATTGGAATGGTGGCTGGGACGGATGCCTTGCTGGTCTTGAAAGAGCCCGACTTCGGAACCACGTTGGCCCTTTGCATGATCGTGGCTGCCATGTTGTTCGTGTCTGGTCTCCCGCTGGTCTACTATGGATATGGGCTGTTGGCGGCGTTTCCGGCAATCTTTCTGCTGATTTTCGATGCCAGCTACCGGATGAAGCGCATTACGGCCTTTCTTCACCCCTATGCTGATCCGCTGGGTGCTGGATTCCAGATCATCCAATCGTTCATTGCGGTGGGAACTGGAGGAATCACAGGGGTTGGCCTCATGGAAGGCAAGGCGAAACTCTTTTTCCTCCCGGATCCCCAGAATGATTTCATATTTGCAGTGATCAGCGAAGAACTGGGTTTCATCGGCGCGGTCATTGTTATTGGAGCTTTCATTCTACTCCTGTGGAGGGGTTTGCGGGTAGCGGCGCGTTGTTCCGACGATTTTGGAAGACTTCTGGCCATTGGGATTACTGTCATGGTCGTTGGCCAGGCGCTGGTGAACATTAGCGTCGTTATTGGGCTTCTGCCAACCAAGGGGCTGCCTCTACCGCTGATCAGTTATGGAGGGTCTTCGCTGGTGATGACGCTGTTTGCTTTGGGAATACTTCTGAACATATCCCAAAATACCAGTTAGCTCTCTGAAAGGGTTTCGCCAGAGGATCATGGATGGATAGTCAGAGCGAACTAATCCTGGAAAAGGAACGGCGGTCGGCGTCTTCAATGGTGCCACAGGGACAACGCCAGGTACGCATCCTCATGGCGGCCGGCGGCACAGGTGGCCACATCTTTCCCGCTCTGGCTGTGGCCGATGAGATGCGCCGGCGGTCTGAGATTTCAGGTGCCGGCGGAGCTAAATACGAAACGGTGTTTCTCGGTAGTGGAAGGGGGCTTGAGTCTCGCGTGATCCCGCGGTCCGGCTACCGATTGGAAACGATCCAGGCAGCCGGTCTGAAAGGAATTTCGGGTTGGAAAAGGACTCGCAATGCGGCTAAGTTGCCCCGGAGTGCGTTTGAGGCCGCCAGGCTTCTCTGCCGGCTGCGTCCTGGTGTTGTGGTAGGTATCGGAGGCTATATATCCGGTCCTGTGATGTTGGAAGCTGCGCTCGCAGGGATTCCAACCTTGCTATATGAGCCAAACGCGATTCCGGGTTTCACCAACCGCGTGCTTTCCCCATTTGTGCGGTTGGCCGCTGTAGGATTTGAGCAGGCTCTCCGGACTTATGGGTCGAAGGGGCGACTAACCGGTCATCCCGTGCGTGAGGAGTTTTACGTGTTGGAGCCTAAAGTTCACACGCCTCCACTCACGGTTCTCGTCGTGGGTGGGAGCCAGGGGGCAAGGGCGCTGAATCAGTGCATTGCGGAGGGTCTGCCACTTTTAAGGTCGCGAGCACACGGGACTCTCAGATTTATCCATCAGACAGGAGAGGCAGACTATAATGCTGTGGAGGCAGCGTACGGCAACGAATGGCCAGGGTCTGAGGTAAGCGCATTTATTGATAACATTGCAGAAGCGTTTTCGCAGGCCGATCTGATTATTTGCCGGGCCGGGGCTGCAACGGTCGCTGAATTGGCGGCCGCTGGAAAAGCCTCGATTCTGGTCCCCTATCCCTCTGCGACGGATCAGCACCAGTTGCACAACGCCGGAGCTCTTGAGCGCGCAGGAGGAGCATGCCTGATTGAGCAGAAGGATCTGAACCCGGATCGCCTGGCGGACGAGGTTATGGACTTGCTCTCTGATACGAGCAGGCTGGAGCAGATGGAGCAAGGGGCAAAGAGGCTGGCGAGTCCTCATGCTGCATCCCGCATCGCGGATCTGGTTGAAGAGTTGTGCCGGGAAAAATGAAACGCCAGACCGCCGTTGAAACGCGGGGTAGATCGAGAGAATTGGCTATGCTTGGGAAGGTTCGGAGAATCCATTTCGTCGGCATTGGCGGCATCGGGATGAGCGGGCTGGCCGAAGTGTTGCTCAACCTGGGGTATAGCGTTTCCGGTTCGGACCTTCACCGGACTCCTGTTACAGAGCGGTTAAGCCGTCTGGGAGTGCGAGTCTTTGACCACCATGCCGTGGAGAATATCGGTGAGGCCGAGGTTGTTGTCGTGTCGTCGGCCGTGCCTCTGATGAATCCTGAAATCGTCGAGGCGGCGCATCGAAAAATCCCGGTGATTCCCCGCGCTGAAATGCTGGCGGAACTGATGCGTCTGAAGTTTTGTGTGGCTGTCGCAGGCTCGCACGGAAAGACCACTGTGACTTCAATGGTGGCTGTCATGCTGTCGGAAGGTGGCTTGGATCCCACGGCTGTCATCGGCGGACGCCTCGACGTTTTTGGTTCGAGCGCCAGGTTGGGGAAAAGCGATCTGATGGTGGTGGAAGCTGATGAGAGCGACCGCTCATTCCTCTATCTGCTGCCAACCGTTGCCGTAGTCACGAATATTGATCGAGAGCATCTTGACCACTACGGTGACCTCGGAGAGATTCAGGAATCCTTTGTTTCTTTTATGAACAAGGTCCCTTTCTACGGAGCAGTCATTGCCTGCCTGGATTCCCCCTGGAGAGCCATGATGCAGGCAGTATTTCCGCGCTTGCGCAGGCGAGTTATCACTTATGGAATCCAATCCGGAGCTGACATAACGGCACGCAATCTGGAACTGCGGCCAGGAGGTTCAAGCTTTGATGTCGCCGTCGACGGGAAATTCGCCGGGGCATTCAAAGTGAATATTCCGGGCCGGCACAATGTGCAGAATGCCCTTGCCTCTATAGCCGTGGGGCGCGAACTCGATCTCGACCAGAAACAAATTCAAGTGGGGTTGGAATTCTTCCGCGGGGCCGACAGGCGTTTTCAGGTCAGGGCCGAAGTCGACGGAATCACGATTGTGGACGATTACGGCCACCATCCGACAGAGATTAAGGCGACTCTTGACGCGGCCCGGCTGAGGGGAGCGCGGCGGATTCGCGCCATCTTTCAACCCCACCGCTATACCCGAACGAAATTTCTGATGGACGAATTCGCCCAGTGCTTCGAGGCCTGCGATCGAGTTTACGTGCTCGATATCTACGGTGCAAGCGAATCGCCCATTCCTGGCATCACCTCGCAACGGCTGGTGGCAAGAATGAACGAACTTGGTTTTACACGCGCCCGCTATGCCGCTTCCGACTCAAATGTGATCAACGAGATTTTGGCTGACCTTCACCACGGTGATTTAGTGCTGACTATCGGGGCGGGGAACGTGTGGAAAATTGCCGAAGTTCTGGCGAGGGCGGTCAATGATCGTGTAGAAAAACCTGGGCAGGTCGAGGCCTGACCACGATGATGAAACCGCGGACGGAGAAAACACAGGATTAATGAGAGTATGAGGTGAGTGCAAATCATTTCTAACCTTTCAGAAAGACCCATTTCCTTGGGATATGGCTGACCAGATAAATATGCGCTTTCTTCCAGGGGTGGCGGGACTCGGCCAATGCTTCAACGGAAATCTGTCGGGTAGGAACGACGGCCATGTTTGGGAGGGATGACGATCCGGTGCCAGGTGAGATAGAATCTTCTGAAACGCCCTACATGCGGCGTTCGCGGGCCGTTGCAGTTCGGAGAAGCCGGATTCCCCAGGGTGTTCGGCGTGTTGCCTGGTGGGCCGGTATTGTCGTTTTCATTCTTGTTCCGGTGGGATTTGGCGGCTATTCGCTGGCGGTTTACCTGCTTAGTTCCCCCCGTTTTGAACTAACTTCTCCCATCGACATCACGGTAGAAGGCAATCGCTACGTTTCAAGGGAAGACGTTCTTGACGCCCTGGGGGTACAAGACGACCACTCTGGGTCTGGAAACAACATCTTCAAGATTTCATTGAAGGAAAGCGAAAAGCAGGTGGAATCTATTCCATGGGTACAGTCCGCAACTGTTGTCCGGTCTTTCCCCCGGCATTTGACGATCCATGTGAGGGAGCGCGTTCCCATTGCTTTTGTTGATGTAAACAACCAGATCATGATGGTTGATCAGGATGGAGTCTTACTGGAACCTCCTGAGAAGAGTCACTTCGATTTTCCCATTGTCAAAGGGCTCGACTTTCAGGGAAATCCTGCCGGTCGGAAGGCGCGATTGAGCCTTTACCAGGAATTCATGCAGGAAACAAAGAAGAAAATGCCGGGCTCGGGTTGGTTTGTTTCTGAAGTTGATCTGAGCGATGCGAGCAACCTGAAGGTGCTTTTAGTTCAGGGTGGCCAGACTCTTCTGGTTTATTTCGGACACGCCGACTTTCTGGACCGCTTTGAGAACCTGCTTACGGTGCTTCCGCAGTTGCGCAAGACGGATGCAAAAGTCGATTCTATTGACCTAAGATATCGGAACCAGGTGGTGGTAAACCCGGCGGGGGTGAGTTCCGGGGTCGCCCAGACCGGCACGTCCGGGACCGTTGGGAAGACAAAGGAGAATTAGAAGTTCATTGGTACACAAAGGACAGGCATTAATCGGACTTGACCTGGGCAGCAGCAAGACCTCCGCAATGGTGTGCTACCCCACAGAAGCTGGAAAGCTGGAAGTCACCGGCCTGGGGATCGCTGAATCCAAAGGATGGCGGAAGGGCCTTATCGTCAATCTGGACGCTGCCGTGCTCTCGATCAAAAAGGCGATAGACGCTGCGGAAACGGCTTCGGGTATCCCGGTGGATATGGCCTACGTTGGAGTGGGAGGAGCGCATATTCGAGGCCTCAATGTGCGCGGAGGCATTACCATAGCCAACCGGGGTCATGGCGTTGCTCGCGAGGATATTCGCCAGGTGATCCGCGCAGCCCAGAGTGTCTCTATTCCGCCGGACCGCGAGTTGCTGCACGTACTTCCCCAGGAGTTTCTGCTGGATTCCCAGGACGGCATCCGTGACCCGCAGGGGATGGTGGGGACACGCCTGGAGGCGAATGTCCATTTGGTGACGGTCTCTGCCCTGGCATGGCAAAACGTTGTCACGGCTGTTAACAAGGCGGGAATTGAGGTGCCGGAAAGTGGAACGGTTTTTGAGGCGCTCGCGTGTGCGGAAGCGTGTCTCGCAATGGATGATCGTGAACTCGGAGTCGCACTGGTTGACTTGGGTGCAGGTTCTTCGGACCTGATTGTTTACCAGCATGGAAGCGTCCGGCACACGGCATCGATTCCGGTCGGCGGGGAGCACTTCACGAATGACATTGCCGTCGGATTGCGCACGCCCATCCCGGAGGCGGAGAAGATCAAGCGGCTTTGGGGCAAGCAGGAGTCGGCGATGGGGGAATCCGCCGCGCTGGAAGTCCCCGGAGTCGGCGAGCGGCCCGCTCGCATCGTGAATTATGCACGCCTTCGAGAAATCATCGAGCCGCGTGCGATGGAATTGCTTGAGCTGATTAAAGCTGAGATTGAGCGCGCGGAAGGGGAGAAGCCGTTGGGCGCTGGCGTCGTAATTACAGGCGGCGGAGCGAAACTGGGCGGCTTTGCAGCTCTGGCCGAACACGTGCTGGGCGTGCCGGTTCGCGTCGGCTATCCCATGAATATTGAGAGCTCAGTGGAAATTCTTCCTGACCCGTCTTACACAACGGTCGTGGGACTTGTGGCCTATGGGAAGAAGATGCGATTGTTGCAGGACCGTCAAAACAAAGGATTGATGGGAAAATTGTGGGGGGCGTTGCGGGGCCCGGGAAACGGTTGATCAGTCGTGAATCCCAAATCGTCACCAGTAGGAGTCTATATGGCAGACAATGGACATGCTGAAGAATTACGCGTCGACTTTTCGGATAACATCCGGCGCGGGGCCAAGATCAAAGTCCTTGGTGTGGGCGGCGGAGGAGGTAATGCAGTCAACCGAATGATTGCCGCCAATGTTGAAGGTGTCGAGTTCATGGTGGCGAATACCGACCTCCAGGCGCTTGAAATGTCAAAGGCTCCGCTTAAGATCCAGCTGGGCGCGAAGCTGACCAAAGGTCTCGGGGCTGGCGCTAATCCCGACGTCGGAAGGGCTGCTGCCCTCGAAGACACAGACAAAATCGTTGAAGCCCTGGAAGGGGCGGATATGGTGTTTGTTACGGCCGGACTGGGAGGAGGCACCGGAACGGGAGGTGCTCCAATCGTTGCGAGCCTGGCGCGAGAATTGGGAGCGCTGACCGTAGGGGTGGTCACCAAGCCCTTTGCCTTTGAAGGCAGGCGGCGGATGACGCAGGCGGAGTTCGGCCTCGCAGAGCTGAGCCAGGCAGTGGACACCGTCATCTGTATCCCGAACGAGCGCCTGATGGAATTTGTCGACAGGGGAACGAGTTTCTTCGAGGCATTTCGAATCGCCGATGACATCCTCCGGCAGGGCGTCCAGGGCATTTCCGACATTATCACCATCACCGGCATCATCAACCGCGACTTTGCCGACATTAAGACGATCATGGAAGGCATGGGCTATGCCGTGATGGGCACCGCTGTCGGACGCGGAGACAATCGTGCCGTCGATGCCACGAACCAGGCAATTGCGAGCCCATTGCTGGAGGATGCTTCGATTAACGGCGCGCAGGGCATCCTGCTGAACATCACGGGGTCGAGCATGCTGACTTTGCACGAAGTCCACGAGGCTTCCACCATTGTCCAGAAGGCTGCTGCGGATAATGCGAACATTATCTTCGGCGCGGTCCTTGATGAATCCATGGAGGATGCGGTCAAGGTGACTGTGATCGCCACTGGAATCAAATCGGAAAAAATGGGAGTGAAACCGGCGGCGAACTTTTCACCGGTCTTGCGGACCGCCCAGCAGAGTGTGAAGAGCGCCATCTCAAGGCGGGAAAAAGCTCCGAGTGAACCTCCCGCGGAAAAACCGCCGCTGGAGATTTCGGAAGGTGATCTGGATGTTCCGGCCTTCATGCGCCGTCCCTTGCGACCCGAAAGAAAGTAGCGTGCGTCCACTGTTCAGTGCTCCAGCTTGCTGGCGGCGGGCCGATGCCCTTCTTGGAAGGGAAGGTGAAGGGTGATAAGCCGTGAACCGGCCCAATCCGATGTCGCTCTCACTGAGTTAGCCGATCGCATCGGCCTGGTGCGGGGCGGCCGGTGGCGTTGAGTTCGCATGAAATCTTCTCCCTCGAGTCTCGAAGCTGCCTACGCGGAGTGCCGCCGGCAGGCGCGGCGTCACTATGAGAATTTCCCGGTTGCCTCGCTCCTGGTTCCCAAAGATAAGAGAGACGTGCTGGCTGCCATATACGCCTTTGCACGCTCGGCGGACGATTTCGCCGATGAGCCTGGTGTGGAAGGACGCCTGCAGGCCCTTGCGGACTGGCGCCGCAGGCTATACCTGTGTGTTGAGGGCGAAAGCGATCTTCCGACGTTTCTTGCCTTGGGCGACTCCATTCGCAAGCACAATTTAAGCGTGACCAATCTCGACAACCTCCTCCGTGCGTTTGAGATGGATGTAACAGTCAATCGCCACCAGGACTTTGAGTCGCTTCTCCGTTACAGTTCGCTTTCTGCCAACCCCGTTGGACGATTGATGCTGGAGCTTTTCGGGCATCGCGAGCCGGAGGTGTTTGCCTTGTCCGATAACATCTGCACCGCACTTCAACTGACCAACTTCTGGCAGGATGTCCGCATCGATCTCGAACGTGATCGGGTCTACCTGCCGATCGATGATATGGCCCGTTTTGACCTCACGGTGGGCGATCTCAAACGCTGGATGCTTGCGAGCCGGATGCAGGAGGACGCCGGAATGCAGGAGCGATGGCGTGGTCTTATGGCGCTCGAAGCACAACGTACGTGGGAATTGTTCCTGCTGGGCAAGCCGTTGCCCGAGCGTGTCGTTCCGGAGCTCCGCCGGCAGCTTCGCCTCACCTGGCTGACGGGAACAACGATCCTCTCCCGTACTGAGGCGGTCCGTTACGACGTGTTTCACCATCGACCCAAACTGAAGTGGCATGATTTTTTGCGGCTATACTTCAAGGCTCGACACCCCATCATGCCTGAAGCTGCGGAGCGTAACGCAGGGGTCGCTGTGGGCAGCGGCCGCCAACGGTGATTCGCTTCCAGACCGTCACGCTGATTGCACAGGGAGCGGAAATTGTAATGGATCTCCTCCTTTCCCATGGGTGAAGACGTCCTGATTATTGGCGGGGGCCTTGCCGGGCTGGCTGCCGGCGTCGCACTGGCAGAAGCCGGGCGGGGTGTCCGCCTGCTTGAGCAAAAGCCTTACCTCGGTGGACGCGCTCGCTCTTTTCGTGACGCAGCCACCGGTTCTGTTGTGGACAACGGACAGCACCTCATCATGGGCTGTTACCATTCGACTTTACAGTTTCTCCACACCATCGGGACATCTCAAACCATCGCGTTCGAACCTCAGCTTCGAGTCAATTTTCTGGACCCGAATCAGAAGGTCACTGAGCTTCGCTGCCCGTTTTTGCCGGCGCCCTGGCACCTGCTGGCAGGCATCTTTCTCTCAAACAGCTTTTCGTTCCGCGAAAAGTTCGACGTGGTTCGAATGGGCCGGGCGCTGCGCTCTGTAGACGATGGGGCGGACACTTTGCGCAAGACCGGCCGGCTCACTGTCGAGGAATGGCTTTCCGGCCTGGGGCAGTCCGAGGGCCTGCGCCGCAACTTCTGGGACCTCTTCTGCATTGCCGCAATGAACGAGGACCCGCGAATCGCCTCCGCTCTTATCTTTGAGCGTGTTCTGCGCCTGGCGCTGTTCAACTCGCCTGCGGACTCGCGGCTGGGCATCCCCCGCAAAGGCTTGAGTGAGTGTTACACCGATGCGGCGGTCAAGGCCATCACCGATCGAGGCGGCCAGGTTGAACTCCGCCGGGACGTGAGAGCGCTGCTGCTCTCGGATGGAGCCTGCCGGGGCGTTCGGCTTGCCGACGGCACGGTGATCGAGGGTCAGACAGTTTTGAGCGCCGTACCGTGGCATGTTCTTCCCGGGTTGCTTCCGGCAGACGCCGTCAAAGCGGAGCCGGCCTTTTCGCGACTTCTCAAGTTGAGGCCCGCTCCCATCATTTCGCTCTACCTCTGGTTTGACCGTCCAGTCACCGATCTCGAGTTTGTGGGCCTGCGCGGCACCACCATCCAGTGGCTTTTTAACAAGGGCAAGATTCTGGGAACAGGCGAGCCTTATGTGTCGCTTGTGCTGAGCGGCGCGCACGATCATGTGGCTCGATCCAAAGATGACCTGCGTGACATGGCGTTGAAGGAACTCAGAACTTTGCTGCCCGGAATGCGGGACGCGAGGCTCAGACATTCCCTGGTGATCAAAGAGCGCTTCGCCACTTTCTCTCCCTGCGTCGGCGTGGATGCTCTTCGCCCCTCCGCCGTGACGCCGGTTTGCGGGCTGTATCTCGCCGGTGACTGGACGGACACCGGCCTGCCTGCAACCATCGAAGGGGCCGTCCGAAGCGGGTACGCCGCTGCGCAAGCCATCCTGCGGCAGAATTCAGGATGACGCCTGGCTTGCAACCGCGGCCCGACGGCTTTCATAGAGCGGAAAGTCGCGGGTCAGCGCCTCCACTTCCTTGCGGATGCGCGCCAGAAGATCTTCATTTTCCAGGTCGCTGAGGACCTCGGCGATCCAGCCGCCAATCCTGCGCATCTCGGTTTCTTTCATGCCGCGCGTGGTGACGGCAGGTGTTCCCACGCGAATGCCGCTCGCGACCATGGGCGGGTTGGGATCAAACGGAATGGCGTTCTTGTTGACGGTGATGCCGGCGCGCTCAAGAGTTTTTTCGGCCTGCTTGCCGGTGACGTTCTTTGAGAAGACATCCACCAGCATCAGGTGATTGTCCGTGCCGCCGGAGACGATACGGAAGCCCTTCGAGGCGATGGTGTCGCACAGCACGCTGGCATTGGCGACGATCTGTTTCTGGTAATCGCGGAATGCGGGCTGAAGCGCTTCATGGAAGCAGACGGCCTTGGCGGCGATCACGTGCATCAGCGGACCTCCCTGAACTCCGGGGAAGATAATCTTGTCCAGCGCCTTGGCGAACTGCTCCTTGCAGAAGGTGGCTCCGCCGCGCGGGCCGCGCAGGGTCTTGTGGGTGGTGGTAGTGACAAAGTCGGCGTGCGGGAAGGGACTGGGATGCAGCCCGGTCGCGATGAGACCGGCGATGTGGGCCATATCCACCATCAGCAGCGCGCCGGATTTTTTGGCGATCTCGCCGAAGCGCTCAAAGTCAATCGTCCGCGGATAAGCGCTGGCGCCGGCCACAATCAGCTTGGGCTTGTGCTCCATGGCCAGCCGCTCCAGTTCGTCGTAATCGATGGTTTCCGTCTCCTTGT